>CAZJCX010000205.1:0-5682 GCA_964544425.1 uncultured Verrucomicrobiota bacterium
TGGTGGCGACGAATGCGTGGAGTGAATGGGTGGATCGCGGTGATGCGTCGCGGAAGCCGCCCGGCGAAGTGGCGGAGCGGTATTACCGGGTAGTGAAACTGGCTTCGCCAGAATCTTCCAATCCCCAAACGCCAAATCCCAACCCCCAGCCTCCCACCGGCTTGGAGTTGCTCGCGGAGATCGGGGCGTTGATTGCGGCGAAGGATACGCAGGGGTTGGCGTCTCTGCTCGCCGCGTCGGAGTTGTCGGTGCAGGAGTTGTATGAGTTGGGCGAGCGGGAGGCGGGGGCGTTGAATTGCGCGAGCGCGAAGGTGTTCTTCGAGACGATCATCGGGGCGAAGGTGGCGGCGGCGACGGAGTATCAGCGGGCGAAGGCGCACATCCGATTGGGAGAATGTCTCTGGCGGGAGAACGATTTCGCGCGGGCGTTGCCGCAATTCGTGGCGTGCGCCGATTTGGTTCCCGCAACCGACTTGGCGATGGAAGCGGAGATCGCGGCGGGACAGAGTTGCGGGAAGTTGGGTGAACGCGCGGCGGAGCGGGCGCATTACGACCGGATGCTGGCGTGGCCGGCGATCCCGAAGTACCGGGACTACGCGCGATGGTTGAAGGCGCAGAGCTTCCACGCGGAAGGCAAGATTGAGGAGGCGACGACCGGCTTGCAGTCGCTCAAAGCGACCGGCAGCGCGAACTACCCAGTGCTCGCGGAGGTCTGGCTGAAACGGGAGTGTGAACCGCGTTTGGCGAAGCAGGAGACCACGCATGAGAGCCGGTAGGGCGCGACCGCCGGGCGCGCCGCAGCGCTATCTGGCACTGATTCTGGCGGCGACATTCGTCCTGATCCGGGTGTACAATGCGTGGGCGCATTGTTCGGTGACGGTCAGCGCGACGCCGGCGAAGGTGTGCGTGGGGGAGACGGTGACGGTCACGCAGTCTGGTGTCGATTGTCAGGGGCAGAGCGTGAACCAGACGAACACGACGAGTTACGGCAGCACCGGCCAACAGATCATCTGTCCCAACCCGGCCTGTGGCGGGTGCGGGATTGATAATTGCGCGACGGTGATGGTGGTGGCGGTGTCCGGCATCGCGCCCAGCAGCGCGACGGTCTGCGCCGGCGGCAGCAACACGTTCACGATCACGACTGATCCGGCGGGCCAAACGCTGCCGCACAATCCGGATTGGACGGTTGATCCGAGCAGCGCCGGCAGCATCGTCGGGAGCGGGACGAGCGTGGTGTTTGTGGCGGCGAATACCGGCGTCGTGGCGACGGTGACCGCGGGCTGCGGCAGTTCGTCGGCCTCCGCGACGGTGACAATCCTGACCAATCTGTGGGGCGGCTGGGCGGTGAGCAACGCGCCGAGCATCAGCCTGACGGTGAGCGGCGAGGTGGCGTCCTGCGCGAGCACAACAGCAACATTCACGGCAAATATTTCCACAAACACCGGCTTGCGCTATCGTAGCGATGTGAACGGGTGCGCCACGACCAATGAAGTCAGCGACTTGGTGCTGACGAACCTCGTGACGACGTGGAGCGTGACCGACCCGAACGCCGCCAGCGGCAGCGGAACGCAGGCGACGTTCACGGTGTCGAATGCCGGCACGAACGTAATCACCTTCACCACCAGTGGCGAAACGCTCGATCCCGCCGGCAGCTACAGCACGAACGCCGTGGCGACGAATGTGAGCTATGTGGTGACGTTGACGCCGCTGGACACCAACACCTGCATCAACTGCACGAATTATTTCGTCGCGACGGCGGCCCCTGCCGGCAGCGGAACATTCACTTGGAACCCTGCCGGAGTTGTGACCTATTCCCCCGACGGCACCGTGAGTTCCAACGCCGTCGTCTTCACGACGGCCGGTCTCGCCCAGTTGGTCAGCGTGACCTACGGCGGCTGCAGCCAAACGGCGACCGCGAACGTGTTCGAGGTGCAATCGGTTGTGTGGGAACAGATCAATCGACCGCTCAGCGCCAACAACCATCCCACCGGCACCGTTGGCGTGAAGATGTTCCCGGACAAGGACAGCCCCAGCGACACCGCCGAAGCCCGCACCGTCCGCGTCGTGGCTACGGTCAATCCCCCGACGAACGGCATCCCGATCTACTTCCGCGTCCTCGACGTGGACGACCCCAGCACCAATGCCTCCCCCGTCGACGCGAACGACACCACGGTTGGCGTCGGCGCCGGTGGGGACAATCGCTCTGACGGCACCGGCACGCCGAACGGAGGAGCACTCAGTGCGTCATCGGCTTTGAGCTTCTACAGCGGCAGCGGTATAGCCACCGCGTCCGTGGTGCTCACGGTTAGCCGCCAGCCGGGGAATAACTTCCGCGTCGCCGCCTCGTGCGACGCCGGCTCACTCGCCAAACTCTCGGTGACGAACAGCATTCCCGACACGATCTACGTCCCCGGCGACAGCGCCCCCGTCGCCGCCTTCAACACCGGCAAGATCACCGAATTGCTGACCGTGTGGCGCAGGTTGTGGATTGAGCGGGATTCCATGAGTAGCGTGAGTTCAAACAAGATGTCAGTCCTTGGATGGGTGGATAAGACGAGTTTGGGAGTGCCTGATAATTACTGGTTCAAATCCTCAGGTATAGTCGGCGTTTCATACTTGCCTGATAATGATGAGTATGAGGGCGGAAGACTACGTTTTCTATTAACCACTGCGGGAGTCACCACCACGCCTTTCCCAGACTTCCTCGTGCTCAAGAATAAGTCCGGATTCTTTGGGACACCGTTCGGGCGCTGGAAAATTGCAGTTTATCCTGCGTTGACAACGACTCAAATCAATCAGATCAAGGCGGCGACTACAGCACAATTTCGGATGTGGGATGACGATAACTTCGGTATTTTCAATTCCCCGCGATTTGCGGACTATGGTTCAATACTTCCACAAGCGCTTTCCAAAGCTTACGTAGTTCCCACAAATGCGGATACCAGCGCGGAGGGCAACATCATCAATACCAGACCATTCATACGTCAACTTACAACTTCTCAATTGTATTTCACGTTGAACAACACAGCCGATCTCGCGAGCTTGCAGGATAGGTGGGCGACCTTGTTGGTTTCATGCTTTGAGCCAGATAAAAATATATTCCAAATTATCAACAATCCATTTATCGGGTTAATCTCAGACTACGATCCCGACGGTGTTGGTTTAACCCCGGTGCCTTTCCCTGGAGCAACTCCAGAATCGAACACTGATGACATTTTATACGGTGCGTCTCCTCACACGGGCCAAAACGTCTCGGCGGTTTTCCTCGAAATACTTCGAGACTTTCATGATTCGGCGGGATCGATTCCTGATGAGCCACATGTCAGTGCTCACGAAATTGGCCACACTGCCGGGTCAGGAGTCGGTCATCCATCAGGGAATAACTTAATGAATGAAGATCCGGGAATCTTTGGAAATTCGGATCAGTTTCGTGATGAGGAAATCCAACTGATTCGTTCACTGTACGCTTGGTAACGCTTCTATGAAGGTGAAAGTGGTCCTAATTGTGTTGCTCATTGGCACTGCTGTTTGGGCGGTGTTTTTCGGTGGCGCAGTTCATGTCACTCGTTATCCAAGAGGATGGTACAAAACCATGCCAAAGTTAGTGTCACTTAAGAGCGGCTTCGCCGGATATTATAAAGCGTATGGCAAGTTTCCGACCGGTGATTTGGAACATATTGTTGTTCTCTTAAGTAGTGCCACAAACTCAGTGGAAAATCCCAAAGGTTTTGTCTTCTTGGAACTTCCTGCCAAAGCACAAAAATCTTACGAGTGGCTTCATGATGGATGGGGTAGACCTATCCACTTCAACAGCACCAGCAGCACGAATGTGGTGCGACTTCAGTCAGACGGTCCAAACCGTAAAGACGACGGAGGTATAAATGACGACGTGGTGGTGGAAATCAAAGCATCAAGCGAGTAAACACCTCGGGTTATGTCTCCGCTACATATTAGCGATTAATACCGCTTCGAGTGTTTATGGAGCGATCGAGAACATCGTCCCTTACGAGCCTTCTATAATCTCGCTTAGCACGAATCAGGCGACCTTCCAAAATTCGGTTTCCACAATCGCTGTAACTCCTCAAGGGGAAGCTCGAACCAACTTTATGGATGCCGCGAACTATATTGCAACCCGGATAGAAGTTGGCGGCACAAAGACCCTGTGCATCATTTTCGATCAAGCAGGCGGGCCGGAAACGAATGTTTTCACACAGTCCGGAGAATACGTTATTGTTGTGGGCACGGAGACAAATCAGTTCAATGTGCTTTCAGTTTCTCAAGTCGAACAGTCACTGTCTCCAGTCTTACTGAGCAACACGCTTCTGAAGATAACTTTGATATCAGCGCCGACAGATTTGAGCGGGGTTTTGAAGACCAACGCGCAACAGATTTTACAGACCGTGCAGACCGGACGATACGCAGAATACGCGCGAACATATCTGGCGATGGATGCTCTTTATGCGCCGTCGGTGGATCCGGAGCAACTTGTCGGTCAAGGTCCGCCGGACTACTCAGCAGTTGCGGCGCAGTTCGACACATTCACGGTTACCAATGGATTCCTGCGTTCGACGTATCTCTATCACAAGGGCTTGGCGCAGTTGTACGCGGAGCGCGGCGGGGATGCGATCACGACGTGGTGTGAATTGCTGGCGGAGTTTCCGGCGGGGATCCATTCCGGCATGGCCGCCGATCAATTGCGGAGCGTCTTCAATGGAGCGGTGGCTTGGTACGCGTTGAATGAGGGTGGCGGTACTGCGACGCGCGACTTGATTTGTGGCGCGCCTTCGGGCCAGTTGCTTGGCAGTCCGGCGCCGGCTTGGACCAGCGGCGTGGCGAGCAACGCGCTGGCGTTTGATGGGACGGGTAACGGGTTTGTGGAAGTGGCGACGAATGCGGCGTTGGCGGCGGTGAGCAATCAGGTGACGATTGCGGCGTGGGTCAAGACAACGGCCTCGGCTTCGGGCGCGATTGTGTCCCGAACCGCGACGAATGGGGCGACCGGCAGCTACGTCCTGTCGCTAGTTTCCGGGCAACCGCGACTGAAACTGTTTCTGGGTGGCGCGCCACAGACACTGACCGGCACAAGCGCCATCACGAACTTGCACTGGCATTTCGTTGCCGGGGTCTATGACAGCACGCAGATGCTGGTGTATTTGGACGGCGCGGCGACCGGCAGTCTGGCGATTACGAACACCATCGACGCGGGAGCATGGCCGCTCTGGATCGGTAAGGATGCCACCGGCGCGGCGATCAGCGGGCGCGTGGATAACGTGCAAATCTTCCACCGGGCGCTTACCGCTGAGGAAATCACTGATTACCACCAGATGGACAGCGACGCCGATGGCCTTTCCAACGCCGATGAGATCAACGTCCACGGAACGAACCCGCACGCCCAAGACACGGACGGTGATGATGTGGTAGATGGCGACGAGGTGGTGATTGATACGACCGATCCGCTGGACTACTACAACGGGGTGTTGCCGACGGTGGCGGTTGTTTCGGGGAACAACCAGTGGGGGACGACGAACTCGTTTTTGGGGCAGCCGTTGGTGATCTCGGTGACCGGTACGAACGGGTTGCCGTTGGGCAATGCGCCGGTGGTGTTCGAGGTGGTCGGTGGTGGCGGGGCGATCTCGGTGACGAGCACGGGCACGCCGGTGTTCGGGCAACTGTTCCTGCGCA
>CAZJCX010000206.1:0-5647 GCA_964544425.1 uncultured Verrucomicrobiota bacterium
CCGAGACCCGCAACCCGTTCGCCGAACAACCGGCCACTGCCGCGAAATGCCGGCGGCGGATATCGGATTGGCTGCTGCAAACGACGCGCGTGAAAACGATGTGGCCGACGCTGACCAACGACGACTGGAATCGCCCGCAGTACCGCACCGCCGCCGACGGCAAGCTCGCCACCGGTCACGACCCGGCCGCGTTGGCGCAACGACCGGAACTGTGGATGAAGAACTATCTGTGAGCGATGCGGAAGAGAGCATGGCCAAACGATGGACATCCGCTCCATTTGTTCGACCGGTCACACTTCAAGCTGCGCGACGCGCACCACCCAGTTCACGCCGTAAGGATACGACGGCAACTGGAGGGTGACACGGTCGGCTTCTGCGGTGAAGGTGATTGGCGCGCCGTTGTCGAGCCAGCGGGCGGCACGCACCGGCAAGCCGCTGATCGTGTGCACCTGGGCTTGGCCGGCATTTGCGCCAACATCGAGCGCGGGCAGATCGAAGGCGAAATAGTAATGCGCGCCGTTGGCGGCCAGGACGAAATCGCGTCCCTCGCAGCGGCAGGCGACCGGTTTGCCGTCGTAAATCGCGGCGGCGTGCCGGCTCGTCCATTGGCCGATCACTCCCAGCGTGGCGCGTTCGTACGCGGGCAGCGCGCCGTTGGCGGTTGGGCCGACGTTGAGCAACAGGTTTGCGCCGACCTTGCGGGCAAGGGCGAGACTTTCGATGAGTTGCGCGGGGCTGCGGAAGTTCAGGTCATTGACGGCGACGCCCCAATGATTGTTCATCGTCTGACAGGTTTCCGCCGCGAGATGTTTCGCGTGGCCGGCGCGATCCATCGGCGCGGCGGGCGCTTGCTCGAAAGTCACGCAGTCAATCTCCGGATGGCCGGTCGCTCCCAGCGCGAAGATGCCGGTATTGTTGATCAGGATCGCGTCGGGCTGGTGACGGCGGATCATCGCGTAGAGCCGGTCCTCCTTCCAGTCGGCCTGCGGGCGCGACCAGTTGCCGTCGAACCAGAACCCGCCGACCGGCCCGTACCGGGTGCAAAGCAATTCGACGGAGGCGTGGAGATAGTCGAGGTACTCGTTGAATTTGGCGGTGTCGCAATTCGCCGAGTCCCAGCGCCAGTCGAGTGTGGTGTGGTAGAAGAACGGCACGATGCCGCCCGCCCGGCACGCCGTGACAAATTCCGCCACCAGATCGCGTCCCGCCGCCGCGCGCGGCGCGTCGAACGCCGACAACCCGTGCGTGTCGTACAACGAAAAGCCTTCGTGATGCCGGGTGGTGAGCGTGATGTACCGCATCCCCGCCGCCCGCGCGGTGCGCACGATGTCGGCGGCGTCGAACTGCTGCGCGGTGAATCGGGCGGCCAGTTTTTCATATTCGCTGGCGGGCGTTGGCTCCCGGTGTTGCAGCCACGCATCGCGCTCGCGCAATGAATACAAGCCGTAATGGATGAACATCCCAAACGCCAGCCTTTCAAAATTCGCCACGCGCGGCGATGGTGTCGGAATCATGGATTGGCCGCGACGATAACCAAGCACACCACGAAAGACAAACCCTGATGAAAACCGTTCCGCTGAAACTCGCCGATGGCCGGTGCATGCTCGAATTTGTGATCGAGAATGAGCCGCACGCGGGCTTCATTCATCCGCTCTACACGCCGAACGGGAACGTCATCACCGATCTTGCGCCGCCGGATCATCCGCATCACCGCGGCGTGTTTCTCGCGTGGTACGCGATGCACGGCAAGGTGGCCGGCGATTTCTGGGGCTGGGGCGCGCACGCGCCGGTCGAAGGCCGCCGGATCGTCAACCGCTCGGCGGAAGTTGCCGACACGGAACTGCGCGCGCGCAACGAGTGGCTGGCCGGGGACGTGGTGATGCTGACGGAGGAAACGACAATCACCTGCCGCGAGCCGTTCGTGGTGGACCTCGAGTACCGGCTGACGCCGGCGTTTGACCTGCGGCTGGCGCAATCGGCGTTTGCCGGGTTTTGCGTGCGCTTGCCGCGCGATAGGGCGGTGCGGTTCTTCGATCCGACCGGCGAAGTGCCGTTGCCCGACCCGCATTACCAGCAACCGGCCACCTGCTGGCCGGACTCGCCGTGGTATCGGGCCGAGGTGACCGGGGTGGGCAGCGTGACGGTGATCCCCGCTGCCGGCAACCCGCCCGCGCGCTGGTTCAACCACCGCGAGTTGCGGATGCTCAATCCCTGCGTCACCGCCCCCGGTGAGGTGCGGCTGACCGGCGGCGCGCCCTTCACGCTGCGCTACCGGCTGGTCGCGGCGGATTGACCAAACTGCCGGGCAACTGCCGGGTTTGCAGGCGCAAACCTATTTCCCTATAGTGCGGTCAAGAAGAAGGTTTAACGGGAGACCACTATGAACTATCAGCAATTCGTCCGTCTGTTCCTTACCCTCACCCTGCTTGCGCCGCTGGCCGTTCACGCCAGCTACTTCTCGGAAGTCATCGCGGATAACCCGACGGTGTACTACCGGCTCGGCGAATCGAGTGGCCCAACCGCGAGCGATTCTTCCGGTAACGCTAATCACGGCACGTATGACAGCACGGCCTCCGTGCCGAACGGAACGTTCAATTTCAGTCAGACTGGCGCGCTCACCATGGATCCGGACACCGCCGTCCGTTTTCGGGGCGACATCGGCACGAGCTTTGTGGATACCCCCGTGGTGATCGATCCCACGGCTGCGTGGACCATCGAATTTTGGATCAAACCGGAAGTTATTGGCGAATCCAAGGGCATCGTGTCACAGAATAACGGGACTGGCACGGGTCGCGCCTTGGTGCAACAAGCCTTTGACGGGTCTGGGTCATACTTTAGCAGCTTTATCGGCGGAACTGAGTACGGTTGGGGAGGCGGCTACATCTCCGCGTTTGGCACGTACCTTCATCTGGCGCTGGTGTACAACGGCAGCGGTGGTTTGCAGTTTTACACAAATGGAGTTGCCGCGCTCAGCCACGCAGGCGTGACTCCCGAAGCCGCCAACGGCACGCTGGTGATTGCCAGCTACAAGAACCCATCCGGTGCCGCGGGGTCGGGCTTCCTCCGCGGGACACTTGATGAGGTGGCGATCTATGAAACCGCACTTAGCGGTGCCGACATCCTCGCTCACTACATCGCCTTTGATGACGCGCTCGCGGTGCCCGAACCCAGCACGTTGTTCCTGCTCGTGACGGGCGGGGCGCTGGTCTGGCGGCAACGGCGGAAATTGCTCCGCCCGTAACCGGCGGGTTTGGAATGTTCCCGCGTTTGGACATTCAGAAGGCAATCGTGGATGGCGGGGCGGGCAGGTGTCCGCCCCGTTCTGCTTTGTCCGGTCGGGACGGCGCGGAGAGTCGTCCGCGCATGCCGCGACGCAACGGACGGCTCGGAGAGCCGTCCCTACCATTACGCACTCACGCCGCGTTTACACTCGTCGAACTTCTCGTCGTCATCGCGATCATCGCGCTTCTCGCCGCGCTGCTGTTGCCCGCGCTGAAGAACGCCCGCGAAAAGGCGAAGCGGACGGTGTGCGCCTCCAATCTCAAGCAGTGGGCGCTGGCGGCGAGCAGTTATGCCAACGAAAACGATGATTACCTTCCCAGGTCCTACCTGACCAACCACGGCTATCGCTTCCCCAACAACATCAACGACGACGAGGCCAACCCTGGCTATGGCATGACGTGGAAACAGTGGCAGGCGCAGGGGATCACCCAGGGCTTGCGGCGCTGTCCCAGCTCCAAGCGATTCCTCAATGAATGGAACACCGTAATCTCTGGCTGGGGACCGGCCAAGACCACCCACTACCAGTTGCTGACCGGCTTGTACGACAACGGCGGCGGCGACCACAATCTGGGATGGAGCGCGCAAAATTGGGGCAGCCTGCCTCCCCTGCGTCGGTTCACGGACAGCAATCCCGCGGGCCGCATCATGATGGCCGACTTGGTGTTCATTGGCGGCAGCGTGTACTGGGGAGAGGATTGGATCAACCATCCCACCGCCAACCCCTACCTCCCCGACTACCAGAACATCATCTACGGTGACGGCCATCTCGAGGGCAAGCCGGGCAGCCGTTACTATCCGGCAGGCCTCTTATGGGTGGAATACTCGCTCGCTCACAGCGGTTTCAGCGGCCTGTTCTACTGGGGCCGGTAAGCCTTCCACTTCTCGGTGAACACCCTCTTCCTTGTCGCCGATACGGTGCGGCGCGATTATCTCCAGCCGTACGGGAATTCGTGGGTGCAAACGCCCGCGCTCGCCCGACTCGCCACGCACGGCGTCACCTTCGACAATCACTGGGCTTGTTCGCTGCCCTGCATGCCCGCCCGACGCGAGTTCCTCACCGGCCGCTGCAATTTCCTCCATCAGGACTGGGGCCCGGTCGAGCCGTACGACGTGACGTTGCCGCGTCTGCTCCGCGAAGCCGGGGTTTTCTCGCACCTGACCACCGATCATTTCCATTACTTCGCGGTCTGCGGCGAGAACTATCACACGCAATACTCGACGTGGGATTTTCATCGCGGCCAGTGTTACGACCCGTGGGTGTCGCAGGTGGACGCGCCCGCATTGCCCGACCGGCTCGGTTTCCAGTACCGCGCCGAACAAAACTGGCTCAACCGATCCCGGCAGGTCCGCGAGGAGGATTACTCCAGCGTCCGCACCGTCCGTTCCGCGCTCGACTGGCTCGACCACAACGGCCGATCGGACAACTGGTTCTTGCAGGTCGAGTTGTTCGATCCGCACGAACCGTTCGATTGCCCTGCTGAGTACCGGCAACTTTACGGCGATGACTGGGACGGCCCGTTGTTCGACTGGCCGGACTACTCGCGCGTCACCGAATCCCCCGCCGCCGTTGCCCACATCCGCAAATGTTACGCGGGCTTGCTCACGATGACCGACCGCTGGCTCGGCCGGGTGCTCGACAAACTCGACGAACTCCGGCTCTGGGACGACACGCTCGTCATTTTCACCACCGACCACGGCACGTTGCTCGGCGAACATGATTGGTGGATGAAACTGCTCATGCCGGCCTACAACGAGATCGTCCGCCTCCCCCTCATCGTGCATCTGCCGGGCAGCCAACGCGCCGGCACGCGCGTCGGGCATCTCACCCAATCGCTCGACATCATGCCGACGATTCTCCACCATCACGGCGTGAATCCACCGGCGGACATTCACGGCCTGCCGTTGTTCGGCGACGCGCGTCGCACCGACGCGATCTTCGGTTACTTCGGCAAAGCGGTGAACCTCACCGATGGCCGGCACGTCTATTTCCGCAACCCGGTCCGCCCCGACGGCGGTCCGCTCCACGAATACACCGCCATGCCTTCGCGCTTCGTCTTCGCGCCCGACCCGGTGGCGTATCCCAAGGTCGAGATGAGCCGGTATTTCGCCCACGCGCTCAATCTCCCGCTCTACAAAATCCCGGTCGCCCAACCGACCGACGAACCCGGTCGCCATCAACTCTTCGATCTCGCCGCCGATCCGCAGCAGGAACACCCGCTCACCGACCCCGCGCTCGAAACGCAGATATGCGACCGGCTCCGCGCCGCCCTCCGCCGCTACGACGCGCCGGCGGAACAATGGGAAAGGCTCGGTTTGCAATGAATCTCCACCGGCCCCTCACCCTGACCCTCTCCCCATCGAATGG
>CAZJCX010000207.1:0-2337 GCA_964544425.1 uncultured Verrucomicrobiota bacterium
GGATCATCCCAGAGCGCGGCGGCGGCGCTGCTGCCACTGATGGCGCAAGCCTCCACGACCGCCGCGTATTCCGCGCCGCAGATCGCCCGGAACCGCGCCCGGAGTTGGGAGTCGTCACCCGCATACGCGCGTTCGGCGACCCACGCGAGACCGGCCAGCGCAGAGTCAAAATCGCAATACGCGCCGTCGTCGCCCCACATGGTGAAGAATATTTCCTTCACGCCCTCTTGCCGGCACGCATCGAGACAGGCCCCGGCATTGGTTTCGGTGAGTTGACGGTTGTACCAAAGCTGGCTCCACGTCCAGATGCCGCTCGCCATTATCGGCTCGTGGTTCAAGGCGCGATGACGTCCGATGTAATTCCGGTAAAAGGCTGCGTCGGCGTGGTAGTAATCCCAGTACACGAGTTGGACATCGCGCGGAATCGCTGCGACGACATCAGGCGGAATCACACCGGGATCGTAGTAGTGATGCGTGGGACTCCCCATCGCAAAGTACATATCCGACCAGATCATCGGCTGCAGCCCGCGTTCGCGGCAGAGGGCGACTACGCGTGTGAGATGTTCGTTGAAGATGTCAAATTTCCGACGCGCGCCATGCCGGTCGAGGTACGCACCGCGTCCGAGCGCCCATGCCTCGTCCATGCCGATGTGAATCCGACGGCTGTGAATTGCGCCGCGGATGGCATCCAGCATCTTACCGATCAACTCATACGTCTTCGGCTCGCCCACCAGCAGCACCGAGTCGTAATCTTTGACCGCCTGATACTCCGGCCATCGAAGAATTTGTTCCAAGTGCGCCAATGTCTGGATGCACCCAACTAATTCGATTCCCAGCTTGCCGGCATACGCATCGAGGTCGCGCAGTTCCTCCACCGTGTACCGGCCCCGTTGAAATCCGAAGCGTGGCTCGGCCGCAATCTCGTACGTGTCTTCGGTGTAAAGCATCACTTGGTTGAAACCCAGCAATGCCAGCCGCCGCAACCACCGCTTGACATGCGCCGGCCGCATCACCGCATTGCGACTGCAATCGAGCATGATCCCGAATGTCGTGAACGGCGCTGACTCGGATCGGGCCGGCAGCCCCGCCAACACCGCCCCCACCGACCGCAACTGGGCCGGCAACGGTTCGGCGGTCGGTTGAAAGTTTGCTGGCCCGCTCGATTCGCTGACTGGGTACTCTTCCGCCAACGTCCGCAAGGCCGTCGTCAAGGCGGGCGAAGTGCGGGCCGGATTCCAGACGAGCGACTTCACCCCGGTGAACCGCTCCGTCGCTCGGCAAACTCGGCGAGTTGGCGCTCGATTTCGCGGAGCCTGCCGGCGAGAGAGGGGAGCTTGCGTAGCGCGGCAACACTCCGTTTGAATTCCAGGTGCGGCACAGCCGGAGCGCCGAGCATCAATGTGTCTGGCGGCACATCGTGCGCGACACCGGACTGCGCGCCGATGATGGCACGATCGCCAATCGTGATGTGACCAACGATCCCCACCTGACCGGCGAGCGTGACGTAGTTGCCGACGATGACGCTGCCGGCGGTGCCGGTGCCCGCGCAGATGACGCAGTGCTCACCCACCACGCAGTTGTGTCCGATTTGAACGAGGTTGTCGATTTTCGTGCCTCGCCCAATGCGGGTGGTGCCGAACCGGCCTCGATCCACACAACTGTTGGCCCCCATCTCGACGTCATCGCCAAGTTCCACGGTGCCAACTTGGGGAATCTTTTGTCGTTCACCCCGAATGTTCTCGAAGCCAAATCCGTCCGCGCCCAACACCACACCGGGATGCAAAATGACCCGGTCGCCGACGCGCGTCCTTTCGCGGAGCGTGACATGGGGATAGAAGAGACAATCCGCGCCCACCCGGCTTTCATGGCCGATATAGGCACCCGCGCCAATTACCGTCCGGTCGCCAATCACGGCGCCGTCCTCGACCACGACATGGGGTTGAATCGAAACGCCGGCACCGAGTTGCGCCGAGGGTGATATGGTCGCGGAGGGATGGATCCCGGGCGAGAACTTAACCGGAGGGGGAACGAGTTGTTGGACGACGACCGAAAACGCGGCCGAAGGATTCGCGACTCGGATCACCGTTCGCTCTGGCAAGTCAGGGCAATCGCTTCCCCCCAGAATGACAGACGCCTTGGTGGCGCGCAACGCGGCAAAGTACTTGGGATGCGCCACGAACGAAATATCACCAGGCCGCGCGTCGCGCAGGCCCGCGACGCCCGCGACCAGCTCACCGGGATTACCGGTGAGCTGGCCTTGCACCAAGGTCGCTACGTCGCCAGCAGTGAGTGCCACAGCTTAGGGAGTCGGGGTCGTGCCGACCGGCTGATTCTTAT
>CAZJCX010000207.1:2356-2644 GCA_964544425.1 uncultured Verrucomicrobiota bacterium
AATCTCGAGTTGGTCTTGTGCGAAGACCACCGAGGGCAAGCCGTTGAGGGTGTTGCCGCTCTTGTCGAGCACCAGCAGATACCCGGCGTCCTTGGCCTCCTTGAGCACCACATCCGTAATTTCCTTGAGGATGCTCTGGCGCATCCGCAGGCTTTGTTCTTCGAGAATCTTCTGGTGACTGCGCCGGTATTCTTCGAGGTCGCGTTGCATCTTCTGCATCTCGCCGAGCTTCTCGGTCATTTTCTTGCGCTTTTCCTCGCGGACCTCGGCGGTGTATTCAGGCCGGTC
>CAZJCX010000207.1:2680-5642 GCA_964544425.1 uncultured Verrucomicrobiota bacterium
AGTTCGTCCACCTGCTTTTTGAGCTCTTCCTGCTTCGTCTGCAGCTCCTTCGTGAACTGGTCGCGCGTTTCCTCCAGCTTGCCCCGCGCGGTGGGCGTCTTGTAATACTGGTCAAAAATCTTTTGCATATCAATCGTCACGATCCGGCCCGTTCCCTGCGCGAAGGAGCTGGTCGCCAAGGCCAAGCCGCACAGGCCGAGCCACAACGTCTTCATCATTTTCATCTGTATAATCACCTTTCTGTTTCTGGTTAATGGGCGGCGGCACCCTATCAAAATTGGTAGCCGACGCTAAACTGAATTTTTCCGCTCTGGCTGTCGCCCTCCACCGTCTGAATCGGATAACCGTAATCCAACCGCAACGGACCGATCGGCAAGTTCAGCCGTACGCCGATACCGACATCCGACCGCAACTCGCCGATGTCGAATTCGTAGGAGTCTTTCCAGACGCTTCCCACGTCATAGAACACCGCGCCGCGAATCCGTTCCACGATGGGGAACGAATACTCCACGGTGCCATGGGCGTAGGTGTTGCCGCCGACCGGCTCGCCGCGGATGTCTTTCGGGCTGACATCCCGGTAGCGAAAACCGCGCAATGTGCTTGGTCCGCCGAGGAAGTACCGGTCAAAGATCGGCACGTCGTTGCCTTTCACCACATCAAGCGTGGACGGCTCGATGATGTACCCCGCATCGCCTTTGGAGCTGCCAAACGCCTCAGCGATACCGGCGGCGCCGACAACTTGGAGAACATGCTTGTTAAAGAACGGAAAGAAGAACGAGCTTTTCGCGTTCAACTTGTACAGCGACACATCACCGCCGGCCGGCCCGCCCACCACTTCCGCACTCATTTCCGTCCGATTTCCGCGTGTGGTCAGAAACACGCTATCGCGTGTATCGTACACCACGGTCATTTCCACCGAACTGCGAAGGTAGTCGCCCTCTTGCGATTGCAGCTCTGCCGACGTACCTGAATCCACATCAAGCTGGATATACTGAATCCCATATTGGACTTGCGCTCGCCAAAATTCGCTCAAAGCTTTTTCCAGTCGCAGATTGCCGCCAGTGCGAGTTTCATTGAACACACTGCTCAAATAACCGGCTTCCCGGTGGAACAGGTCGAAACCGAGCGCCAACTTCTTGTCCAAGAACCACGGCTCCGTGAAGGACAACACATAGTCCTGCCGTTCAAACCCCAACTGAATCCGGGCGCGCATCTTCTGGCCGCCGCCGGTAAAAGTAGGCCAGTTGAACAGATCGAAGTTGCCTTGCGTCACCTCGATAAACCCAATCAAGTTGTCCACCGAACTGAAGCCAGCGCCGAACGTCACCGTACCCGTGCGCTGTTCCTCGACCGTCACGACTAAGTCTTTGCGATTGGGCACGGGCGTGACGGAAGGCGTGGTTTCGACCTTTGAAAAGTAGCCGAGGTTCCGCAAGCGATCCGCGCTTCGTTCCACTCGTACGGTGTCGTAGATCTGGCCGGGAACCACCGCCAATTCACGCCGGATCACCTTGTCCTTGGTCTTGGTGTTGCCGCGGATGTCGATTTTCTCGATGTAGCTTAATTCACCCTCACGGATCACATACCGCAAATCCAGCCGTCCCGTTTCCACGTTGGGAGTGCGGATGGAGCGAACCTGAGTGTCAAGATAACCGCGGGTCCCGTAATAATCCTCCACCGCCTTCGTGTCCGCCTGCAGGCCGTCGGGCGTGAACGTCTGACCGCCGGTCATTTTCAACCGCGCCTGCAACGCTTCTACCGTGAACAACTTGTTGCCTTCGATGGTGATGGAGCCGACCTGATATTGCTGTCCTTCAAAGATGTCGAGATGCACCTCCATCCATCGCGGCGTGACGCGTTCGGTGCGCGTCGCCTTGATCTCCATATCGAGGTAGCCCTTCTTTTGGTAGAACTCGCGCACCGCCTCCAAGTCGTCACGGAACTGCTCGTCCTTGAATGTCCCCGTCCCGGAGATCCACGACAAGAACCAGCGGTGGCGCGTTTTCATCAACTTATACAGTTGCTTGCGGAAGCCCGGTTGCGCGCCGTTTAAATGGACGCGCCGAATGTACACTCGGGGGCCTTCCTCGATTTGAAACCGCACAATGGCCTTCCCGGTGTCGCGATCTAAATCAGCCGCCGGCGTCACCTTCGCGTCAGGAAAAGCATATTTTTGGTACAACGCCACCATCTTCTGGGCGTCCGCGTGAGCTTTGCGCTCGTCGTAAATGTCGCCTTCCTTGAAGGTAATTTCCCGTTTGAGCCGGTCGGGTTTGAAGTACGTATTCCCCTCGATCAAAATCTGCTGCACCGACGCCTTGCCCTGCAAGTGGTACACCAATTTCACACCGCCCTCGACGCGCTCGCGCAACACGCGCACATCGAAGAAATATCCTGTCCCAATCAGGTCCCGCACATCCTGCTCCACCAAACGTCGCGCCAGCGCCTGGCCTTCTTTGGTCTGGATGTTGGCCAGGATGATGGCGCGATTGACCGTGGCCGGGCCGACAAACTTGATCTCGACCTCCCGGACTGTCTGTCCCTCTTCCGCCCACTGCGCAAACGCGGCCCCCGCCACCAACCATAGGCAAATCGCCAACCACCGGCTCACTGCCCACCGCCTTCCGGCTCGAAATCCGGCATATCCTCGCGATCCACCTTGGCCGCGTCCGTGAAGCGGGTGTATTCGTTGAGGAACGTCAACTCCACCTCGCCCGTCGGACCGTTGCGTTGTTTTGCGATGATCAACGTCGCCTTGCCTTTCTCCGCATCTTTTTCTTCCGGTGACTCCGCGTACACCTCCGGCCGCACCAGCAACCCGACCACATCGGCATCCTGTTCAATGGCGCCCGATTCCCGCAAATCCCCGATCTTCGGCTTCCCGTCCGACCGTTGTTCTGGCGAGCGATTCAACTGACTCAGCACCACCACCGGCACCGACAACTCCTTCGCCAACGCCTTC
>CAZJCX010000208.1:0-3542 GCA_964544425.1 uncultured Verrucomicrobiota bacterium
TACCTCGCCGAATGTGAAACCCACGTCCGCGCCGCCGCAGCCGCTGCCGTCTCGGTAGGGCGCGGTGTCCCTACCGCGCCGTCGTCCCCATCCTCTCAACTGCTCGCCGAAGCCAACGCGCTATTCCAACGCAACGACCACAAAGCCGCCGCCGACATCTACCAACGGCTGGTCACCGCCCACAAGACCGCTCCCGAATACGACCTCGCCGCCTACCGGCTCGGCCAGTGTTACGCCGCGCGGGAAGATTACCCGCGCGCCGTGAAGGCGCTCGAAGAACTCGCGCAATGGAAGTCCGGCAGCGCCCACGCCGCTCCCGCTCTCTTGCTGGCCGGCAACCTCCACCTCGAAGAACTCGATCAACCCGCCAAAGCCCAAGCCTGCTACGAACGCGCGGTGGCCCTTCTTCGGCCTGCCCCAACCACCAATCCCCAACTCCCGGCCCCCATTCTTTCTGAACTCCACTACCGGCTCGGCCTCGCCCTGTTCGCCCAGCAACAATGGGACAAAGCGAAGTCGGTTCTGGAAGCCGAACGCACTGCGCGCGGCGGCGAAAACAAGAACGCTCCGCCGACGGAACTGGATCGCCTCATCACCGCCTGCGAGAAGCGCCAACCCCTCACCCCGGCGCGTCAAAAGTCACTCGATCAAATCGAGAAACAAATCGCCAAAGCGGACCTGCTCTTCACCGCGAAGGAATACCAGAAAGCCGTCCGCGCCTACGAGAAGGTCGTCAAAGCCAAACCCGGCAGCGAGCAAGCCGCCTACAGCCTGATGCAAGCCGGTCGGTGTTACAACCAACTGCGGAACTACCAAAATGCGCTGCACTGCTACCGCCAGTTCCTCGACAAGTATCAGTCCAGCCAGTGGGCCGATGACGCATTGCTGCGGCTGGCGGTAACGTACGCAGGCCCGCTCAAGCGTGTTTCCGACGGTATCGAAATCTGCAAGTTCGTCGCTGAGCGCTATCCTCAGACCGAGAACGGAGAGCGCGCGCAATACTACATTGCGACCTCCGCTTTCTGGGGAGAACAATGGGAACGCGCTTACGAAGAGCACCGCAAGTTCATCGCCCAGTACCCGGCCAGTTCGTTCATTCCTTATGTCCTCAATGTGCGAATGCCAGAAATTGAAAAGCATAGAAGGAGTAAAAACGGATGAAACGAAACCTTTTGCTTGCCGTCAGCATTGTGTCCTGCGTGGGTGGTTCACTGCTCAGTGAAAAAGATGCGGCTGCTTCGGTCAAGGATCTGGACGTGGGTCTCGGCTCTCGAGAGTGGGTGATTCTCCAAACGACATCCAACGGGGAAGACCACACGTTGCGCATCCACAACCAAGCCAAACCTTGTTACCTGTTCAACGATTCGCAGATTGACGGCGAGGATGGGACAGACGACTTGTGGTGGCAACAGATCAGCGCGGGCACGAGTGACCCGCATGTATACAAAATCGCGGGTGTGAGTGTGAGCTCACCGCTGTGGGTAGATATCTCAGGCACTTTCAAAGCCGCTACGGGAGTTGCGGGGTGCGATGGGGGAGATTCAGGCGGAGCCGGACCCGACCTAACTTTTCAGGTTCATGTTCCGCCATGCGGCGAGGATATGGCCAAGATTTGGTCGTTGAAATTCGGGAAGCACCAGGGAGTATCCTCAACCGCGCCGGCAATCGACGGCTGGTGTGTGGACGCAAGTAAGATTCTTCAGGTGAAAGACTACGACGACGACGTTAGTTGTTGCGTGATCTTCAAGCGACACGGTCTTGTGATGGGTGATCAGTTCGCGAACGTAACAGATGTGAACCTTGCAGATGTTCGACTTTACCTCATAAACACGCTGCAGGTTGATGTGTATGTCGTTAGTTCGTTGCTGCTGGTTCCTGCAGGAGGCGGCGCACCTGTTGAGCACGCGGGCAAAACCTTCTTCCTCGGTCAAAAAGTCCTTATTCGTTCGGCGAGCGGCAGTGGCAGTGTTCTAGCCCATGAATGGGGACACGCTTTGGGGTTGTACATCGCTGGCCATAGCAATAACCCACTACATCTGATGCATGATGCGCCATCTGGTAGGGGGTTGACGGAGGCAGAATGCACCACATTCCACCCCTAAGAAATCTTGGCACCTACCTATGCACACACACCTGATGTTCCGAGTATTGGTCGTCACCGCCGCCGTTGGTTCGACTGGCCTCGCTCAAGGCCAAATCCCTTGCACTCCTGACGAGGCACTGCGTCGTATCGAAAAGGTTCCGCTCCTGCATCCCATCGAACCGATTGAGGCGCGGCTGGCAAACGCAAAAGCACTGTCGCAGCAAGTCAGTCGGGAATGCATTCCCTCCCTGATCGCATTGCTCGAAGACCCGAAAACGACCTCGAGCGTAAAGATACAGGCTGCGCGCACGGTTGGTGTCCTCGGGATAGCCTTTGACGCTTCAAAAGCGGTGCCAGTCCTGACCAGATTAGTTGAAGCTCATGAAGTCCGCGCACTCACCGCTGAAGAAACCATCCTTGTCTTCTACGGCCACGTCGCACTTGCACAAATCGGCAGTGTGGACGCTCGGAAGTTTCTCTACGCGCGGGCGAAGCGCAGCTACTGGAATTCCCGGACGAACTTGGGAGCGGCAACTGGATCATCAATCCCGCCGCAGATTCTGTGGCAAGGAATGGCGCTCCAAGCAGTTGGGCATCTCGGTGACGACGAGGCAGAAGACTACCTTATTGAAGCGCTCCGGGATTCTGAGTTTAGAGAGACCACGGAGCCCTATCGTGGTCTCGACCTGCGGGAAGGAGATCTTCGCTGGAAACTTACCAGCTCAATCCTGCAGATTCGGCAGGAAAAAAAGTTCAAGCAACAAGTCAGGGACGCATTAAACTCACAAAAGCAGTCGCACGGCGAAGCTCCGACTAAGCCCGACCGTCTCCGGGAAAAATGGACGGTGGCTGGCTTTGGGAAGCCGGTCACACACCCAACACATGCAAGGCTACATCGCCAGCGCGGGGCGGTGGCGGAGGTGGTCGGCGAGGCTGACGCGGCTGGTGACGCAGCCGGCTTCTTCGATGGCGGTCAGGACGCGCTGTTCGTCCATGATGAAGCGGTGGTGTTTGTAGATGGGGTAATGCTCGCGTTCGCGGGGCGGAGTGAAATTGATCGTAGTCAGGTTCGCGCCGGCACGCAGGGCGCGGACGTAGCCATCGGCGGCCAGCAGGCGCATGGCGCTGACGGCCGGGATGATCCAGTGCGGGGCGCGGGCGCGCATGCCGGTGAGCACGGCGAGCGTTTGGTCGAGCGCGCCGTTCGGTTCGGCGGCGAATGGCGTGTCTTCCCCGGCGATGAACGGGCTGACGCTGCACCCGGCCAGCGGGAGTTCGTGAAGCAGGTCGAGGCTGCGGGCGAGGATGTCGGGGGTCTGCCCCGGCAGGCCGATGATGAGGCCGGAGGAGACGTTCCAGCCGGTCGAGGCGAGGTAACGAATGGCGTCCACCCGTTCGGCGAGGGTGCCGGGGGCGGCGATGGCTTCGTAGTGGGCGGCGTCGCCGGTTTCGAGTTTCA
>CAZJCX010000208.1:3591-5578 GCA_964544425.1 uncultured Verrucomicrobiota bacterium
CGGGCGGTAAGCAGGCCGAGGCAGAGCGTGATGCCGAGGTTTGTCTGCTGGCGCAGTTCGCGCACGAGCGGGATGAGGACATCGCGGACAACCACCGGGTCCTCGCCCGCCTGGAGGTCAACGTCGGTGATCGCGGCGGGCCGGTGGTGGACAATCAATTCGAGCAGGTCCGCGAAACCGAGCCGGTACCGTTCGAGCGCGCGGTTGTCGCGGCGCATCGCGCAGTAGAAACAGTTCTGCCGGCAATAACTCGAGACCTCGACCACGCCACGCACGAAAACGGTGGAACGGGCCGGTTTGGAAAAATCAAAGTGTTTCACTGAATCGGCGGCGATAGTACCCGGTCGACCCCGCTGCCGCCACCCCAAAAGCCGGTCGCCAGCGGCGCGCGCCCGGTGGGCCGAGTGTCCCCGCGAGGCCGGCTGTTCTTCCCCGCTCGCGGGGACGCTCGCACCACCGCCCGGCGCGCCGTCAGACAATTTGGCCGTCGCGAATTTCAATCCGCCGCTGCGCGATGGCGGCAATCGCGGGGTCATGGGTGACGATGGCGATGGTGCGGCCTTGCCGGTGGAGGTCGTGAAACAGGTTGAGGATTTGCTCGCCGTTGTGGGTGTCGAGATTGCCAGTCGGCTCGTCGGCCAGGATAATCTTCGGATCGGTGACGAGCGCGCGGGCGATGGCCGCGCGCTGGGTCTGACCGCCGGAGAGTTGACCGGGCCGATGCTGGAGCCGGTCGGCCAACCCGACTGCTTCCAACGCGGCGCGCGCGCGCCGGTGTCGCTCCGCCGCCGGGCGACCGGCGTAGATGAGCGGCAGTTCGACGTTTTGCAGGACGGTGAGTTTGGCGAGCAGATTGAACGATTGAAAAACGAAACCGATTTTCTGATTACGAATGACCGGCAACTCATCGGTCGAAGCCGCCGTCACCACCACGCCATCAATCGTCACCGTCCCGCTCGTCGGCGTATCGAGGCAGCCGAGGATGTTCATCAGCGTGGACTTGCCGCTGCCGGACGGGCCGATGATCGCGCAGAACTCGCCGGCCGCGATTTGCAGCGAGACGCCCGCGAGTGCGTGGACGACGCTGTCGCCGAGGTGGTAGGTCTTACGGACGTTGGCGAGTTCGATGAGCGCCATGCCGGTTCACAACGCGGGCAGTTCGAGCAACACGGTTTCCCCCTCGGCCACGCCCGTGAGGATTTCGACGCGCCGGTAATCCGCCACGCCGAGCGTCACGACGCGGCGCTCGGAGCCGACCGGCTGGCGGACATAGACGACTTTCTCCCCGCTCTCGGTGAACACCGCCGCCAGCGGCACCGTGAGTGCTTGGGGGACGTGCGCGACGGGGAACTTCAGGTTGGCGTTCATGCCGGGGCGAACGCGGTCGTCGCGCTCCGCGATCAACACATCCACGCTGAACCCTTTGATGCCATTCTTCACCGTCGCGACTGGCGCGACAAGAATCACCCGGCCGGTCAGGGTGACCTCCGGCAGCGAATCCACCGTGATGCTGACCGGCTCATCGGGCTTCAACTTCGTGATGTCCACCTGATTGATATGGGCGCGAATGACGAGCGCGTTCAGATCGGCAAACGTCAGCAAGTCCGTCCCCTGCGACACGCTCGTGGCGCCGGACACCACCTGCCCGTCCGTCACGAACACGTTGAGCACCGTCCCGTCAAACGGCGCGAGGATGCGGATCTTCTTCAGCTTGTCGTCCACCGTCTGCAACTGTTTCTGCGCCTTGTCGAATTCGGTCCGCGCCAATTCCAGATCGGTTAACGCGTTGTCCAGCGCCTCCTGCGAAATCAACTTTTCAGCCAGCAGATCACGCTGCCGGTCGTAGTCCCGCTGCGCTTTTGTCAACCGCACCTGCGCCGCCGCAATCTGCGTCTGCGCCGCGTCGCGCTCCGTCAGCAAATCCGTCTCGTCCAACGCCACCAACAACGTCCCCCGCGTCACGCTTTGGGCGGTGCGAACGTGAATC
>CAZJCX010000209.1:0-446 GCA_964544425.1 uncultured Verrucomicrobiota bacterium
GATCTTGGTCTGCATGCGCCGACGTTTAACAGATGCGACGACGAGATGTCAGCCGCCAAATTCGTGCACGGCATCGTACATCGCGACGATGTTCTGGGGGGGGATGTTGGCCATGATGTTGTGGACCTGCTGGAAGACGAAACCGCCGCCAGGACTGAGAATCTCCAATTGCCGGAGCACGTGATCGCGAACGGTCGTCGGGGTGCCGTTGGGGAGAACGTCACGCGTGTCGCAGCCGCCGCCCCAAAACGTGAGGTCGCGTCCAAAATCGCGTTTCAAGCCGGCGGCGTCCATGCCGTGACAGGTGATCTGGACGGGGTTGATGGCATCGAGGCCGGCATCAATCAGGTCGGGCAACAGTTCACGGACGCCGCCGCAGCAGTGGAGCATGACTTTGACTGGGCCGAGTTGCTTCGCGCGTTGCCACAGGCGGGCGTGGTGCGGTT
>CAZJCX010000209.1:456-714 GCA_964544425.1 uncultured Verrucomicrobiota bacterium
GGAATCCCGTGGCGCCCATGCCCGCGAAGATTTCGCCGAACGCGATGATGTCAATGGATGCGCCGACCGCGCCGAGGTACGTCTCCAAGTTGCGGAGATGCATCTCGACGAGCCGGTCAAGGAAGTCGTGCGCCTGAGCGGGCTCACCGGCCAGCAACTCGAGGAAGCCGTCGTTCCGGTAGAGAAACTGACCGCACTCCAGCAGGTTGCCGCCGAACAGGCCGATAACTGCGCGGGATGTTTCCCGTCGCAGCCGCT
>CAZJCX010000209.1:786-3775 GCA_964544425.1 uncultured Verrucomicrobiota bacterium
ACATGCTCTCGGCGAACGCGTCGGCAATCGCCTCGTGATGCGGCGGGTCGTCAAAGAACGCATAGTAGGTCTGCTCGAAGTACAGCGCCCCATCCGGCATCTGGGCGATGACGCGGCCACTGCGTGACTTGATGACCCACCGGCCCGGCTCGCGTTCCGGCAAAGCCCAGGCTGGCATCTGAGACGGCGTGCCGTCCGGCAAGACCCAGTCTGCCCAATGTTGGGATTCCAGCGCAAAGGCTCGGCCGAGTTCGATGGTATCAATGCCAAATCGCTCAAGCACATCGTCCTCGAGCACGGCGAGTTGCTGGATCGGGTCATAGACGCGAATCGGCCGGGCCGGCAAGCCGAGGTGCGTGCGGAGCTTGGCGTAGGCGATGGCGGCCATGCCGGACGAGCGATGGCCGGAGCAATCCACCGGCACGCGGTCGGGTTGCTTGTGGTCGAGGGCGGTGCGGACGCGTTCGCGGGAGGTCATGATGTCTTCCTCAATTCACGTGGAAGACTTCTTCCATGTCGCTCCACCATTCGCCGCGCGACCGGTTGGGCAACGGGATCTGGCAGGGTTTGCACAGTGCCCACCATTTCTGCGTGGTCGGGTCGGCGGCCATCTTGGCCATGTCGGCGGCGAAATTCTTCCCGGTGTATTCGAAGTAGCTGAACAGGTAGTAGCGCCCCGCCACCTGGCGGAGGTAGATCGAGTAATTGCGGATGTGACACTGCCGGATCATCCGCAGCACCGCCGGCCACGCGGCGGCGTGGAGCCGTTTGTATTCGTTCAGTTTCGCGGCGCGCAGGCCGATGATCGAACCGTAGCGTTTCATGCGGCGAGTCTCTCCTCTTGAATGGGGTACCGTCCGTATTCGCGGACGAGTTGAACAATGTAGTCGTAGGTTTGGCCGGACACGTCGCTGGCCACGGAGTGATCGGATTGAAAAACAAAACCACCGCCGCGCGCGGCTTGGAGCCGGTGGAGCACTTCGCGCCGGATTTCCTCCGGGTTGCCGCGTTCCCAGACGCGGATGTCGCTGTTGCCGCAGAACGCGAGCCGGTGGCCGAGTTCTTTCCGCAACGCGACCACATCGAGACCGGCCTTGGCTTCGAGCGGATTGTACCCATCCAGCCCCATGCCGATGAAGTCCCGCAGGATGCACTGGACGTTCCCGCAACCGTGGTAAATCACCGGGAGGTTGTGGCGGTGACAAAGCTCGATGATCGCCTTCACGGTCGGCTTGAAATATTCGCGCCAGTAATCCGGCGAGAAGAACATTCCATTCCGGTAGGCCACATCGCCCCAGATGACAAAGCCGTCGAGCAATCCCGCAGCGGCTTCGATCTCCGCCTCGGCGCATTGGTAGTAGAACTCGCCGATGCGCAGCAGTTGTTTCCCGAACCGCTTCGGGTACTCGCCAATCCACATCATCGTATTGAGCTGACCGAGCATCCGCGTGACGCATTCCGACGCCTCGATCATGCTGCCGTAGACCGGGAAGTCCGGGTGCAGCGATTTGACGGTCTCGATCCACGGTCCGGTATTCCGCTCGAAACCGTCCCCCACTCCCGCAATCTGGTTGTCACCGCCCGTGAAATACCGGCGGCGATTGCGCGGGTCGTCAAACTCGAACGCTTCTAGTTTCTCCAACGTATCCGTCTCCCAACTCACCTGCTCCGGCATCGGCAAATCAAACCGTTTGCGGATCGTCGTCTCGAAGCCGGTGCGCACCACTACTTCTTCCGAATCCTCCTTGAGCGTCTGGAAACTCATGATGTGCGGGTCCATGTTCGGCACGGTCACGATCCAATCCAGGTCGTAGTGGTAATACGGATTGGCATCCGCCGGTAAACCGAGTTCCTGTCGCCAGCGCCGAATGAATCCACCCCAAAAAAAATCGCTGATGGGCACTCGGTCGGGCTCCTGATGCCGTAGCGCCTTGTTCATCCGGTCGAGTTTGACAAGCGTCCCGGCTTTCCGCCCGGTTCCGACGCCTTTGCCAACGGTATCGAACATGCCCATCGGGGAGACTCCTTTCTATCGATCCCGATTCTACCGGGACCTTGCGCCCCCCGTCTATGTCCGCTAGGCTCAATCTTGTGTCTTATTCAGCACGAGGACGAACGAACGTCGGCGCGTACAACCGTCCGTTTTCAGGCGTGGGCGTGGAGTTCGACCCCCTGCACGTCCAGCCCGACCGCAGCGGAATCACGCTCCACGAAAGCGGCTACCTGCCCGACTCCTCAGACTGGAATTTTCCGAGCGTGTTCAGCCCGTTCTGGCGGCTCCACTACAACCAGAAACGCGGCCATTGCTTGCTGTTCGGGGAGCGGATGATCGAGTTGACTCCGCGCCATCTCGTGCTGATACCGCCCCACGTAATGTTCCATTGCCTCGGGGCGAACCCCGTCCCCGCGCTGTGGCTGACGTTCAGCTTCACCCGCAAGCTGCACCCCGACCTGAACGCACCCGTCCGCCTCGCGCCCCGGGACACCGAGTTGTGTCTGATTCGGGACTTGCAGCGCTTGATCCGCATCGACGCCACCTGGGAACCCACCGATACCATCTACCGGCACAGCCTTGCCCTGCTGCATGCGGTCCTCGCACGGCACGAACTCCGCTGGCAGACTCCCCTGCCGGAACACATGGCGCGGGTGCGCGCTTACATTGACGCGCAGCTCGGCACCGTGCTAACCAACCCGCTGCTGGCCCGGCAAGCCGGGTTGGGTGTCGAGGGGTTTGTCCGCGCCTTCCGCCGGCATTTCGGCACCACGCCTGCCCAGTACGTGATGGAAACTCGCGTCCGCGAAGCCTCCCGGCTTCTACTCCAAACCGAGAGCACCATCGACGCCGTCGCCGACCAGACCGGTTTCCCGAACCGCGCCTACTTCAGTCGGGTATTCAAGAAGATCACCGGCGAGCCACCGGCTCGGTTCCGCGCCAAACACACGCGCCGCTAGCGCCGTCGTCAGAGCACCGGGAACTTCTCGTCAGACT
>CAZJCX010000209.1:3878-5572 GCA_964544425.1 uncultured Verrucomicrobiota bacterium
GCACTCGAAGTAGCGGTGATGGAGATAGTGGAAGTACGAGCCTGTGGGAAGCTTACCCTTGAGAACCGGGCCTTCAAAGCCGTGGTGTCCGCCGGCCGGCGTCAGTGCGGTGTGCTGGGAGTTGAAGAGAAAATGAATCGGGTGCGACGGGACGATCCAGTGAATGAGGACGACGCTGAAGTAAAACAGATGCTCCACCGGATGCATCGCCAGACCGGACCACGGGCCGGGGTTCACGTTCTTGTGATGGAGATAGTGGACGTACTTGTAGAGCGGTTTCCAGTGAATCGCCCGGTGGATCCAGTAGAAATGAAACTCGCGCCAAAACGGAATCGCGCAGAGCCAAAGCGCGCAATACACCGGGTGCTCGCGCCAACTCACATACGGCACGTGCCCATTCGCTGCCGCCCACATGTACCAGACTTCATACGCCGTCCAGATCGGCACTCCGCTCGCGCAGCTCCAGAAGATGTTGTCCCACAGCTGGTCCTTGAACGTGAAATTCCGATCCCCCGTCCGCAGCCACCGGGCGTCGTACTTCCGCTCGGTTCCCTGCGCTTTGAACGTGTAGAGCAACAGATGCCAGCCCCCAGCCACGAGCCAGATCAATACCAAGTTCCGCACCGCCATCTGCGCGACCCAATCCCACTGCAACGTCGCGCACCGCTCCAACCCCGGTTGAAAATAAAACCAACACACCACCGTGATCAGCAACCACACCGAGTTCCACGGCCAGAGGAAGCCCGGGTAGGAGAGCAGCCACTTGAGCAAATCCTTCGCGCGCGGCGGCCAGACAAAGATCGGCGCGTAGCGAACGGGATAATCGGGACGCCATTCACCCTTGGCGTTGCGCGGCCCTGCGTCGGTTGCCATGCCGGCGAGACTAACCGGTCGCCACGCCGGACGGAATGGAAGATTTCCCAGATGAGATGGACTTTTTTCCAGCGCCTCGGCACACTCGCGCCGCCGTGAGCAAACGGATCGAAGATACCGGCCCGACGCTGGAACAGTTGGTCGCTGAGTTGCGTCGCAAAGGTCAACGCCTTGAGGACACACCCGCGCGGGTCGTCCGCGAAGCCCAGAAACGCGGCTTCCCGGACATGCGCTCGATCATCCTGCCGCCGCCGCTGATCCATGATTCACTCCGGCAACCCATCCTCCGCGACCTGCTTGTCACCCGCATCGGTTACTGCCGGCGCGCCGCCGGGCACTACATTCCCCGACCGGCCGGCAGCCTCGACCACATCCTGCACTACTGCGTCGCCGGCAAAGGCTGGTTGCGCATGGCGGGCCGGGAATGGACCATCGCGCCCGACACGATGTCGTTCCTCCCGCGCGGCGAACCGCACAGCTACGGCGCGGATCCCCGGCGGCCGTGGTCAATTTACTGGATCCATTTCACTGGCCGGCAGGCGGCGGATTTTTTTGACGTTGTGCGCGTGACGACCGCCGCGCCGCTGGTTCACCTGCCCGGCACGCCGGAGATCCTCACGGCGTTCGCGCAGATCGAAGCGCCACTGACGGAGGTGCATACCCGGCCCAACCTCGTGCTGGCGAGCACGGCGTTGGCGCGTTTTCTCGGCTTGATCCAGGCGCGGCGCGGCGCATTGGCCGCACGCGACCGGACGGAGGAAGACCAGGTGCAAGCCACCATTGATTTCATGAAAGCGCACCTCACGCGCCCCCTCTTCCTG
>CAZJCX010000210.1:0-208 GCA_964544425.1 uncultured Verrucomicrobiota bacterium
TATCACCTCCAGCAATTCATGGGCGGTGTGGACCAGCTCGCGGCATTTGAGTCCGTTGGGTTGGACGCATCCTACTTGGCAGGCCCGTGCTGGCGCGACGAATCGCCGAACTGGCGGTACAGCCACGGGGACGACGGAATGCAGGGGAATGAGAAGCTGACGCGCCACCGGATTGTCACGCCCGACGGCGAGTTGACTTGGGTGAGCG
>CAZJCX010000210.1:243-1634 GCA_964544425.1 uncultured Verrucomicrobiota bacterium
AGACGCAGCGAGACGCCGAAATCTTCTTGAAACATTGGCCGCTGTTCCATCTCGACCGGGCCAGGCTCGCGCGGGAATACGACGCCGTCGGCGACAGCGGTATCGTGCGCGGGTTTGTGGATTTGTACGCCCAGCCGGGGACGTGGCAGGAATTTTGTGAAATGGTGGGGACTCAGGAGGCGATCTATTGGGCGGCGGATGATCCCGCGTTTGTGCACGAGTTTCTCGCGGCGATGACGCGGCGCAAGGTCGAGTACGTCCACCGCGAGATGCCGGGCGCGAAGTATGACTTGATTGAGCACGGCGGCGGGGCGGCGAGCGCGACGGTGATCAGCCCGGCGATGTTCGATGAGTTTTGCGTGCCGTACGACCGGCAGATCATCGCCGCACTGCACGAGCACGGGTTCAAGGTTGTTTATCACACCTGCGGCGGCATGATGGCGATTCTGGAGCACATCCCACGCAACGGCTGCGACGCGAGCGAAACGCTCAGCCCACCCGGTGTTGGTGGAGACATCCGCGCGGAAGATCGGGTGAAAGTCCGGGAGGTTCTCGGCAGCCAGGTGGCGCTGATCGGCGGTCTTGATCAAGGCCGGATTCTCACAGAAGGCACGCCCGCCGAAATCCGAACGGAGACCCTTGCGCTGTTCGAGACGTTCGGCAAGAAGGGCGGCTACATCTGCTCGGCCAGCGATCACTTCTTCCACACGCCGGTCGAAAACTTGAAAGCGTTCGCCCGCGCGGGACTGGAGTGTCGGTATTCATGAACCTGACCCCATGTGAAAATTTCCAGCGGATGATGTGGCGGCAATCGCCGCAGTGGTTGCCTTTGGACATTTGGTGGACGGGCCCGATGATTGATCTCGTCGAACAGAAACTGGGCACGCGCAATGTGGTCGATCTGTTTCAACTCGATGTGGAGAGTGTCGGGGTGGCATACCCGGCCGATGCAGCGCAGTGGCGCGCAGCGTATGAGCGGTTGGGTTTCGCGTTACCGGCGGATGCGGAGATTGGCGCGCTGGGCATCACAAACCGCGTGCCACCACGCGAGTTGATGGGCGCCGCCACGCACTTGCGCGAGATGATTCATCCGCTCTCGATTGTCACCTCCGTTGATCAACTCCGCACGCTGCCGTGGCCGGATATGACCGCCCCGGCGCGGTACGCGCACCTGCCCGGGGACGTGCAGCGGATGCGTCAGGCGGGGCGGGTAGTCGCCGCGGGGATGACTTGCACGTTGTTTGAATGGACCTGGTATCTGCGGGGGATGGACCATTTGTTTGGTGACTTGATCGAAGGCAACGAGATCGGCCCGTGGCTGCTCGATTGGTTCACCGAGCGCTCGATTCGCGGCGTGCAGGCGTTCTGCGCGGCGGATGTGGACAGAGTGT
>CAZJCX010000210.1:1644-2545 GCA_964544425.1 uncultured Verrucomicrobiota bacterium
GATCATGCTCGGTGACGATGTCGGCACGCAGCGGGGGATGATGATGTCGGTCGAGTTCTGGCGCGAACATCTCAAGCCGCGTCTCAAGCGCGTGGTGGACGCCATCCGGGCCGCGGAACGGCGCAAGGTGTGGGTTTTCTATCATTCCGACGGCGACGTGCGGGATATCATCAACGACTTGGTGGACATTGGCATCAACATCCTGAATCCGCTCCAGCCGGAATGCATGCCGGTGGATGAGGTCATCGGAACGCACAAACATCACATCGGTTTCTGGGGCGGCATCGGCACGCAGACGACGATGCCTTTCGGCACACCTGACGACGTGCGCGCTGCCGTGCGCCAACTCGCTGGCTGGGCTCGCTGCGGTGCGGCCGTGGTCGTCGCGCCGACGCATGTGTTGGAGCCCGACGTTCCTTGGGAAAACATTCAAGCGCTCGTGAGAACAGTGCGGGAAACAGAACTCTAATGGAACTGACATTAAAACCGGACTTTTCCAGAACGGTCGCGCGCTTTGAGGCGTGGTGGCACGCCGAGCTTGTGGATCGCCCGCCGGTGACGCTCGCCGTAAAATCGAGCAAGCCTTACCGGGGACCCGTATCGCAACACGCGACGCACCGTGACCGGTGGCTGGACGCGGAGTTTGTCGTGGAATCCGCGATTGCGGCGGTCGAAGCGACGGAGTGGGTGGGAGATAGTTTCCCGATCGTGTGGCCGAACATTGGCCCGGAGATCACCGCGACGTTGTTTGGCGTGGAATTGGAATTCGGACCGCACACGAGCTGGTCAAAGCCGGTGGTGCATGAGGCGGAGGATTGGCAGAAGATTCTCGCGCGGAAAGCGGACTTTGCGAACGTGTACTGGCAGACGGTCGAGAAGATCACCGACCTTGCGATTGAGC
>CAZJCX010000210.1:2555-4811 GCA_964544425.1 uncultured Verrucomicrobiota bacterium
GTAGGGCTGACCGATCTGCACGGCAACTACGACATCCTCGCGGGGCTGCGCGATCCGCAAATGTTGTGCATGGATGTGCTGGATTGCCCGGAACTTCTCGCACAGGTCGGCCGGCACGTGTCGCGCGGGTACGTGGAGGCGTTTCAGCGTAGCTATCAGAAAGTCGCAACAGCAGGGTTCGGCTCCACGACGTGGACGGCGCTGTACCATCAAGGCCCGGCGTATGTGCCGAGCAGTGATTTCTGGTGCATGGTCTCGCCGGAGGTCGGCCGGGAACTCATTTGGCCGGACATCCGATTCGAGATGGCACCACTGGAGCGCAGTATCTTCCACCTCGACGGCCCACAAGCGTTGAAACATCTCGACCTGTTGCTCGAATGTCCGCGTCTCCACGCGGTGCAGTGGGTCTATGGCGACGGCCACGGTCGCGCCCGTGATTGGCTGGAGGTGTACCGGCGCGCCCGCAACGCCAGGAAGAGTGTGCAGGTGCTCGCGGCCGATGGGGAAGACGCGTTGGCGGTGCTCGAGGCGATCGGGCCGCGCGGCGTGTGGTTGTCGGTGATGCAGGGCTTTGAGAGCGTCGCAGAAGCGAACGCGTTCCTATGCGAGGTCACGCGGCTGAGTGGCGACTTGGTCTCGTGAAACTTGAAATGTAACAAACAAGAGCTTGCGTTCATAGACGTGGCCCACGTACTCCGCGCGGCGGAGAAGTGAGGCAGATGCTTTCGGGTCTTGTCTGCCCGACAACAAGCCGCCCGCTGCAGCGACGACGATGGCAACTACCTGCGCGATGCTGAACGCGAACCGGGGGCTTTACCCTGTTCAACCATCTTGTTCCTTGCAGTGGGTTCCGCCGTCCCGAAACCGACATGAGACCATGAAACGGAAAATCGGCAGTCACTTGGCGCGTTTCCCTCAAGAGCGTCGAAGCGGATTATGTCCTCTACGTCCAACAGGCGCAGACGCTGGAGAGCAATAGCTGGTCAGACGCAGGATCAATTTCCTTGAGTACTATCACCACGAATCGGGTCGGTATCGCCAGCAACAACTGGAATAAGAGCTTCTGGCGGCTCCGCGCGCCAGCCGAGTCTCCGCCTGACCCACTCGAACGAATCGTGAGCGCAACCCCGCGTCACCGGAAAGGTGACCGAACCCGAAAGGAATGAAAGCAGATGAAGAAGATCGTATCCGTGTTGTTGGTGGCCGTACTGATGTTTCATGTTGGCTGTGCCAGCATTATCCATGGCGGCCGTGAACCGTTGGCGCTGAACAGCCAACCCAGCGGGGCGGAAGTCGTTGTCGTGGATGATCGCGGCACGGAAGTCTATCGCGGCCAGACGCCCGCATCCGTAAGCCTGAAACCCGGCCGGAGCTACTTCAAGAAGGTCAAGTACGCCATCACCTTTACCAAGCCCGGTCTTGCGCCGGTGACCGTTCACACCGACAGCAAGATCGTCGGCTGGTACTGGGCGAACTTCGCCATCGGCGGCGTCAGCGGCTTCTTCATCGTGGATCCGCTTACGGGCGACATGTACACGTTCAAGCGCAAGACGGTGAACGTGGACTTGGCACAGCCGCAGTCCTCGCTGACACCGCCAGAGATGCAATTGCGCATCATCAGCCTGGATGATGTGCCGGCGCATGCCCGTGACCGGCTCGTGAAGGTGAACTAAAAGCGTATCGGAAGATCAAGAGCGCGGGTAGCCCGCGCTCCTTCTGTTGCTTTGCTTGTGGTACACATCAAACGCCTTGCTTGGGCGTGGTTTTGAGTTTTGGTTTGAGTAGGTTAACGGTCTCGGTTGCTCACGTCTCGCAGTGCCAAGCTCAAAGCTGACGTTGCGGGGCGTGCGTTTCAGCCGAGGGGAGCTTGACCTCCGTGATCGGGTTAGTAGAGAGTCTTCTCCATGGCACAGCGACGGCGACCGAATCTGCTGGTGATTGGCGCGTCGGGGGGCGTGGCGCGGGCGTTTTTGCGGAGGTTGCCGGGGTTGCGGAGTCATTTTGGGCGGTTGGTGTTGCTCGATAAAAACCGGCGCGTGGTCGAGGACGCACATCTGGAGCATGACCGGCTGGATTATGTGTTTGTGCGGCGGCGACTGGATCTGCCGCGAGATGGCCGGTACTTTCACCGGCTGCTGCGACAACGCCGGATCAGTATCGTGCTCGATGTGTCCACGCATCCGACGTTGCCCATGCTCGAAGCGGTGGAGGCGGCCGGTGTCCGGTACGTCAACACTTCGTTGAACGATGATGAGT
>CAZJCX010000210.1:4821-5560 GCA_964544425.1 uncultured Verrucomicrobiota bacterium
AGGTGACGGAATTGGTGGCCCGCTTGCAAGAGACGGGCGGGCGGGCGAGCGCCCCGCGAATCCTCTGCGCGGGAATGAATCCCGGCATTGTCAATTTGTGGGTGCGCCACGGGATTGCCCGGTACGGTGTGCCGGATGAGATCATCCATTTTGAGTATGACACCTCGATGACGATGGATCAGTGGCGGCCGCTGGTGACGTGGAGCCGTCGCGAGTTCTTGATGGAGACGGCGTGGAACCGCACCGGGGTCTATGACGGGGACGGAGTGGCGTTGCGGGAGTCCAACGCGCTGGAGAATGTCGTGCCGCTGCGGCCGTTGCTGAAGCCGATTCTGGGCGGGGATCATTACCCGCCGGGCTTGCTGGTGCTGCACGAGGAGAACATCACGCTCGGCAGCGCGGTGCGGACTCCGTCGAGATTTGTGTACGCGTTGCACCCGCGCACGATGCGGCATTTGCAGGAGCGGTACCGGAAGCAGGGGACGTTGCGGATGGGCGATATCGAGTTGGGCGACAATTTGGGGCGGCGATTAAACGGGACAGATTTGGTGGGGGTGTGCCTGCAGTATCCGCGCCGCCGCGTGTACTACCTGAATCGGATGGACAACCGGCAACTGATCGGGACGAACGCGACCTGCACCCAAGTCGCGATTGGGATTTACAGCGCCTTGTTCACGCTGCTGTACGAGAAGTTGCCACGGCGCATTTTCTTCACCGGAGACTTGCACGAGACGCGCTA
>CAZJCX010000211.1:0-4325 GCA_964544425.1 uncultured Verrucomicrobiota bacterium
CCGCGGCGGCACGGTTCTCAATGCCGGCACCGTCGTCAGTCCGACCGGCGACGGCAACCCCACGCCGATTTTCGGCAGCGGCCCGGTCACGATCAATGCCGGCGCGACCCTGTCCGTGGATCGCAGCTACTTCACCAACAGCATCGTTTGGAACGGCGGGACGGTGACCGGCGGCAATAGTTTCCAGTCGTGGTTCACCGGTCCGATCACGTTGACGGCGGTCAGCACGCTCGATCTCGGCACGACCGGCGGATTCGCCATCCAAGGCAACATCAGCGGTGCCGGCGGCTTGGTGTCCGTCGGCACTCGCGCCTGGGACTTGAACGGCACAAACACTTACACCGGTCCGACCCTCATCAACGGCGGCACAATCAACTACAGCAAATCCGTCGCCGTCGCCCCCGGCCGGCTGAATATCAGCGCCGGCGCGCAGGCAAACTTGAACTACGTCGGCACGAGCACGATCAACTGGCTCATCCTCGGCGGCGCGGACCAACCCGCCGGCACCTACGGCTCGCCGACATCCACCGCCACGTACAAGAGCGCCTACTTCGCTGGTAACGGCACGATTACGCTCGTCCCCGCAACCGGCACCATCTCCAACCGGCCTAGCTCAAGTGTCACCACCAACGCCGCCAACCTCAACGCCACCCTGACCGGCAACGGCGCGCCGTACTCGGTGATTGCGTACTGGCATACCAGCGATGCCGGCACGAATGCCGGCGCGTGGGGGAATGCGGCGTTTGTCGGCGCGTGGAACGACACCGCCATGACCAACATCAGTTGCGTTGCGACCGGCTTGCTGGCCAGCACCCGGTACTACTTCACCTTCCGCGCCACGAACGCCGTTCAGAGCATTTGGGCGCCGAATGTGTTGAGCTTTACAACGCCGCCTCTGGTGGCCGGCTTCAACGCGACGCCGGTGAGTGGGGTCGCGCCGTTGACGGTCAATTTCACGGATACATCGGTCGGGGTGCCGACGAGTTGGGCGTGGGACTTCGGTGATACCGGCACGTCCACGAATCAGAATCCGTCGCACACGTTCAGCAACGGAACGTGGAACGTCAGCTTGATTGTTAGCAATGCGCACGGCACGAGCGGGCCGGTCAGCACCAATATCGTCGTCATCACGCCGCTGCAATCGTGGCAAAACCATTATGGGGTGATGGCCGATGGCAGCGATGCGGACGGCGACGGCCTGAGCAACTGGGCGGAGTTTCTGGCCGGTTTCAATCCGACCAACAGCGCGGCCTATTTGCGCGTGATTAGTGTGACGCGCTCGAATGACGATCTGCATATCCTGTACTTGGGAGCGAATGGCGACACCAGCTATCCCGGCGACCCGGTTGTTAGCACCAACATTCTCGAATCCAGTTCCGCCATCACGAGCAATTTCACGAGCGCCGGTCAGACGAACATCCTCAGCGGCGGCAGCGGGACCGGCGTCGTGACAAATTTCATCGTCCCGAACGAACAACAACTCAACCCTGCGAGGTTCTACCGGGTCCGCGTGCTGACGCCTTGAGCGGATAAAGGAACGGTATGAAATTACGACTCGGTGCAATTCATACGTTTGGCAAACGAACCCGGTCATTCCGAGCTTGCGAGGGATCTCCGCTCCATGAACGTCGGGTATTTTGTAAGGCGCGGTGTTCGGGGATCGCACGTCTCACTGTAGCGATATTTTGTTGCGGCACAGTCTTGGCTCAGCCGGTCAAGGTATTCATCCTTGCCGGCGATGAGAATTGTCTGGAGCAAGCCCCGGTGGCGAGCTGGGCGGATGTGAGCGAGGCGCTGTTTTTCCCGGAGGCGACACCATCCAAGGATGAGATGGCGCGGCACGTCCATTACGCGGTGTACACGAACGCGGCCGGCAAGATTCCGGCGGTAGCGACGGGGTTGGTGGGCATTGGCCAAGGTCAACCGAAGAAGGGAGTGAAGTTGACGCCGTTTCCCGCAGTGGCGTCGCAGGATGGTCATACGACTGTCTTGCGCGGATATCTGACTGTGCCACGATCAGGCCGGTATGAAATCGTGCCGCCCGGTTTTAATGTCACGACCGTTGCCGGCCAAGAAGTTTACCGGTGGGAAGCCGGACAAGTCGCGCCGAAGATTGCCGGGGTAGAGTTGGAGGGGAAGAAGCGGATTGTGTTTGAGACGACGTTTTTCGCGAAACCGGGCGCGGACTTTCGGATTTCGCAGGTCAACATTCCCGGTACGCTGGACATGGTGGCGAAGGAGAAGAAGACGTTTGCGGCGTCGCGCGATGACGTGCTGCTCTACGACGCGCATCCGATCCATAACAACACGCGCGCGCCGGGACGTCCGTTGGCAGTGGGCGGGAGCATCGGGCCGGAGTTGATGTTGGGGAATGTGTTGGGGGATCATTTCAAGGAGCCGGTTTTTCTGTTGCGGTTCGCGACGCGGCATCCGATCTGGTTCTTGCGGGGGAGCCGGTCGTTGGGACACGATTATTTGCCGCCGTCGAGCGGTGGCGATCCCGACTTGGCCGGTAATTGGGACGTGATTCATTTCAACTTCGGCGTGTGGGACGCGACGTACCGGGAGGCGTCGTCGAAATACTTTTCCGGTCATCACACGACGTCGGTGGCGGATTTTGAGAAGAACTTGCGCACGCTCGTCGCGAAGATGAAGAAGACCGGGGCGACGATCATTTGGGGGACGGTCACGCCGGTTTGGAAAGGCGATGACCCGAACAAGCCGAACGCCGACGTGGACGCGTTCAATGCCGTCGCGGAGAAGGTGATGAAAGAGAACGGCGTGATCATCAACGACCTGAACGCGGAGGTGCGCCGGCAAGGGTTGCCGAAGACGACGAATGTTCACGATGTCGGCAATCTCGCGCCGAAAGTGACGAAGACGATTCTGGCGGCACTGGATGCTCGGGAAAACAAGACGAAACCGTTGCCGCGCGTGCTGATGATTGGGGATTCGATTACCGGCTCCTACCTCGAGCAAGTGACCAAGAACCTAGACGGCAAGGCGGCGGTGTTCAAGAATCCCGGCAACGCGGAGGACACATGGAATGGCTTGGAGCAAATTGACCGGTGGCTCGATCTCAAGACGTACCTCCAAAGTGGACAGGAGTATCTCGAACTGGTGAACGCCGTGAACGATTCGCTCGCCCAACTGCCGCGTTTCCTGCCCGGCTACGCGAACCAAGGCTATGCGATTGCCGGGTTGGTGTGGTTTCAGGGTATCGCCGACAGTCAATCACCGGCGCGGGCGGCGGTGTACGAGCAGAACCTCGCGAATCTCATCCGCGATCTGCGGCGCGACTGGAAAGCGCCCCAGTTGCCGGTGGTGGTGGCGGCCGTGCCGTTCAAGGAGGGCAATATCCGCGACGCGCAACTCGCGATTGGCGACCCGGCGAAGTATCCCGAGTTTGCCGGCAACGTGAAGGTGGTGGACACCCAGCCGTTGATGCGCGGCGGTGATCCGCGGACGCTCGGCAATCACGCGGAAACGATCCTCGAAGCCGGCACGGCATTGGGGAAGGCGCTGATTGAATTGGAGGAACGATGAAAGCAATTGCTGTTGCAGGATTCGCGGCGTGGGCGATCACAGCGTCGGCGGTTGATTTGGACCTGACCGGCAAGAGCAAGTATTACACGGTGCATCCGCAGTTTCATCCGTACCCGGAGGAAGGCAAGGCGTTGCAGTCTATCGACCGGTTCGGGCCGGTCGGGATTGGGATTCATCTCCTGCCGCCGGCTTTTCAGATGTTGGTGAAGAATGTCGAGCCGGGCTCACCGGCAGCGGCGACCGGCAAGTTGAAGCAGGGGCAGACCATTGACAGCATCAATGGCCGGACGCTCAAGGACATTGATCCCCGGCAAATCCTCGGCGACATCATCGCGAAGGCCGAAGCGTCAGATGGCGTGGTGAGGTTGGTGGTACGCGAGAAGGCCGGTGCGCCGACGGAAGAAGTGGTTGTCAACATCCCGGTTCTGGGCGCGTACAGCCAGACGTGGCCGGTCAAGTGCGCGAAGTCGGACAAGATCGTGCGGGGTCTGGCGGAGTTCGTGGCGCAGAACGGTTCCGGTAACATGGGGTTGGGCGCGTTGTTTCTGCTGTCCACGGGCGAGGAGCAGGATTTGGAAGTGGTGCGCGGTTGGATGCAGAAGATCGCGGCGGACAACAAGGATAAGGAGGAGATAACGCCCGCGCCGTGGTACGTCGGCTACCAAGGACTGGCGTTGTGTGAATACTATCTGCGTACCGGTGACGATTCGATTTTGCACACGATCAAGCTCTACGCCGATTTCATGCAGAAGACGCAGATCAACGGCGCGTGGGGACAC
>CAZJCX010000211.1:4359-5542 GCA_964544425.1 uncultured Verrucomicrobiota bacterium
GTTCAGTTACTCGGCCAGCGGCCACTTGAATGCGGCGGGCGCGCATGTATTGACGTTTCTGCTGTTGGCCAAAGAGTGCCGCGTGGATGTGGACGAGGTGATGTTGCAGTCGGCGTTGAAGTATTTTTACAAGTTTGCCGGGCGCGGGAACGTGGCGTATGGCGACAGCTTACCGGAGAGGAGTTTCGTGGATAACGGCAAGACCGGGATTCTGGCGTTCGGGATGCAGGCGGCGACCACGCTGACGCCGGAAGGCGAGAAGTCGGTGTACGCCAAGGCGCGGGATATTTCCGCGGGAAAAAGCTTTTACAGCACGTCGTGGTTGTTGCACGGCCATACCGGCGGCGGCATCGGCGAAATCTGGCGCGGTTCGGCGATGGCGTTAGTGCGCGAGAAACAGCCGAAACGCTACCGGGAATTCATGGATGGTCGCGCGTGGTTCTATGATTTGTCGCGCCGGTACGATGGCAGTTTCGGGATTGTCGGCGGCGGCCGGTATGATGAGCCGAAAGACTGGGGTATTGGAATGGGGTTGGTGTACACGCTGCCGCGAAAGACATTGCGGTTGAGTGGCGCGCCGGCGACGAAGTTCTCCAAGTCCTACCAGTTGCCGACGCGTCCGTGGGGCACGGCGGCAGATGACGTCTTTTATTCCCTCGAAGCCGCCGGTAAACCACAAGCCTTAGACAACGAGACGTTGCTGGAGGACGGCTCGTGGCCGGTGTTGCGCAAGCTGAAAGCGCCGGATGTCAGCGACGAGCTGTTGCTGCGGTATGCGCAGCATCCGGAGTTGGGGCTGCGGGAGTATGCGGTCGGTCAGATGCGGGAACGGAAACGCGGCGACCTGATTTTGGGGTTGTTGAAGTCGCCAGACCCGCGCGAGCGGCATACCGGGATTTTGGGCGTCACTGAAGTGAACGATGAGATTGCCGGGTTGCTGCTCGGCATGGTCAACGATTCGCAGGAGTCGTGGTGGGTGGCGCGGAGCGCGTTGGAAAAATTGGAGGGCGTGCGCGCTGAGTTGCTCGCGCCGCACAAGGAGCGTTTGTTGTACTGGCTCAAACACGATGATTGGTGGATGAGCAGCGCGGCTCTGACGGCGTTGAGCAGTTTGGCGGTGGAGAAGGAACATGCGCCGACGTTCCTGCCGCTCATTGGCGAGTTGATCACGAAGAGCGTCCGA
>CAZJCX010000212.1:0-3369 GCA_964544425.1 uncultured Verrucomicrobiota bacterium
GGTGATATCGTGTTTGCCGAACAACTCATCGTAGATCGCCATCAGTTTGCTTTGGCCGATGGCCGCCGCGGCTTGGAGTTCGTCGAGACGCTTCGGGCGCTGTTTCAGACCGAGTTGCGCCATGCCGGCGCCAATGGCGCCGGAAGAGACGAGGATGACTTGCTTGCCGGCGGCGTGGAGGGCGGCGAGTTGGGCGACGAGTTGCGCCATTCGGGGACGCGAGACCTGATTCTGCGCGTCGGTGAGCAAGCCGGTGCCGACCTTGATGACGAGGCGTTTGGCGCGGCTGAGGAGTTCCTGACGCAGCTTCATGGATGGGAGTTGATTAGCAGAATGGCGGGAGAGTGTCGAGCCGTGCTACAATCGGCCCGATGAGTGGTGAGCGGCCTAAATTGCGAGCGGTGGAGGTTTTTTCGGCGCGCGATGGCGAGCGCGAGTTGATCTGCTTGCGCGATCCGCAGGAATTCAATGACCGGGTGGTGTCGGTGTCGGCCAGTGCCGCGGTGGTGTTGGAGTGTCTGGATGGCACGCACACGGTGCGGGAGATTCATGAGCGTGTGAAACAGGCGACCGGTCATTCCGTGGCACGGGGTGTGATCGAGAAATTTATCGGCGAGTTGGACGAGGCATTGTTGCTGGAAAGTCCCCGGTTTGCTGCGCACCTGGCGGCGGAATTGGAGCGCTACCGCCGCGCGAAGCATCGGCCGGCAGTCCACGCGGGTAAGTCGTATCCGGCCACTGCCGCGGGAATTCGCCGGGCGTTTGCAAAACACTGGGAACCGCCCCGCGGACCCGGTGCGAATCGCGCGGCACCGGGCAAGCTGCCGGCGGCGTTGGTGGTTCCACACATTGATTTGCGGCGTGGCGGACCCTCTTTTGCGTGGGCGTACGCGCAGGTGGGGCGAACGCCGCCGGTGGACACGTTTGTGGTTTTGGGCGTGGCGCATGGGCCGACGAAAAATCGGTTTGCAGGGACGAAGAAAGATTTCGCGACACCGTTGGGTCCGGTAGCGACGGACGTTGAGTTTTTGGAGCGACTGGCCGGGAAACTGCCGTTTGATCTGTTTGCGGACGAGGTGGCGCATCGGCGGGAACATTCGGTGGAGTTTCAGGCGGTGTATTTGAAGCACGCGGTCGCGGTACCGTGTCGGATGGCGCCGATTTTGACCGGGTCATTTCACGATTTGATGGAGGCCGGGAAAGATCCGCTGGACGACCGGCAGGTGGCGGCATTCGTCAAGGCGCTCCGCGAGACGATCGCGGAAGCGGGCCGGCGCGTGTGTGTGTTGGCGAGTGTGGATTTGGCGCACGTGGGCGAGCGGTTTGGAGATGAGTTCACGGTGAACGAGGAAGTGCGGGCGCAGTTGGAAATTGAAGATCGGCGCATGCTGTCGTTAGTGGAGGCGTGTGACGCGCAGGAGTTGTTGCGGTTTATTTATCAAGAAGAAGACCGGCGGCGGGTGGATGCCTGGCCGACATTGTACACGTTGCTGCGCGCCTGCGATGTGACTGACGGCCGGTTGCTGCATTACGACCAGAGCCACGAGACGAACACGAATTCCGTGGTGACGTATGCCAGCCTGCGGCTCGACGCGTAGGCACCGGTGGTGTGAGTGGGAAGGAGACCTCGGTGGCGCGAGCGCGGCTTGCGTTCGGGGAGACGGTGGACTAGCCTGCCGGGGTGAAAGACGGGAAGCCTGATTTGCGGGACGTGCTGCGAGCTTGGCCATTCGACCCCGACGACCATGTGCGGTACGCACGCGGGGCGGAGGGGCGGGAATTGATGCAGGTGCGCACACCATTGGGCATCGAGCAGTACGAATTGGAGGGCCGCCCAGACGGCGCGTTGCCCTACGGCGTCGAGTCGGTGCTCGTTCATCATCTGCAGCGGTTGGAAGCGGCGCGCGCGGCGGGGCAAGAAAAATCGTTCAAGCTCACCGCGGAGGAATGCGCGGAGTTGTTCACGGAAGCGCTGCTCTACTACTACCGGTATCTTCACCTGTTCCAACTCAAAGACTGGCCGCGGGTCGTGCGGGATACTCAACGCAACATCGGTCTCTTTGATCTCGTCCGTCAGTACGCCAAACGCCGGGAAGACCGCGTCCATCTTGAGCAGTGGCGACCGTATGTGATCCGCATGAACGCAGTCGCGGCGGCCATGATCGAGTGGGATTCCGAGCAGCACGCCACCGCACTGCGCCTGGTGCATCAGGCTCGCGAGCGAATCGAAGCGCTGCCGGAATTAGACGATGAGACCTTCAAGTTTGAGCGCGAGCGCTCGCTGCAAGCCCTCGGCGAGTTGGCTGAACAAATCGAAACGACGCGGCCGTTGAGCGAACTGGAACGGCTGGAGCGCGCGCTGCATCTGGCCGTCGAAGAGCAGCAGTTCGAGCGGGCCGCCGAGTTGCGCGACCGGATTCGCGTCTTGCGCCCGCCGTCATGACCCGCGCCGACTGGGGGTGGAACGAGACGTGGGCGGCCCATTTTACCGCCCTTCAACAGCCGACGTGGTCACCGGCGCGCGTGGTGCGAACGGTGCGCGGGGTGTACACCTTGATGGGGGATGACGGCGAGTCGCACGCGGAAACATCCGGCAAGTTCCGCCACCACGCGACAGCACGGGCCGACTACCCGGCCGTGGGTGATTGGGTTGCGGTCGAACAGGGCATTGTCATCCAAGCGGTTTTGCCTCGGCGCAGCCGCTTCTCCCGCAAACAACCCGGTGAACTCACCGAGGAACAGGTCGTGGCAGCCAACGTGGACACCTTATTCCTCGTCTGCGGACTCGATGGCGACTACAACCCCCGGCGCATCGAGCGCTATCTGGGCCCGGCGTGGGACAGCGGCGCGACACCCGTGGTCGTGCTGAATAAACGCGACCTTTGTCCCGACGCGGCGGCGCGGGCGGCGGAAATCGAACGATTGGCTCCCGGAGTCGCGGTGCATCTCATCGCGGCTGAACATGGCGATGGGCTGAGCGCCTTGGAACCGCACCTGCGACCCGGCCAGACCATCGCGCTGATCGGCTCGTCCGGCGCGGGCAAGTCCACGTTGATCAACCGGCTACTCGGCGAGGAGCGATTGGCTACCGGTGCGGTGCGGGCGGCGGATAGTCGCGGGCGGCACACCACGTCGCACCGGGAACTGCTGCGGTTGCCCGGCGGGGCTTTGATCATTGATAATCCGGGCATGCGGGAACTCCAGTTGTGGTCGGACGAAACGGGGTTGGCGGCGGCGTTTGATGAGATCGAGACGTTGGCAGCGCAATGCCGGTTTCGGGATTGTGGACACGGAGCGGAGCCTGGTTGTGCCGTGCAAGCGGCATTGGCGAGGGGCACGCTGGCGACCGACCGGTATGAGAGCTATCTG
>CAZJCX010000212.1:3412-5493 GCA_964544425.1 uncultured Verrucomicrobiota bacterium
AGGAGAAAGCCAAGTGGAAGCAGGTCAACCGCGAGCTGCGCCAGCGTTTGCGAGCCAAAGGCGGTGAGTAAAGGAAACGAGCCGCGGAAAGGAGAAGACCGCGGCTCGTGGCTTGTTCTCTCGTGGCGTGGGTTGTGAGGGTGCACAAGCGAGAGAAGCGGAGGCTATGAAAATTAGGGCGGCGCGCTCACCGGGTGGGGGACGAGGAAAGTGTAGTTGCGGCCGTTGTTGGTGTCCCAAATATTACCGCCCCAGTCATCCCAGCCGTGGAAATAGTATTTGACGGTGGCGCCGGGCGGGAACGCAGCCTTCGGAGTGTGCGTCCATTTGGAATGACCGGCCACCTGACCGTTTGGTTCCATCGGAAACTCCCGCCACGGACCGTCGTTGACTTGGATGCCCACGTTGGCGCGTAGTCCCCGGTAATCCTCGTTCAGACAGATGGTGAAACTGCCGGGATTCTTGCCATCATGGCGTTCGAGTTTCTCCCCGACGCCCATCCAAGTGGGAAACGCCAACGCCGTGGTGACGCCCAGCCAGAGGAGATGCCCGATGCGTTTCATGGCGCGTGGCGGATCCGGTAGAGACGGTTGGTTTCCAGCGCGGCGCCGACGTGGGTGAATTGATTCGTCACGGCGGGACCGGCCAGCGGCGACCACGCGGCGGTGGCGTGCGGTTTGGTGTCGAGGATGTATTGCCGACCGGAACCGGTGGTGAAACGGATGACGATGTTGCCGGCCACGGCGGTGATGTTGGTGATCCGGAGTGAGTCACCGGCATTGGTCGGGCTGGTGCCGCTGAGAAACTCCTCCATGTCGGTCTTGCCGTCGCCATCCGTGTCGCCCCCCGGCAGCACGAGCGCGAACGCGCCCGTCTGGTCGTTGATGAGGAACCGGTGATTGCCGTTGAGCGTGCCGGACACCAGAATATCCGCGCCGAAATTTTCGCCGACACCGATGAGTGGAAGGGTGGTGCCGGCCGGGTTGTTGTCGCCCCAGTTGACGTTCCAGTTGCCGTTGGCGGCGAATTTGAACGCGACGTTGTTGGCGTTGTTGAACGTGGCGTCCCACTGCCAGAGATTCTTGCCGACGACGGTCATGTTGTTCGCGGCGGTGTTGAAGCCGTTGAAGCTGCCGGCCACGCTCATGGTCGCGTAACCGCTGGCGGTGTCGAACGTGGCGGTGAATGGCGCGGAGAGTCCCTGGCCGTTCGTCGCGAGCGCCCCGGTGCCGACGGTGATGGTGTATTTCGTGTGCATCGTCAGTGGCGCGGCCGGAGTGAAGACGAACCGCGTGTCGCCATCGAACCACGCGAACGTCCCGGCCGCGGACGGCGTCAGGCCGAAGGCGGTTTCGGTCGCGGTCCGGTTCATCGGCTTGCTGAATGTGACGCCGACGGTGGTGTTGAGCGCGACGTTGAACTGGGTGTTGCTCGGCGCGGTGCTGACAACCACCGGCGGATCAAGCACGGCGAGTGAGTAGGCGAAAGTCTGGTCATGGAACTGAAACCGGTAGGGGCCGTTCAGGTTACCGGGTACGGTGATGTTGTGGGGCGCGAAGAAGTCGGCCGTGCCGGTCAGCGGCGAGGTGAATTGCGTTTGGTTCGTCTCGCCCCAGTTGATGTCCCAGGCGCCATTGGCGGCGAATTTGAATTCGATACCGGTGGCGTTGCCGAAGGTCGTGTCCCACTGCCAGATGTGCGGCGCGACCAGCGTCATGTTGTTTGCGGCGGGGTTCCAGCCGTTGAACGTGCCGGCCACGCTCAACGTCGTGTAGCCGGTGGTGTCGAAGAACGACGCCAATGCGCCGCCAAGCCCCGCACCCGCGCCGAGCGTCATCGTGTAGCGGGTGCTCGCGCCGAGCGGCTGGCTGGGTGTGAAGACGAAGCGCGTGTCGCCGTCGAACCACGCAAAGCTGCCAGTCACGGGCGGAGCGAGCGCGAAATTTCCCTCGATGACCGGTTTGTTGACGGGCTTGTCGAATGTGAGCGAAATCGTGGCGGTGGTGGGGATGTTGTTGCTGGAATGACCCGGCGACTGCGCGATGATGCGCTCAAGCAGGCGCAGGACGAGGCGCAGAAGC
>CAZJCX010000213.1:0-362 GCA_964544425.1 uncultured Verrucomicrobiota bacterium
GGGTCACCGGGCCGCCGTCGATCGAGCCCGCAAAGATGCCCTCGTCCGCACCCATCACGCGGAACACGAAACGGCGGCCGTCAGGCAGAAACGAGGGCGATCGGTGCATCCACTGGCCAGACGCGAGACTCGTCACCGGGGCCGGCACGCCGCCGCTCGCGGTCTTGCCTGGCGACGCGACGACGGAAACATTGAACGAGTTGGCGACCGCACCCGAAGCGTTACCGGCTGTGCTGACGGCGTTGACCGCCGGATCAGCGTCCCACGAATCATTGCCCAAGCCGCCCGGAAACGTCACGCGCGACGTCGGCACGCCGAACGGCCCGCCGACCCACAACCCGACGCCGTCGCCGCCTTGACCG
>CAZJCX010000213.1:383-5213 GCA_964544425.1 uncultured Verrucomicrobiota bacterium
AACCGACTTCGACGCCGGTCAGATTGATCGAGGTTTCCCAAGTGGTCCGGAACGCCGTCGCGTTCCCCGCCGTGCCGATGACGACGACGACGGATTCGCCCGGTTGAATGTCGGTCAGCCCGCTGATCGCGACCGCGGAGACAGCGGCGAACGAGTCGTCATCGTAATACAACGTCGGCCCGCCGCCCGCCGTCCACGCGGTGCTGCCGAAATTGGTGACCTCGAACCAATCCACTGTGAGATCGCCGCCGCTGTTCCCCGGCCAAATCTCCGTGATGCGCAGATCAATCGCCGCGCGGGACGGCAACGCCCACGCCAAAATTCCCATTACTTGTAGAACTAGTCGCACATGCCGCAGCGCTCGCATGCTTTCATTATGACGGTCGCAGTCGCGGCGGTAAAGTGTGCCACTGTTACGTTTCCGAAACGGACAGAAGGCAATACGGGTTCATCGTCCTCCACCGGGAACATGCTCGACACCGAAGGCTCATGTTTGCTATGGCTCAGGGGCGGTGAATGGTTGACGATAGAAATATGAATATGAATCAATTGTTACTTACCCTGATGGCAGTCGGTCTGATGGCAGCGACCACCGGGTGTCAGACCACCTCCACCCCCGGCACCGCGGCAGCTGGCGCAGACTTCAAAGCGCTCGAGATGCGCGAGGGCGACACGGTGCGCATTGCGTTTCCCGCCGCGCCCAACTTGGACACGACGCGGCAGATACGGCGGGACGGCAAGGTGGTGATTCCGTCGCTCGGTGAGGTGGATGCCGTGGGCCTGACGCCGGCCGACTTGGAGAAGCGGATCCTGCAGGTGTTCGGCGGTCAGTTGGTGACGAAACAGGTCTCGGTGACCTTGCTGACATCTTCGTATCCCGTTTTCGTTACTGGTGCCGTGGTGCGTCCCGGCAAGATCGAAACGCTGCGGCCATTGACAGCGTTGGAAGCGATCATGGAGGCCGGTGGGTTCGACCAGGCGCGCGCGAATCTGGAGGCCGTGCGGGTCATTCGCAACGAGGCAGATGGCATGAAGCACTACACCCTGAACCTGCGCGCCGTGCTGGCCGGCAAGGAAACAAAGCCCTTTTATCTCAAACCATCCGATATTGTCGTGGTGCCCGAAAAATTTAATTGGTTTTGAGCCAAACGCAGGAGAAAAAGGGGGCTTGACGGTTTGAGGAACTTCTGCGACAAAGTCCCACGTCAGGGTATGGGTGCTGCGAGCCAGTAGTTGTTACGGATTCATGTCTGATCCGATCGCGTTTCCTGATTGATGTTTGGCGGGTGCATTGTCCCCCCGCCAGACAGAACTGGGTGGGGACGGGTATAAGGGAAATGGGTGCGAAAGGAAGCGGTCGCGTGGTGGTAGAGTTAGGCGAGAGATTCGGCAGTCTTGGTGACCTGTCGTTCCGTGTCGCTGGCTGGCGGTGTGTCCAACGCTCCCCCCTCCTGTTACCCCAATCGTTACTTCTCTGTCATCAGTTTGAAACCCATGTGGGAGACCATTTCGCCCGTACTTGGGTGCCGGGAGCGTGCGTATGAACGTGAATCCCGCGTGGTATTGCGTGCGGACGAAGCCGAAAAACGAGCACATCGCGGCCGGCAGTCTGCGAAAAAATTTAGGGTTGGACGTATTCAACCCGCAGTTGCGTCTGGAGCGCGCGACGCAGCGCGGGGTGGTGCGAGTCGTCGAGTCGCTGTTCCCCTGCTACGTGTTTGCCCGGTTTGTGTTGGCGGAGCATTACCAGCAGATCCAGCACACCGTGGGGGTCAGCAGTCTCGTGCGGTTTGGTGAGAAGTTCCCGGTCGTGACGGATTCCGTCATCGAGGAGTTACGCGACTGTTTCGAGGCGGAGGACCCGCTTGAAGTCGAAGACCGGCTGTGGCCCGGTGTGGAAGTGGTCATGGCGGATGGAGCGTTTGTCGGAATGCATACGTTGGTGCTGCGGGTCATGCCGTCGGAGCAGCGCGTGCAGGTGTTGTTGGATATTTTGGGTCGGCCAACGCCGGTGGAGGTGGATCGTCGGGCGGTCGTGCGCGTGCGCGACACCGCGGCGGATCGCATACCGGAATTGGCCGCGCCGAGTCGCAGTGGGTTGCGAGTGGTAACTGCGGCGGCGGCCTAAACATAGTGCCTCCCATTGGGTGGGGCGGCACGTCAGGCGTCGAAGCGAGGAAAAACTCTGTGCTTTCCTACAAGTGCGGAGCTTTCCCCGATTCGCGTGAAAGGGGATATGAGCAATCGTCTTGGTCGTAAGCCGGACTCCTACTCAACGGAGGCGGTTGAGTCGTTCATCCCGCGCTGGAAGCGCGTATTGGATGTTGGTTTAATTTTGCTGGCGTTGCCGCTTGTGCTTCCGGTTACTTTTGTTTTGGTCGCCATGATCAAGCTGGGGTCGCGTGGGCCGGTGTTGTTCACCCAGGAACGCATCGGGCTGCGCGGGCGCCCTTTCAAGATATTCAAGTTCCGCTCGATGGTCGTCAACGCTGACACCAGCATCCACAGCGGCCACGCCCAGCAACTCATTGAGTTGGATGGGCCCATGGTCAAGATGGACGCGAAGAACGATCCGCGGTTGATTCCCGGCGGACGTTGGTTGCGCGCCACCGGGCTGGATGAACTGGCGCAGTTGATCAACGTGCTGCGCGGCGACATGAGCCTCGTGGGACCGCGGCCCTGCATGGATTACGAATACAAGTGCTACCAAGCTTGGCAACGCGAGCGGTTTGACGCGCTGCCGGGTTTGACCGGCCTCTGGCAGGTCAGCGGGAAAAATCGGACGACGTTCACCGAGATGATCGAGTTAGACATCTACTATGCACGGAACCAACAACTCTGGTTGGACTTTGCGATCATCGCGTGGACGATTCCGGCCTTGGTCGTGCAAGTGCGCGACCTGCGGCGCGCGACGCCCGCCACAGTACGCCGGTCTCGGTTCGGCTTGGGCGCGATGCTGCTGACCGAGGAATGGTACAAGTCGCCTGCCTCGGATGAGATAATCATTCAGAATCCATGCCGAAGCCTATCAAAGTCGGCGTCGTTGGGTGCGCGTGTGGGGACCCCAATCTGATCCGCAATTTCCGGTCGCTCCCCAACTGCTCGATGCAGTTGATGTGCGATGTGGACGAGAAGCGATTGCAGCATCTGCGGTCGCTGTACCCCGAAGTGGGAAGCACCACGAAGTACGATGAGATGCTCAACGGCGCCGCGCTGGACGCAGTAGTGATTGCTACGGCGGTCCGGCATCATCACCCGATGGCGAAAGCCAGTCTGTTGGCCGGCAAACACACCTTCATTGAAAAACCAATGGCCCGATCCTCGGCGGAATGCGAGGAACTCATCGAGCTGGCGCACCGACAAGGGTTGGTTTTGATGACCGGCCACACGTTCCTCTACTCCCCGGCGGTCGCCAAGATCAAACAGATCGTCACGAGTGGCGAGTTGGGCGAGATCCGGTACATCTGCGCGCGCCGCCTGAATCTCGGCTTGTATCAAAAAGACATCAACGTCACGTGGGACCTCGCGCCGCACGACATTTCAATCATCTTGCACATTCTCGAAGAGCTGCCGGTCAGGGTGAATTGCCACGGCACCGCGCATGTCACCCCCGGCATCGAAGACATCACCGTCACCTGTCTGGAGTTTCCCCAAGCCCGGTCGGCCGTCATCCACAATAGCTGGCTCGACCCGCGCAAGGTGCGCGAGATGACGATCGTGGGCAGCAAGCGAATGCTCGTGTACGACGACGTGCAGCAGCAGGAAAAAATCCGCGTGTACGACGCCCGCGTCGAACGCCCGCCGCACTACGACACGTTCGCGGAGTTCCATTACGCCTACCACTACGGCGACATGTACGTCCCGTACATCAAGCAGCAAGAGCCGCTCAAGACCGAGTGCGCACACTTCCTCGATTGCATTCGCGAAGGCAAACAACCGCTGAGTTGCGGCGAGCGCGGGCGCGACCTCGTCCGCATCCTCGAAGCCACGTCCGCCTCGTTGAAACAGGGCGGCGCCGCGGTCGCGCTCGCCTGAGATCTCGCCCGCTTTCCGCCGTGAATTCCCGGCCCTATCAACTCATTGCCCCGGACGTCAAACTCGGTCGCGACGTGCAGCTGCAACTCTGCACGCCGCGCCCGAGTTTGGCGACGGTACCAAAGTGGGCACGTTCGTCGAAATCCAAAAGGGCGCGAAGATCGGTTGCCGGTGCAAGATCTCGAGCCACACCTTCATCTGCGAAGGCGTCACGATTGAGGACGAAGTATTCATTGGTCACAACGTCACCTTCATCAACGACCGTTTCCCGCGCGCGACCACAGCCGGTCAGCTTCAGACGGAAGCCGACTGGAAATGCGAGGCGACCATCGTCCGCCGCGGCGCCTCGATTGGCTCCGGCGCAGTGCTGCTCTGCGGCGTCACCGTCGGCGAAGGCGCGATTGTCGGCGCGGGCAGCGTCGTGACGCGCGACGTGCCAGCGGGCGCGATCGTCGCCGGCAATCCCGCCCGCGTACGGCGTACCATTTCGGGAGAGCGTACTCATGCAAGTTCCGTTTCTTGATCTCGCGGCGGCCCACGCCCCACACCGCGCGGAGTTTCGCGCGGCGATGGATGCGGTGATTGACCGCAACGCGTTTGCCGGCGGACCATTTGTCGAGCAGTTCGAGCGCGACTTTGCAGCCTATTGCGGCACGCGGCACGCGCTGGGCGTCAGCAACGGCACGGATGCATTGTGGTTGGCGCTGCTCGCGTGCGGCGTCGGCCCCGGTGACGAAGTGATCACGGTGCCGATGACGTTCATGGCCACGGCCGAGGCCATCACCTATACCGGCG
>CAZJCX010000213.1:5264-5484 GCA_964544425.1 uncultured Verrucomicrobiota bacterium
TCCCCGGCAACTCACCGCGGCCATCACACCCCGCACGAAAGCCATCATCCCGGTGCATCTCTTTGGGCAGACCGCGGACTTGGACGCGGTGCTGACCATCGCCGAGCAGCACAGCATCCCGGTCATCGAAGACGCTTGCCAGGCGCACGGCGCGGACTACCGGGGTCGGCGGGCGGGGTCGTGGGGGCGCGCGGGTTGTTTCAGTTTCTACCCCGGCAAG
>CAZJCX010000214.1:0-540 GCA_964544425.1 uncultured Verrucomicrobiota bacterium
TTCGGGCAGGGGAAAGTGGCGGCGGTGCTGACGGATTCGTTGTGGCGCTGGCAACTGGAGCCTGGACAGGGCGGCGTGTACGAAAAGTTTTGGGCGCAATTGCTCGACTGGCTCACGCCGAGCAAAGAGGAGAGCGACGAAACACTGCTCGATCTGTTTGCTGACGTGGAGCAGTTGTTTCTGGGCGACGTGATCAAATTGCAGGCGCGCGGCAGCGACCCCGCCATCAGCGCGGTGGCGTGCGAGATTCACGCGCCGGATGGCCGGCGGATTTCGTTTCCCATGACCCCCCAACCGGTCGTCACCAGCACGGGCCAGTCGTTTCCGGGGTTTGGCCTGGAGTTCACCGCGCAGGAGCCGGGGTTGCACATGGTGGTGGCCGCCGCGACGATGAACAGCCAGCGGGTGGAGTCCGCGCCGTACTCCTTTTTCGTGAGGCCATTCTCCCCGGAAGCCGCGCCGCGACCGGCCAACGCCGACTTGCTGCGCGCTCTGGCCGAAGCCAGCGGCGGCCGGTATCTCTCGCCCGCCGAAGTCGCC
>CAZJCX010000214.1:550-1396 GCA_964544425.1 uncultured Verrucomicrobiota bacterium
GGCGCTCTGACCGGGTTGGAGTTTCAGACTGCCGAAGAATCCCGCGTCACCTACGCGACCCGGTGGAATACGTGGCCGGTGCTGCTTGGCCTGGTCGGCCTGCTGACGGTGGAATGGGTCGTGCGCAAAATGAGGAACCTGCCATGATCCGCCAGCCCAACCTCAAATCGCAGCGGCGCGACGAGTTGCACGCGCAACTCCGCGCGTGGAACGAGCCGGCGTACCGGACCGACCAGATTTTGCGATGGGTGTATGCCCAGCCGGTGGACTCGTTCGACCAGATGTCGAACCTGCCGGCCGCGTTGCGGGAGAAACTGGCCGCGCATTTCGAGTTGAACGCGGTCCGCGCCGTGCGCACCCGCAACGCGGGCGACACGACGGAGAAATTTCTCTTTCAACTGCGCGATGGGTCGCTGATTGAGACGGTTCTCATTCCCGCCACGCCCGGCCTGACGTCGCAGAGCGACCGGCACACGGTGTGTGTCTCCACGCAGGTCGGCTGCGCCTACGGCTGCAAGTTCTGCGCGTCCGGTCTGGAAGGCGTGAAACGCAACCTCACCGCCGCCGAGATTGTGGATCAAGTGGTGCACGTCCAAAAACTCAGCGGCGAGAAGGTGAACAATATCGTCGTGATGGGCATGGGCGAACCGCTGGCGAATTACGACGAATTGATGCGCGCGCTCACCATCATCAACGCCCCGTGGGGCCTCGGCATCGGTGCCCGCAAAATCACCGTCTCCACCGTCGGCCTCGTCCCGCGTATTCGGCAACTGGCTGACGAACCGCTCCAGTTGCGGCTGGCCGTCTCGCTGCCGCTGTGGTCGAGGCTGACCTGGTCGTTGCCGG
>CAZJCX010000214.1:1406-5470 GCA_964544425.1 uncultured Verrucomicrobiota bacterium
CACGGCGCGACCGATGCCGTGCGCGCGCAGATCATGCCGGTCAACAAGAAGTACCCCCTGAAAGAATTGCTCGCCGCGTGCGACTATTACGTCCGCGCCAAGCAACGCATCCTCACCTTCGAGTACATCCTCATGGCCGGCCTCAACGACACCGAAGAACAGGCCCGCGAACTCGGCCACTTGGCCAACAAACTCCGCGCGAAGGTCAACCTCATCCCGTACAACCCCGTCGAGGGACTGCCGTGGCAACGCCCGGCCCCAGAAGCCTGCCGGCAGTTTCAGCATCTCGTCGAACGTCACCACGTCACCACCACGCTCCGCACCGAAAAGGGCACTGATATCAACGCCGCCTGCGGCCAGCTCCGCCTCCAGCACGAGCGCAGCGCAACCCAGACGGAAACCACCCCCACGGCCTGAGCTTGACGCTGATTCCCCGTGGGCATAGCCTGATGCAGTATGAAGGCGAGTTCACTGCGATTATTGAGCAAGCCCCCGAAGGCGGTTACTGGGCGATCTGCCCGGAAGTTCCCGGTGCCAACGGTCAGGGGGACACTGTTGAAGATGCGAAAGAAAGCCTCCGCGCCGCGATTCGCCTGATCTTCGAAGACCGAGTCGCAGACATGAAACGCGGGTTGCCGGCGGACGCCATTGAAACTGTTATCGGCGTCTGATGAAACGCCGTGATCTCGAGAAGCGGTTGCGCCACGCGGCTGCTATCTCAAACGCGAAGGCGGCTCCCATTCCTTGTGGATCAATCCTCGCACAGGCACCGTCGAAGCGATCCCGCGCCATAGCGAGGTGAAGGAACCTCTCGCGCGGAAAATCCTGAAGTCTCTTGGCGCAGAATCGGCTGGCGCTTTGACTCTCTTCCGCCGGTCGGCTACAACTTGGCGCGCATGGCGGATTTTCTTTCCACGTTGAAGGCGGAGACGTTGCTTTGTGACGGAGCAACCGGGTCGTTTCTCTTTGAACTGACCGGCCGGTTGTCGGAAGCGAACCATGTGTACGAGTCCTTCAATGCCGACCGGCCCGATTTGATTTTGCAGGTCCACCGCGCGTATCTCGACGCGGGGGCGCGTTGTTTGAAGACAAATACGTTCGGGGCAAATCGCGCGCAGCTGGCGACGTTCGGTCTGGGCGACCGGGTGGCGGAGTTGAATCGGGCAGGTGTGACGGTGGCGCGGCAGGCGATCCGGGAATTTCAACGGCAGCGGCACAGCGCCACCCCGGCGTTCGTACTGGGTTCCATCGGACCGGCCGCCACGCCCGACCGGGAACAAATCGAAGCGCTGATCGCGGCCGGAGTGGATGCGTTGTTGCTGGAGACGTTTCCCAGCGTGCCGGCGTTGGAGGCGGTGATTGAGGTGATCCGGTCGGTCCCGAACGCGCCGCCGATCATCGCGGAGTTGACAGTGCAAGCGACGCCTGCGCCGGCGGATTTCATCCGGCGCATGGCGGCGCATGGCGTGCCGGTGGCGGGTGTGAACTGTTGCGCACCGTGGGATGCGCAAGCGTTCATCGAGTCGGCGCGGGATTCGGAGCCGGTGCGGAGCGGGAAGCTGTTGTTGACGGCGATGCCGAATGCCGGTGGGTTTCAGCGGATCGGAAATCGGTTCATGAGCAGCGTGAACGCGGAGTTCATGGGCAAGACGGCGCGGACGTTTCGGGATTTGGGGCTGCATCTGATTGGCGGTTGTTGCGAGGTGCATCCGCCACATATCCGGGAGATGAACAATTACCTGCACTCGCGGCAGGTCACGGTGGCGGGCGGATTGACCCCGGTCGCGGCGGCGGCGCCGGCGGGCGCGGCGGAGAAACGCGCCAACGGCCCGTTCACCCGCAAGCTGCTCGACCGGCAATTCGCCGTGAGTGTGGAAGTGTTGCCGCCGCGGGGCACGAGCGCGAAAGCGGTGGCCGCCAAAGTCGCGTTGATCCGCGACCTCGCGGCGAGCGGGCGCGCGGACGCGGTTGACATCACGGACGGGTCGCGCGGGATTCCGTTGATGCCGCCGGGCGAGTTCATTCATCTGATCCGGCAGCAGCTTGGTTGGGCGGAGGACCGCTTGGAGTTGATCCCGCACTTTACCGGGCGGGACTTGAACACGATGGGGATTCAAAGCCGGTTGATCGGGTACTATGCCCACCGGATTCACAATGTCCTCTTCATCACCGGCGATCCGCCGAAAATGTCGCCCACCTACCCGCGCTCGACGGCGGTGTTCGACCTCGATTCCGTCGCGATGATCCGGCTCGCGCACGGCGGCTTGAACGCCGGGGTGGATTTCGGCGGGCAGCCGCTCGGCAAAGCCGGCGAGCATCCGCCGACGCATTTCACCATCGGCAGCGGCTTCGAGCCGGAGGCGCTCGATCAGAAGCGCGAGTTGAACCGGCTGGAGCAGAAAATCGCCAACGGGGTGGACTACGTGATGACGCAGCCCGCGTTTCGTCACGAGCCGTTGGCGGTGTTGGAACCGTACCGGGATGGGGTGCGAATTCTCGTGGGCGTGATGATTCTCTCGCATCTCGAGCACGCGCAGCGGATGGCGCACATTCCCGGCGTGGTGGTGCCGGAGACGGTGCTGAGCCGGCTGGCGGCGTTCGCGCAACCGGCGGATCAAGCGAAGGCGGCGCGCGATATGGCCATCGAGCAGGCGCAGCGCATTGTCCGCGAGCAATGGGCTGGTCTGTACTTGATGGCGCCCGGCGTGACGAGCGGCGTGCTGGATGTGTTGACGGCGGTGGCGCGTTGAAACTGGAACTGCCCGCGGGCGATTTCGCGGCGTATATTTTTGATTGCGACGGGACGTTGGCCGACACGATGCCGTTGCACTATCAGGCGTGGTGCGCGGCGTTGCGCGAGTACCAGGCGGAGTTCCCGGAGGCGCTCTTTTACGAGCTGGGCGGCGTGCCGACGGAACGGATCATCGAGATTCTCAATGAGCGGCACGGCCACAACCTGCCGGTGCGCGAGGCGTATGAGCGGAAAGAAGCGTTGTTCCGCGCGTTGATCCCGCAGGTGCGGCCGATTGAGCCGGTGGTGGAGTTGGTGCATCAATTTTACGGTCAGTTTCCGCTGGCGGTGGCGTCGGGCGGCACGCGGGACATTGTCACGCGGACGCTGGCAGGGCTGGGTTTGCTGGAGAAATTCCAGGCGGTCGTCACGGCGGAAGATTACCGGCATGGCAAGCCCGCGCCCGATCCATTTCTGGAAGCCGCCCGGCAACTCGGCATCCCGCCGCGCCGGTGCCTCGTGTTTGAGGACACCTCGACCGGCATTGCGGCGGCGAAAGCGGCGGGGATGCAATACGTCTTGGTGCCGCCGCCCGCGCGCCGGTAGGATGCCTGCCGCAGGGCCGGTGGGTCGAGCGTCTCCGCTCGCTCGCGGAGACGCGCGCTCCACCGGCTGTTGGTGTCCCCGGTTGCTTGCTCCACCGGCTGCTTGTTCTGTTGCGTTGTCCCCGGCCGAGTGGGCCGCCTTGCAATCGTCGGGGAAGGAGGACTAGAGTGCGCGCGTGAATCTGTGGTTGGGAATTGTGGTGGGGTTGAAGGAGATCGCGGCGCATAAGTTTCGTTCGGCGCTGACGATGTTGGGGATCATTCTCGGCGTGTGTTCGTTGGTGGGCATGTTCGCGTTGGTGGCCGGGATGACGAGCGGGATGAAATCGGCGCTGAATGAGATGGGTGGGTTGGAGAAGGTGAATGTGACGGATCAGGACCCGCCGCCCGCGCAGGCGCATTTGGCGGAGCTGTCGCCGGGGCGGACGATGCTTGATGTGGCGGCCATCCGCGCGAATTGTCCGCTGATCGAGACGATCTCGCCGGAAGTGGATTTGCGGGGGGCGACGGCGGTGCGGGGCAACAAGTCCACGCGGCCGCGGCAGGTCGTGGGCGCGACGCCGGCGTTCATGCGGGTGAACAATTTTGACGTGGAGTTTGGCCGGTTTATCACGGACGTGGATGTGGCGACGGCGGCGCGGGTATGCGTGATCGGCTCGCAGGTGCGCGATGAATTGTTCCCCGGCGCGGCGGACCCGTTGGGTGAGCGCCTTGAAATCAACGGCGAG
>CAZJCX010000215.1:0-282 GCA_964544425.1 uncultured Verrucomicrobiota bacterium
CGCCCCGCCGGTCGGCCCCGCATTGGGTCAGCAGGGCGTGAACATCATGGCGTTTTGCAAAGAGTTCAACGCGGCGACGCAGAAACAGGCCGGGACGATCATCCCGGTCATCATCACGGTCTATAAGGACAAGACGTTTACCTTCATCACCAAGTCGCCGCCGGCGAGCGCCTTGTTGAAGAAGGCGGCCGGGATCGCGACGGCCAGCGCCGAGCCGAATCGCAACAAGGTCGGCAAGGTCACGCGCAAGCAGATTGCGGAGATTGTGAAAGTGAAGATGGC
>CAZJCX010000215.1:348-5470 GCA_964544425.1 uncultured Verrucomicrobiota bacterium
CGCCGGCACGGCGCGCAGCATGGGGATTGACGTCGTCGAGTAACCAACCAAGAAATTGTAGGAGCGCCTGCCAGTCAGCAGGCGCGTCGGGCGCAAGCCCCGGCCGAGATGGAGGCCGTGACTACAACGGAGTGAAAACATGATTCAGCATGGCAAGCGGTACCGGGCAGCGACGAAGCTCGTTGACCCGAAGAAGGAATATCGGCTCGGGGAAGCGGTGACGGTGTTGGCGCAGTTCCCGAAAGCAAAATTTGACGAGTCGGTGGATTTGGCATTTCGACTCGGCGTGGATCCAAAGCAAAGCGATCAAATGGTGCGGGGCACGGTTGCGTTGCCGCACGGCACCGGCAAGAAGGTGCGCGTGGTCGTGTTCGCGAAAGGCCCGCCGGCAGAGGCGGCGAAGGGCGCGGGCGCGGATCATGTGGGGTTTGAAGATTTGATCAAGCGAGTGCAGGGCGGCTGGCTCGATTTCGACGTGGCCGTGGCGACGCCGGAGGCGATGCAGGAGGTCCGCAAGCTCGGCAAGCAACTGGGGCCGAAAGGGCTGATGCCGAATCCCAAGACCGGGACGGTGACGGAGGACACGGCGAAAGCGGTGAAGGAAGTCAAAGCCGGGCGGGTCGAGTTCAAGATGGATAAGGCCGGCAATGTGCATGTGGCGCTCGGCAAGGTGTCGTTCCCGGCCCAGCAGATTGAGGAAAACGCACGGGCGGTCATCAACGGGTTGGTGCATGCGCGACCGGCGACGGCGAAAGGCAAATTCATCGAGACAGCGACGTTGTCGGCGACGATGAGCCCGGGGATGCGGATTGATTTGCGGGAATTTCAGACGGTGGCGGCCTAACGCGAGGGTGAATTCATGAAACCAGAAAAACAAGTGATGGTGGATGATTTGAAAGGGCATGTTGCGAAGTCGCCCTACGTGATGCTGACCGACTACAGCCGGTTGACCGTGCAGAATTTTACGGACTTGCGGAAGCAACTGGCGGCCGCTCACGCGGAGTGTCACGTCGTGAAGAACACGTTGATCACCCGCGCCTTGGAAGCGGCGGGTTTGCCGAAGTTGTCGCAGCCCATGGGCGGGATGACGGCGTTGGTGATTGGCTCGGACAAGAGCGAGATCACCGCAGTGGCAAAAATCTTGAAGAAGTTCGGGAAGGACACCGAGAAGTCGAAGGTCAAGCTCGGGTTCATGGGGCAGACGACGTTGAACGCCGATCAGGTGCTGGCGTTGGCGGAGTTGCCGTCGCTCGACGAGATGCGGGCGAAGATCGTCGGCGTGTTGAAAGCGCCGGCGCAGAAAATTGCGGTGGTCGTGGGCGCTCCGGCGTCCAAGGTCGCCCGGGTCGTGAAGGCGTTCGCGGAAAAACAGCCCGCGGCGTAAGAGCAACGAAACAACAAATGGTTCCTCGTCGTCCCGGTGGCTATCGGGATGAAATGATGCGCGGCTGCGGATCGCGACGATACCGAATGAAAGGCAGACATGGCAGCGGACTTGAATGCATTGGTGGATCAGTTGAGCGGATTGACGGTTTTGGAAGCCGCCGATCTCGCGAAGAAATTGGAAGAGAAGTGGGGCGTGACGGCGGCAGCCCCGGTCGCGATGGCGATGCCGGCGGGCGGCGGCGCGGCGGGTGCGGCTCCGGCAGCGGAAGCGAAGACCGCGTTTGATGTGGTGCTGAAGGAAGCCGGCGCGAACAAGATCAACGTCATCAAGGAAGTGCGCGCGGTGACGAGTCTGGGCTTGAAGGAAGCCAAAGACCTCGTGGAAGGTGCGCCGAAGACCGTGAAGGAAGGCGCGACGAAGGAAGAGGCGGAAGAGATCAAGAAGAAGCTTGAAGCCGCCGGCGCCAAAGTTGAGTTGAAGTAGTCGAGTGGGATGTGAGAGCTGTGCGCGGGGACGGCCCGGTGGCCGTCCCCGCGAAAATCAACCGGGCGGCAACGCCCCGAGGGAACGAGTGTAACGATGCCCGAGCGAAAATATTTAGGCAAACTGACCGACGTAATCGAACCGCCGGATTTGATCGAAGCGCAAGTCACCTCGTACGCCGAATTTTTGCAGGCGGAGACGCCGGTGTCGCGCCGCAAGAATGTGGGGCTACAGACGGTGTTCAAGGAAGTGTTCCCGATTCAAAGTTACGACGGGCAGGCCACGCTGGATTTCGTGGAGTATGCCATCGGCGAGGCCAAGACGTCGTGGCTGGATTGCTTGCGGGAAGGCATCACGTTTAGCGCGCCCTTGCATGTGACGTTTCGGTTGAAGGATGCCAACGGAACGAAGGAGGAGAAGGTGTACATGGGCGAGATTCCGCTCATGACTCCTTCCGGCAGCTTTGTGATCAATGGCGCGGAGCGCGTGATCGTCAGCCAGTTGCATCGCTCGCCCGGGATCAGTTTTGAGCAGACGGTCCACACCAGCGGCAAGTTGTTGTACGGGTTCCGGATCATCCCGGACCGCGGGACGTGGTTGGAGATGCAGTTCGATCAGAACGATTTGTTGAACATCTTCCTCGATCGCCGGCATCGGCGCCGGAAATTCCTGGCGACGACGTTCCTGCGTTCACTGGGGTACGGCAACGACGAGGAAATCATCAAGCTGTTTTATCAGATTGAAGATTTGAAGCTGAAAGAGTTCGTGGCCGGGGACGAGACGCAGAACAAAGTGCCGATCGCGGACGCCATGGACGTGGAAAAAGGCGTCGTGGTCGCCCGTGCCTTTGAGCCGTTGACGAAGACGGTGGCCCGGCAGTTGATGGATTTGAAGATTGATAAGATCAAGGTGGTGGACACCACGGCGGATGACGGCGTGGTGATCAAGTCCATGAAGAAGGACCCCACCAAGGATCAGGAAGAGGCGTTGAAGGAGATTTACCGGCGGCTGCGGCCCGGCGATCCGCCCACCGTGGCCAACGCGCAGGCGATGATCAAGCGGTTGTTCTTCGATCCGCGCCGGTACGATTTGGGTCGCGTGGGCCGGTACAAGCTCAATCAGAAGCTGAACCGGAACGTGGACCTCGAGAACCGCATCATCGAGACGGCGGACGTCGTCGAGTCCATCAAATATCTGATCAGTCTCCGCAAAGGCGAAGGTTCGGTGGATGACATTGATCATCTCGGCAGCCGGCGGTTGCGGACGGTGGGCGAGTTGCTCGCCAATCAGTGCCGGGTGGGGTTGGCCCGCACCGAACGCGTGGTGAAGGAGCGGATGACGTTGTTCGATGTGAACACGAACACGATGACGCCGCAGCAGCTTGTGAATCCCAAGGCGTTGTCCGCGGTGATCCGCGATTTCTTCGGGCGCAGTCAGCTCAGCCAGTTCATGGATCAGACAAACCCGCTCAGCGAGTTGACGCACAAGCGGCGGCTCTCGGCCCTCGGGCCGGGCGGCCTCTCGCGGGATCGCGCGGGCTTCGAAGTTCGTGACGTGCATCCGTCGCACTACGGGCGCATCTGTCCGATTGAAACGCCTGAAGGTCCGAACATCGGGTTGATCAGCGCGATGAGTTTGTATTGCCGGATCAACGAATTCGGTTTCATCGAGACACCGTACCGCAAGGTCAAGGATGGTCGCGTCACCGAGCAGGTGGATTACCTGACAGCGGACCAGGAGGAGAATTATGTCGTGGCGCAGGCGAATGCGCCGGTAGACGGTCGCGGCCATTTCCAATCGCCGAAAGTGTCCTGCCGGTACAAGAGCGACTTCATCGAGGTCGAGCCGGAGCGCGTGCATTACATGGACGTGTCGCCGAAACAGTTGGTATCGGTGGCCGCCGGACTGATTCCGTTCTTGGAACATGACGATGCGAACCGGGCGTTGATGGGCTCGAACATGCAACGGCAGGCGGTGCCGTTGTTGCGCAGCGATTCGCCCTTGGTGGGCACCGGCTTGGAACAGCGCATCGCGCGCGATTCCAAGGTGTGCATCATCGCGGAGGAGGCGGGCGTCGTGGCCAGCGTGGACGCGGTGCGGATCATTGTGACGAAGAACGGCGAGTTGCCGGAAGGCAAACGCAAGATCATCCACGATCCGGAAAGTCATCTCTGGGTGTACGAGTTGCGGAAGTTCATGCGATCAAACGCGGCCACCTGTTTCAATCAGAAGCCAATCGTCGCGAAAGGCGACAAGGTGAAAAAGGGACAGGTGCTTGCGGACGGTCCGTGCGTTGAGGACGGCGAACTCGCGCTGGGCCGGAACGTGCTCGTGGCGTTCATGCCATGGAATGGCTACAACTTCGAGGACGCGATCCTGATCAACGAGAAGTTGGTGAAGGACGACGTCTATACCTCGATTCACATTGAGGAGTTTGAATGCGGCGCGCGCGACACGAAGCTCGGGCCGGAAGAAATTACGCGCGACATCCCGAACGTCGGTGAAGAAGCGCTGAAAAATCTCGGCCACGACGGCGTGATTCGCGTCGGGGCGGAAGTGAAGCCCGGTGACATTCTCGTCGGCAAGATCACGCCGAAGAGCGAGACAGAACTGGCGCCCGAAGAGCGCTTGTTGCGCGCGATCTTCGGCGAGAAAGCGGCGGATGTGAAGGACACCTCGCTGACGGTGCCGAGCGGGCAGTACGGCATTGTGATGGGCGTGAAAGTGTCCGCCCGCAAAGACCTCGCGCGCGACGATCTGACGCCGACTGAAGTGAAACGGCAGCGCAAACAGATTGACGACGAGCACAAGAAGAAGACCGATGAACTCCGTGAGGAGTTGACGGAGAAGCTGAGCAACATTCTGCTCGGCGAGAAGATTCCGCTCGACGTGGTCAACAGCGAGACCGGAGAAATCATCATCCCGGCCAACCGCAAGATTACGAAGACGCTCCTGCGCAAGCTCGCTTCGGTGTATGACCGGATCGAAATTGATCCGTCGCCGATTCGCATCAAGATTCGCGAGATCATCGGCGAGTTCGAACACCGGTTCAGCGACCTGAACATGGAACGCGACCGGCAAGTTGACCGGATTGACAGCGGCGAGGACGTTGACAGCGGGATCATCAAGCAGGTCAAAGTCTACATCGCCAGCAAACGCAAAATCAGCGTCGGGGACAAAATGGCGGGCCGGCACGGGAACAAGGGTGTGGTCGCGAAGATCGTTCGCGAAGAAGACATGCCGTTCCTCGAC
>CAZJCX010000216.1:0-5446 GCA_964544425.1 uncultured Verrucomicrobiota bacterium
CGGCGGAGGCGGTCCACGGGCCCGAGGGTCGCAAGCAGACCGCCGAGCAGGTCGAGGTTCGCCTGCATCCGGTCGGGATAGACGAGCAACCGGTCCACGATATCGGTCAACTTGTGGAGCATGTAATCGAGCAGGGTCGTCGAATCCGGCAGAATGACGCGCTCGACACTGCTGTGTGAAATATCGCGTTCGTGCCAGAGCGCGACGTTTTCCATCGCCGCCTGTGCGTTGCCGCGCAGGACGCGGGCGAGGCCGCAGAGCCGCTCGCACGTGATCGGGTTGCGCTTGTGCGGCATCGCGCTGGAACCCTTCTGGCCTGCGGCAAAAAATTCCTCGGCTTCGAGAACCTCCGTGCGTTGCAGATGCCGGAATTCCGTCGCCCACCGGTCAATCGAACAGCCCACGAGCGCGAGCGCGGCGAGATACTCCGCGTGCCGGTCACGCTGCAGGACCTGCGTGGAAATCTTGGCCGGGCGGAGGCCGAGCTTCCGGCAGACGTAGGCTTCCACTTTCGGCGACAGATGAGCGTGGGTGCCGACCGCGCCGGAAATCTTTCCAACGGAGATGATGGCGCGGGCGCGTTCGAGCCGGTCGAGCGACCGGCCGAACTCGTCGTACATCAGCGCCAGCTTCAGGCCGAACGTCGTCGGCTCCGCGTGGACGCCGTGCGTGCGGCCCATGCAGGGCGTGAATTTGTACTGCTTCGCCTTCTTCGCGATGACCTGGCGGAGTTGCTTCACGTCTTCGATGAGAATCTCCACCGACTGCTTCATCTGGTAGGCGAGAGCGGTATCGCCGACGTCGGACGAAGTCAGCCCTTCGTGAATATGCCGGGAGGCGGGGCCGACGCGCTCGGCGACGCACGAGAGAAACGCGATCACGTCGTGGTTGGTAGTCTTTTCAATCTCGTTGATCCGCGCGACGGTGAACTTTGCTTTGCGCTTGATCGTCGCCAAATCGCGCGCCGGAATCCGCCGCGCTTCGCAGGCGAGGATTTCGATCTGCAACCAGATGGAGAACTTGTTTTCCTCCGTCCAAATGTTGCGCATCAGCTCACGGGAATAGCGTCGAATCATGCGGCGATTTATGCACAGGCACGGCGTGGCTGCCATGAAAAAAAGTGTCGCACCCTGCGCCCGCATCCGGTAGATTTTCGTCAACCCTTAACAAGAGGAATGAACATGAAACAGATTCGGTATTCGTTGCTGCTCGCGGCGCTGGCCGTGACGACGCTGGTGGTGGTGGGCTGCGGGAAGAAGGAAGAGACGGTCGGTGAGAAGCTCGACGGTGCCATCAAGGCGACCGAGGACGGGGCCAAGAAGGCCGCCGAGAAAACCGGCGAAGCGATGGAAGACGCGGGCAAGTCGCTGCAAGACGCGTCAAAGTAAATCGCCTGAGTTTCCAGAGGCGCGCACGGCGGTGCGCGCCTCTTTTTTTACCCCAACTCGAAGTGGCTCATCAGCTTGAAGACCTGGTAGCGCTGGTCAAGTTCTTGGATCGTCAGTTTCTCCAGCCGGTTCAGGCTGAACGCCTCGACACAGTAACTCGCCACCACGCTGCCGCGGATGACCGCCTTGCGGATCGTCTCGTGCGAAACGCGCCCGACACTGGCGAGGTGCCCGGCAAACGCCCCGGCAAAACAATCGCCCGCGCCGGTCGGGTCGTGAATGTCTTCGAGCGGATACGCCGGCGCGCTGAAAAACAGGTCGGCCGCGAACAGCAGGCAGCCGTGTTCGCCTTTCTTGATGACGACGTATTTCGGCCCCATCTGCAAAATCTGCCGGCCGGCCTTGATCAGACTGGTCTGCTTGGTGAACTCCCGCGCCTCGCTCTCGTTCAACACGAGACAATCAATCTTGCGCAGCAACTCGACCAGCGCGTCGCGCGCCGTCTCGATCCACAAATCCATCGTGTCGGCCACCACAAACTTCGGCGCGTCCATTTGCCCCAGCACGTGCAACTGCAACTGCGGCGAGATGTTCGCCAAAAAAACATACGGTGTGGCCCGGTAATGGCGCGGCAGCGCGGGGTTGAACTTCTCGAAAACGTTCAGTGCGACCGACAACGTGCGGCGCCGGTTCAAATCCCACTCGTACTCGCCCGACCACCGGAACGTCGCCCCATCCGCCACTTCCAAGCCGTCCAGATTGATGCCGCGCTCCCGGTAGAGGCCGAGATACTTGGTGGGAAAATCGCGCCCGACAATGCCCACCATGTTTACCGGCGTGAAGAAACTTGCCGCCACACTCGCGTAGCTCGCCGAGCCGCCAAGCAGATCATGGTGCTCCTCGACCGGGGTTTTCACGCTGTCCAACGCAATCGAACCGGTAATCAATAAGCTCATGCCGTCTTTCGTACCGGTTGTGGCCGCGCTTGGCAAGCGCGGCTACAGCGCCGCCTTGAAAGCGGCGGCGGCGGTGGAAACATTCGGGGCGCGGAGGATGGCGGAGACGACGGCGATGCGGGTGGCGCCGGCAGCTTTGACGGCCGGGAGGTTTTGAAGCGTTATACCGCCAATGGCAAAAAAAGGAACCTTCACCGCGTTGGCCACGGCACTGATGAGTTGGAGGCCGACCGGCTGAACGCCGGGCTTCGTGCCGGTGGGGTAGATCGGGCCGACGCCGATGTAATCCACCCCGAACTTCTCGGCCTGCCGGGCTTGGTCGAGTGAGTGCGTGCTCAAGCCGATGATGCGGGCGTTCATCAACTGTTCCGGCCGGGCCGCCGCCCAGTCTTCCTGGCCGAGGTGGACGCCATCGGCACCGGTCTTGGCGGCGGCTTCGATGTCGTCGTTGATGACGACCGGGACGCGGGCGGCGTACGTTTCACCGATGACAGCGAGCGCGAGATCCATCCGCTGCGCGTGAGTGTATTCCTTGGCGCGGACTTGGATGATGTCCGCACCACCGGCCAGCAACTGGCGCGTCAGCTCGCGCGGGTCACGACCGTCGAGGTAAGCGGCATCAATGAAGCCGTACAGCCGACAGTTCGCGATGCGCGCGCGCGCCATGGTGCTCCCGCTCAGCCGAAAAAAACTTTCGCGAGGTCGTAAAATTCCTTCGGGACGCTGCGGTTGCCCATGCGCAGCTTTGGCTTGCCGGTCTTTTTGTCCGTGACCTGCGTGATGAGCGGGTCGAGTTCGACGCCGATCACATCCTGACCGCGCAACGAGACGAGCTTGCCGGTCTGACCGGCGATGGCGAGTTCGGCGGCTTTGACACCATACCGGGTGCTGAGCACGCGGTCGTAGGCGGTCGGCGTGCCGCCGCGCTGGGTGTGGCCGAGGACGACCGACCGGCTTTCGATGCCGGTCTTGTCTTCGATGAGTTTGCAGAGCCGTTCCGCGATGCCGCCGAGACGGACGTGGCCAAAGGCGTCGAGTTTGTCGGTCTGGAGGACTTCCTTTTCGCCCTCGAGTTTGAAGCCTTCGGCAACGGCGACGATGGAGAAATTTTTCCCGTTGGCCTGCCGTTTCTTGATGATCTCGCAGATGGCGTCGAGCGTCTGCGGGAACTCCGGCAGGAGAATCACGTCCGCGCCCCCGGCGACGCCGGCGTAGAGCGCGATCCAGCCGGCTTGCCGGCCCATGATTTCGACGACGAGGACGCGGCTGTGAGCTTCGGCGGTGGAGTGGAGCCGGTCGATCGCTTCGGTGGCGATGTTGACGGCTGTGTCAAAACCGAAGGTCTGGTCGGTCCCGGCGATGTCGTTATCAATCGTTTTCGGAACACCGACCACGGGCACGCCCCGCTTATGGATCCGGGAGGCCACGCTGAGGGTGTCATCGCCGCCGATGGCGATGAGGACCGAGACGCCGGCGGCTTTCAGGTTGCTCGCAATGATGTCGAGTTGTTCGTCGGTCGGGTTGGTGCGCGAGGTGCCGAGGATGGTGCCGCCGAGATGGAGGATGCCGGCGACGCGGCCGCGGTCAATGGGAAAGGAATCGTTCTTGATGATCCCCGCCCAGCCGTTGCGATAGCCGGTGACTTCCCAGCCTTCGGCGAGCGCGCGGCGGGTGACACCGCGGATGACGGCGTTCAAACCGGGGCAGTCGCCACCGCCCGTGAGCATTGCGATTTTTTTCATGAGCAGCCTTGTTGATTTCGATGAGGGGTGAAACGGGAACTATTTTTGGTCTTCCGTCGGCAACGACAGCCCGGCCTGCGCGGTCGTGGTCATGAGTCGCTCGACGAAACTGGTGGAATACCGGCCGCGCCGGAAATTGGGGTCTTTGAGAATCAGCTTGTGCAACGGGATGGTGGTTTTGACGCCCCGCAAAATGAATTCATCCAACGCGCGCGACATGCGGTCCATCGCCGTGCGGCGGTCGCGGCCGTAGCAGATGAGCTTGGCGATCATCGAGTCGTAGTAGGGCGGGATGACGTAGCCGGAATAGACGTGTTTGTCCACGCGCACACCATGGCCGCCGGGGACGTGGAGGAAATCAATCCGCCCGGGGCTGGGCTGGAAATTGTTGAACGGATCCTCGGCGTTGATCCGGCACTCGATCGCGCAGCGTTGGACTTCGATGTTCTTCTGGTCGAACGACAACTCCTCACCGGCGGCCACGCGGAGCTGTTCTTTCACGATGTCAATGCCGGTGACTTCCTCCGTGACGGGGTGCTCGACCTGCACGCGCGTGTTCATCTCGATGAAGTAGAAATCGCCGTTCTTATCGAGCAGGAACTCAATCGTGCCAGCGTTGACGTACTTGACCGCTTCGGCGGCTTTGATGGCGGCTTTGCCCATTTTCTTGCGCAGGTCGCTGGTCATCACCGGCGACGGCGCTTCTTCCAACAACTTCTGGTGGCGCCGTTGGATGCTGCAGTCGCGCTCGCCGAGGTGGACGGTCTTGCCTTTGCGGTCGGCAAAAATCTGAAATTCGATGTGACGCGGGTCCTCGACGTATTTTTCGAGATAGACCGTCGCGTTGCTGAAGGCGCGTTCGGCTTCGCTGCGGGCGGTGTGATACGCCTTGATCAGCGAGGGGTCGTTGTGGGCGACGCGCATGCCGCGTCCGCCGCCGCCGCCCGCGGCTTTGACAATGACCGGGTAACCGATTTTCCGCGCGGTCTTGAGCGCCTCGTCTTCGGAGGCGACCGGCCCATCGCTGCCGGGGACGACGGGGACGCCGGCTTTGCGCATTGTTTCGCGCGCGGCGACCTTGTCGCCCATCGCGCGGATGGCGCTGCTGGGCGGGCCGATGAACTTGATGTTGCAGCCTTCGCAGACCTCGGCGAAGTGGGCGTTCTCGGAGAGGAAGCCGTAGCCGGGATGGATCGCCTCGACATCCGCCACTTCGGCCGCGCTGATGATGCGGTCTATCTTGAGGTAGCTTTCCTTGCTGGGCGCTTCGCCGATGCAGATCGCTTCGTCGGCCAGTTGGACGTGCAGGGAATCCGCGTCGGCCTTCGAGTACACGGCGACGGAGCGGATACCGAGCTCC
>CAZJCX010000217.1:0-737 GCA_964544425.1 uncultured Verrucomicrobiota bacterium
CTGTGCACGACAGATTGTCTGCTGGAACGGGGGATGGACAAAAGCATCGTTTTGGCGCGATGTGGTTACATTCACGTGGATTACGAGGGTGGATTCTGGATTGGTATGCGCGTAGCTAAACTGGCAGGCACGGAGGGTCGCTATGAGCGAATTCAAAAAACTGTCAGAATACGTCGAGAAGGGTAATCGGAACGAAGCGAAGAAACTAACGCAGGAGCTGCTCGCGGCGGGGCAACCGCCATTGAAGATCGTCGAGGAAGGGCTGGTGCCCGGGATGTCGGTGATCGGCGAGAAGTTCAAAAACAACCAAGTGTTCGTGCCGGAGATGCTGATCGCGGCGCGCGCCATGAAAGAAAGCATGGCGATCCTCGAACCGCTCCTCATCAAAGCCGGTATCAAACCAAAATACACCGCCGTCATCGGCACGGTACAAGGCGACTTGCACGACATCGGCAAGAACCTCGTCGCGATGATGTGGAAAGGCGCAAACTTCGGCGTCGTTGATCTCGGCACAAATGTCTCCGCCGAGAAATTCGCCGCGGCCGCCAAGGAGCACAACGCAAACGTTGTCGGTCTCTCCGCGTTGTTGACCACGACCATGCCGGCGATGAAGACCACGGTCGCAGCGTTGAAGGCGGCCGGCCTCAACAGGGTGAAGGTCATCATCGGCGGGGCGCCAATCACGGCGGACTTCGCCAAAGAAATCGGGGCGGATGGTTATGCACCTGACGCGGCCA
>CAZJCX010000217.1:747-2892 GCA_964544425.1 uncultured Verrucomicrobiota bacterium
GTGGATATCGCCAAGCAATTGCTTGGCGCGACTGCTTGAGCGGTAGTCAATAGCGACCCGCCAGTGGGGGGCGCGGAGCGGTCGCTTCGCGCCCCCGTTGCTGCCGGGCTGAGGAGACACGATGAGTGCGAGCCCGCGGGAGATCGTCAGACGGACGCTGGAATTCGACCAGCCACCCCGCGCGCCGCGCGATATCTGGGCATTGCCGGTCGCGCTGCAGAAGTACCAGCGCGAGTATGACGCGATCATCCGGGACTACCCGATCGATGCCTGCCCGGCTACCGGCGTCAGCCCATTCCCACCCGCGGCGACATGTATGCAGTCGGCCGCTATGTGGACGAATGGGGTTGCACGTTCGTCAACATCCAAGCAGGCGTGATCGGCGAGGTCAAGGAACCACTGGTTCTCGACTGGAGGACCGACCTCCGTAAGATTCACATCCCGGTAGAGCGGCTGGCGGCGTTTGCCGGGAAGATCACCTTCTGGGGCGAGATTGACCGGCAACACCTGCTGTGTCGGGGAACAATCGCCGACATTGACGCCGCTGTGCGCCAAGTTCACCGGCATCTCTGGCGCAAGGGTGGCTGCTTCGCGCAGACGGAATTTGGCGGCGCGGTGAAACCCGAAAATGTCCGGCTGGTCTTCGCGACCTGGGAGAAATTGACGAATGCAAACGCCGCGTGAGCGATTTATTGCCGCGCTCGAACGCCGGCCGCTGACAGGCCGTGTGCCGCACTTTGAACTCGTCCTCTTCCTGACGATGGAAGCCTTCGGCAAGGTGCATCCGCTGCATCGTAACTACGGGCAGTGGCTGCAAATGGAGGAGAAGGAACGCCAGCTCCACCGGCGCGACATGGCGCAGCTCTACGTGGCCACGGCGCAACGGTTCGAGCACAGCGCGATTTTCCTGCACCCCAATCCCGGTGACCTTGAGGAAACCTGCCGGCTCATAGACTTGGTGCGGGAAACATCGGGTGACCGGTATTTCATCATGCTGCATGGCGACGCGACGTATGGCGTGCCGGACGGCGCGCACATGGAAGAGTTCTCGCTCCAATTGACCGAGGAACCCGGTAAGCTGAAAGTCAACGCCGACCAGATGGTGAACGACGCCATCGAACGCGCCACGCAGTTGCGGAAGCGCACGAGTCTCGACGGGTTCGCACTCTGTTCTGATTACTGCTTCAACACCGGTCCGTTCCTCAGTCCGGCCTTGTTCAGCGAGTTTGTTGCGCCGTACTTGGCGAAGCTGACGAAAGCGTACCGGGACATGGGCTTTTACGTCATCAAACACACCGACGGCAACATCCTGCCGATCCTCGACCAGCTTCTCGAAACCAAACCGCACGCGCTCCATTCGCTCGACCCACAAGGCGGTGTGGACATAGCCGAGATGAAGCGCCGCTGCGGCTCGCAGGTCGCCCTCTGTGGCAATGTCAACTGCGGCTTGATGGACACCGGCTCTGACGAGGAAGTCGTCGCTTCCACCCGGTACGCTTTGAAACACGGGATGCCGGGTGGCGGCTACATTTTTTCCACAAGCAACTGCATCTACACCGGCATGCGGCTGAGGCGGTACGAATTGATGCTCGATGTCTGGCGCCGGGAGGGCCAGTACCGATGACCGGGCGCGACCGCATCCTGAAGGTGCTGGCCGGTCAGCCGGGGGATCGTCAGCCGGTGATGCCGATCACCATGATGTTCGCCAGCGACCGGATTGGCTCGAAGTACCGGGAGTATGCGACGGATTACCGGGTGTTGGTGGCCGGGCAGGTGCGAACGGCGACCGAGTTTGATTTCGATTACGTGAACACGATGTCCGATCCAGCCATTGAAGCGGCCGACTGCGGCGCGCCGGTGCGGTTCTTCCCCGACCAGCCGCCCGGCTTGGACGAGGACAACGCGTTGCTGGCGGACAAGACGAAACTGGCGCGGTTGAAGGTGCCGGACCCGCTCGGCGGCGGCCGGATGCACAACCGCGTGCGAGCGCTGGAGTTGTTCGCCAAACAGGTGCGCGGCGAGAAACTGATTGAGGGTTGGGTGGAAGGCCCGTGCGCGGAGGGCGCGGACTTGCGCGGGATCAACACACTGATGACGGATTTCTACGACGACCCGGCCTTCGTGCGCGATTTGTTTGCGTTCGTC
>CAZJCX010000217.1:2902-5351 GCA_964544425.1 uncultured Verrucomicrobiota bacterium
GAGATGGAACTGCGCTTCGCCAAAGTGCAAATCGAAGCGGGGGCGGAATTGATCGGCATCGGCGACGCGGCGGCGTCGTTGGTCGGGCCGGCCATTTACGAGGAGTTTGTGTGGCCGTTCGAGAAGCAACTGGTGGATGGCATTCGCGCGATGGGCGGGCGGACGCGGTTGCATATCTGCGGCAATACCGCGCCGTTGCTGGCGGGGATGGGCCGGTTGGGTTGTGACGTGGTGGATTTGGATTCGCTGGCGGCGTTGGCGGAGGCGCGACGTTTGATGGGACCCGCACAGGTGTTGCTCGGCAACATTGATCCGGTGCGGGTCTTGCGCAACGGCACTCCGGGGATGGTGACGACGGCATTGGCAGAATGCCGGCGCGATGCCGGGCCGCGGTACATCGTAAGCGCCGGGTGCGAAGTGCCGCGGGATACACCGCTGGGGAACGTGCGCGCGTTGGTGCGATTTGCGAAAGGAACTTTATGAATCTGACCAGTCAGGAACGGGTGAACCGGATGTTTGCGCGGCAGGATCAGGATCGGGTGCCGCGCAGCGACACGTTCTGGGGTGAGACGATCGAGCGGTGGCAGAAGGAAGGATTGAAGGGTGACGCGAACACGGTGCTGGCGATATTGGGTGGTGATTTTCGGGGATTGCAGTGGCTCTGGCCGGCGCCGTTTCCGGGCCGGCACGAGGTGGTGGCGGAGACGAACGAGACGCGCGACAGCCGCGACGGACACGGGAAACTGGTCCGGTACTGGAAAGGCAAGAGCGGCACGCCGGAGCATTTGGGGTTCGAGTGCGATTCGCGGGAGAAATGGGAGCGGGTGTTCAAGCCGGCCTTGCTGAGCACCGGCTGGCAGCAAGATCCCGCGGCCGTGGTGCGCGCTTATCGGGATGCGCGGCAAAAACAAAAGTGGTGTCACCTCACCGGCGTGGAAAGTTTCGAGCAGACGCGGGCGTTGATGGGCGATGAGATCACCATGATCGCCATGGCGGAGGACCCGGAGTGGATCGCGGATGTGTCGCGGACGCACACGGACATCATGCTCCAGAATTTCGACGCGATCATGGCGACCGGCATCCAGCCGGACGGGCTGTGGATCTACGGCGACATGGCCTACAAGAACGGGACGATGTGCTCCCCGCAGATGTACCGGGAGTTGATCTGGCCGGATCACAAGCGACTCGCCGACTGGGCGCACGCGCATCGGATGAAATTCATCTACCACACCGACGGCGACGTGAACGGGGTGATGGATTTGTACGTGGCGGCCGGGTTTGATTGCTTCCAGCCGATCGAGTCCAAGGCGAACATGGACGTTCGCAAGCTCTGTCCGCAGTACGGCGACCGGCTGGCGATGTTTGGGAACATTGACGTGATGATCATGGGCACAAACGACCGCAACCGGATCGAGGAGGAAATCCGGTCGAAGTTCGCCGCCGGTATGGCGACGAAAGGTTATGCGTATCACAGCGATCACAGCGTCCCGCCGACCGTGAGTTGGGCGACCTATCAATTCATCATGCAGTGCGTGGAGAAGTATGGAAACTATTAGCCAACACGACCGGGACATCCTGCGCGGGCTGGCGGGGCGGGTACGGGCGATTGCCGACTCGCCGGAGTCGCGTGCGAAACGGATGTTGTGGGCGCGGCACAACGCGCTCAGAAGCGACCGGCCCGTGCTGCTGGCGTTCCCCGAAGGCACGTGGCCGGAGTTGTTGGCGGACAGAGTGCTGCAGTGTGAGAACAAGAAACTGCGAGGCTGGGAGTGGACCTTGCGGTCGCGCATTTACACGTGGGAGGTGCTGCAAGACGACAGCTTCGTCGAACCGTCGTTCGACATCGGTTGGCAGATCCATCTCGGCAACTACGGGTTCGACGTGCCGATGCACTTCGGTGACAACCGGGGCAGCTACGTCTGGGACGCTCCGATCACGGATTTGGAGCGCGAGTTGCCGAAACTGCATTTCCGGACATTGAATGTGGATCGCCCCGGCACGTACCGCGAATTGGCGCAAGCCAATGAAATCTTCGGTGACCTGTTGCCGGCGCGTATTCGCAGCATGTTGTTCTGGACCGTCGGGATGACATGGGAGGCGGCCAAACTGGTCGGCTTGGAAAATCTGATGTTGCTGATGTGCGACCAGCCCGAGCAGGTCCACCGGCTCATGGCGTTCCTGCGCGATGAGCACCTGCATTTCATTCAGTGGCTCGAAGATGAGGGGTTGCTCACGCCGAACAGTGAATCGGATTATGTCGGGTCCGGCGGCGTGGGCTGTACGGATGAGTTGCGGCCGGACACGGACGTGGGGATCACGCTGCGCGACCGGTGGGGTTTTGCGGAGTCGCAAGAGACGGTCGGTATCTCACCGGCCATGTTCGAGGAGTTTGTGTTGCCGTACCAGATTCCGCTGCTCGAAAAGTTCGGGTTGAATTGCTATGGCTGCT
>CAZJCX010000218.1:0-4800 GCA_964544425.1 uncultured Verrucomicrobiota bacterium
CACCGTCCAATCCCCATCGTTCAAGATCAAAAATTCAGCCGCGCCCTTCTTCTTCGTGGGAAAACCGACCGACCCCGTCCCCATCCACGCCCGCTCGCCCTCCGCCAACCGCACCGGCTCCGCGTCGCGCCCGCCGGCGTCACAGGCATTCATAGGCGTCAGCATCACGGCGGCGCCCGCTTGTACCTCGGCCCGCATCGCGTGCGTGTGCCCGTAGAATGCGATGCGACCGGCATGCTGCGCGAGCGCGGCCAGTTCGCGCGCGGCATTCTGCGTCTCGCGATGGTAGTAACCGCTGCCGGGCGCGGCCAATGAATCGTGCGTCAGCCAAATCCCACCGGCCACTTTTGCCACCGGATCGCCGGTCGCCAGGAATTTCATCGCCCAGTGTTGCGATTTCACCAACTCGATCGTCCAGCGCAACGTCTCCACCGCCTCCGGCCCAAAACTGTCCGGCGCGCAATCGCCCCGCGCCACCACGTCATGATTACCCGCCACCCATGCCAGCCGTTCGTCGCGCTGCAAGGGCAACAGTCGCTCCAAGCACTCCAGCGGTTCGGGCCCGTACCCGACAAGGTCGCCCACAAACAAATACGCATCCACCCGATGCCGGTCGCCCGCGGCCAGCACCGCGTCGAGCGCCACCAAGTTCGCATGCACATCGCCAAAAACGAGATATCGCATCACTCTTTCCCCGCCACCAACACCGCTCCCGCCACCACCGCCGCCGCGCCCAATCCGGCGGGCACAATCTGGTAGTTCCTCCGAAATACGGGAAACACCAGCCGCCGACAAACCTCCCGCACCGGCCGCAAAAACTTCTCCCCCGCCAACCCCACCCCACCGCCCACGACGACAACGTCCGGGTTCAGCAACGTCACCACATTCGCCAGCATCGCGCCAACGTGGCGGCCGGCCTCCACCAACGTGCTCACGCCGCGCTCGATGGCCAGCCCCGAAGCGACGGATTCCAACGTTCGCCCATCACTCAAGCGCAAGTGCCCGAACTCCATCGCCCCGAACCGGCCCGTATATAATTGCCCGTGAACAACGAACGCCCCGACGCCGGTGCCGACATTGAAGTAGAACACCCGCGCCTTCCCGCGTCCGGCTCCCCACCGCGCCTCCGCCAACCCGGCGCAGTTCGAATCGTTCTCCACGACCGTCGGCAACGCAAACCGGCGCTCGAACCACCGCTGCAAATGAAATCCGCGCCACCCCGCAATCTGATGCGAGGTCACCACCCGGCCCCGCTCCACCGGTCCGCCAAATCCCACCCCGATCCGCGTCACACCGGACAGCAATGGCGGCACCAGCGATTCGAGCTGCCGGAGAATGCCCACGCGACCGGCGCGGCGCTTCACCGCCACCCGCACCAATTGGCGCCCCCGCCCCACCTGCAACTTCGTGCCGCCGATCTCGATGCCGAGGATCATTTACGGGAGCAGTTGCTTCCACCGCGCCAACTGCGCTTGCACATTCCGTGGCGAAGGCGCGCCCACCGCACGCCGGGCCGCCAACGCGCGCCGCACGTCGAACACCCGCGCGGCGGCAGGACCAAACTTCTTCGCGGCGAGTTGCGGCAGAGGTCGACCGGATTTTTCCGCCTCGGCCACCAACGCGCCCACCTGATGGTGCGCGTTGCGGAACGGCACCCCCCGCCGTACCAGAAAATCCACCAGATCGGTCGCCAGCAGCAACGGGTCGCTGGCCGACGCTTCACACCGCGCCTTGTTCACTTTCACATTCCGCATCATCCCGGCCAGCACGTGCAGCGACGCGAGCAAGGTATCGGCGGAATCAAACAACGGCTCTTTGTCCTCCTGCATGTCGCGGTTGTAGGTGAGCGGCAGGCCTTTCATCATCGTCAGGACGGCGACGAGATTGCCGTAGAGCCGCCCGGTCTTGCCCCGGACCAGCTCGCACACGTCTGGATTTTTCTTCTGCGGCATCAACGACGAGCCGGTCGTGTACGCATCGCCGATGCGGATGAAGCCGAACTCGGCGCTCGACCACAAAATGAGATCCTCCGCCAACCGTGACAGATGCATCCCGCACAACGCGGCGGCGAACAGATAGCCGAGCACGAAATCCCGGTTGGCCACCGCGTCCATCGAATTCTGCGTCGGCGCGGCAAACATCAACTGGCGCGCCACAAACTCCCGGTCGAGCTTGAGAGTGCTGCCGGCCAGCGCGCCCGAACCGAGGGGCGATTCCAAATCCGCGTTGATGATGAATCGCTGCGCATCCCGGTTGAGCATTTCCACGTACGCCAACAGATGATGCGCCAGCAACACCGGCTGCGCCCGCTGCAGATGCGTGTACCCGGGAATCACGACGTCCCGGTTCTGCTCCGCCAACGTCACCAACGCGCGCATCAAGACCCGGCACGCCCGGACGGTCTGGATCCGGGCATCCCGGACCCACAACCGCAAGTCCGTCGCGACTTGATCGTTGCGGCTGCGCGCGGTGTGCAACTTCCGGCCCAGCGGGCCGAGCGCCGCTTCGATGTTCATGTGGACGTCTTCGAGCGCGGGATCCCACGCGAAATTGCCGGCCTCGACCCGCTTTTCAATGGCCCACAACCCGCGCGCGATCCTACCGGCCTCTGCTTTCGTCAGTATACCGGCTCTCGCGAGTCCTTTGGCGTGCGCGATGGAACCGGCGATGTCGTGCCGGTAGAGCCGCCAGTCGAAGCTGACGCTCTCGGTGAATTGCTTCACGGTCTCGGTCGGACCGCTGGCGAATCGCCCGCCCCAGGTGCGCTGCGCAGATGACTTCATATTATTGCCCAAACTGCTGGCCCATTATTTTCTGCATCGCGCCCATCATCATTTCGTTCACGGTGGCGTACTTCGTGTAGTTGGTGGGCACATCGAAGAGCGAAGCAGCGGGCTTTTCGAGTTTGATGTTCTTGAAGGTCGTCACAATTGTTTCGCCGTCCTTGGTCATTTCACTCTGGACCGGAAAATCTTTCAGGTCGGTCGCCTGCCAGACGGTCATCTGCGTCTGCCGGCCTTTATTGTCGGTGATCGTCACCAACGATTTCACGCAAGGCCGGCCGTCCAAGGTGTCGTTGCCGAGTTCCTGCTTCTCGATCTTCGGCGGTTGTCTTTCGCGACCGGCTGTCACCGGTGATTCGCAATACGATTGGATGCCGGGATAAATGATGTAGGTGAGTTGCTTGTCCGGTCGGATCAGCGTCACGATGCGATCCATCCCCATCGCGGCCATTTCGTTCATGCCCTCGGCGTGCTTCTGCCCGGCTTTGGTCTTCGCCATGTTCAGCTCTGTCCACAGCTTGCCATCGAGGAAGGCGTACTCCATCTCGGCTCCGTGGCGGGTTTTGCCCTGTTTGTTGAGCACCGTGATGTCGGCCGTGGCGGTGAACGCCGTGTTGTCACCGAACAACAGGGCGAGTTGCTCGTTGCTGTCCACGTTGTCGCCGCCGCCGAACCAACCCGCCGACGCATGCCACGCCAGCACCAGTGCGGTGAGAGCCAAAATCGTTTTCATGGCGCGGAGAGTAGCAGAAGCACACCGGTCTGTGTAGGATGGATTCATGCAAAAACATTTTCGGGCGGTGCTGTTCGATCTGGACGGGACTTTGGTGGACTCGCTGGCCGACCTCGCCAATGCCACGAATCACGCCCTCGTCACGCTCGGTTGCCCGACTCACCCGCGCGCGGCGTACCGGTATTTGGTCGGGGACGGCGCGCGGACACTCTGCCAGCGGGCGTTGCCGGCGGACAAGCAGGACCTCCTTGGTGATGCGCTGAAGTTGATGCGCGCACATTACGACGCGCACCGGTACGACGAGACGCGACCGTATCCGGGAGTTCGGGAGCTTGTGGCCGCGCTTGGCAAGCGCGGCTACAAGATGGCGGTTTTGTCAAACAAGCCGGACTATTTCACTCAGGAAGTTGTCGCGCATTATTTCCCGAAAATAATCTTCGACGCCGTGCGCGGGCAGGTCGCGCAGATCCCGTTGAAACCTAACCCGACCGGCGCGCTGCTCATCGCGCAAGAACTTGGCATTCCAGCGGCCCAGTGGCTGTATCTCGGCGATACGAATACCGATATGCGGACAGCGCGCGCCGCCGGGATGCACGCCGTCGGCGTGCTGTGGGGCTTTCGGGATCGGGCAGAGCTGGAAGAAAATGGCGCAGAAACCATTATCAGCACTCCGGGGGAGTTGCTCCGCCTTGTCTGAGGTCAAAATCAAAAGGGGCGGACTTTCGTCCGCCCCTGACTGGCGAAATTTGGCTTAGCGCCGGTCGCGACCGCGACCACCACCGAAACCGCCGCGTCCGCCGCCGCCGCCACCACCGCCGAAGTCGCCACGCGGGCGATCTTCACGGGGGCGCGCTTCGTTGACGGTCAGGGCGCGTCCGCCCAGATCCTTGCCATTGAACATCTCGATGGCCTTGTTGGCATCATCCTGTGAGCCCATTTCCACGAAGGCAAACCCGCGCGACTTGTTCGTGAACTTGTCCACGACGAGGTCGCACTTGGTGACATTCCCGGCCTGCTTGAAGAGGTCGAGGATATCGCCTTCGGTGGAGTTGAACGAGAGGTTGCCGACGAATAACCGAGTACCCATTTCTGCTGTTTCCTTTTGCTGCGGTAGGAGTCCAGTGACTGTTCCCGACTGTCGGGTTTCGGACTGTCACCGGCGAACGAGGCGAGGCTGACAATCTACCAACTCACTGCGGCTGCCACTATCGACTAGCGGCGTGAGAATACGGATAAAGCACAGCAAAGCAAGCTCTTTTTCGATTCCCGCAAGCCGGGGCGTGA
>CAZJCX010000218.1:4838-5344 GCA_964544425.1 uncultured Verrucomicrobiota bacterium
CCTCAATCAAACACCATGGCTACCGCAACTATTCCTTCGCGCCAGCGCGCCGTCCAGTTGGTCGGCCCGGATCAACTCGCACTCAATGAAAACAAAGATGTCTTCCAACCCGGCCCGCACCAGATTCTTGGCCGCGTTGAAGTCGTCGGACTATGCTTCTCTGACTTGAAGTTGCTCAAACAATTCTCCGGTCACGTCCGCAAGTCAGAGGTCAAAGCCGGGGTGGATCAAAATGCACTGCTCGAAATGCCGCATTATGTCCCCGGCGACAAGCCGACCGTCCCCGGCCACGAAACCGTCATCCGCGTCGTGAAAGTCGGCAATCAGGTCACCAAGCACAAGGTCGGCGCCCGGTACCTCCTCCAAACGGATTACCGCTGGTTGCCGACGGCCAACTCCGCGTCGGCGTTCGGTTACAATTTTGAAGGCGCGCTTCAGGAGTATGTGCTGGTGGATGAACGCATCATCACCGCCCCCGACGGCGAATCCATGCTCATCCCCGTCCC
>CAZJCX010000219.1:0-1803 GCA_964544425.1 uncultured Verrucomicrobiota bacterium
ATTGGTGTGCGGACGTTGCTGGTAGAGATAACCAGTGCGATGTGAGCCAGGCAAAATCCACAGACAACCATTCTCGACCGTCGCATCGTCGAGCGCCATCCACGCGCCAACCAACGACCGGTCGCGCGTGGGAATGTATATCTCGTCCTGATGCCAGGCTTGCCCCTGAAAGCCGGGCGGCTTCACGAAGAACATGGACTGCATGCACTTCACGCTGCCATCCCAATGCGCGAGATGCGCAGCGGTGATCTGGCTGAGAATGCCGCAAATTTTCGGGTGTTGGACGTATTTCGCCATAACGGGGCTTACGTTGTGCGGCTGGTGGACGCAGAGGATGTTTTTGATCGCGTCCGCGTCGCTCATCTCCGCGGGCAACGGTTTGATCGTCGCGCATTCATACTTGCCGCGCGCGAGGGCGACGATGTCGTGGCGCATTTCGTTGATTTCGTCGGCCCTGAGCAAGTCCGGTACGACGAGGTAGCCTTGATCCACAAAAAACTGAACCTGTTTCGGCGTGAGCAACTTCGGCACGTCAATCCACGATGAATTCATGCGAAGACGATACCAACGGCGGCTGACTTGACAATGTCCCGCGCTTACCGAAACATGCCGGCAATTGATGTCTGCCTCTTGGCCTAGTTTACGCGGTTTGGTCGTGACCAGCTATGGTATCGCGATGTATCCGCCCCTGGCGACGTTTGGGCCACGGCGGACCAAGGATTTCGAGTTTGTCTGGATCATCGAGGGGAATTCGGTCGCCTATCTGGACGATCACCGGCTCGCCGCTCCACCGGGCACCGTCTTGCTCTCGCGCGCCGGAATGACCGACCGCTACGATTGGGATACGCAACACCGGACCATCCATGCGTTTTTCCACTTCGAATTCAAGTCCGCCCGCGGCTGGCCACCGGTATCCGACTGGCCGATGGCTCGGCAACTGCCCGAGGGCGATATCATCCGCCCCCTGTTCCGGTATGTCCTCGGCGTCCATCCCGACAATACGGCGGCCGCCGAGTTGCTGTTGCGCAGCTTCGTCTCGGGCAAGGTCGGCACGGTTGCGGAACCGCCCACCGCCTTCCCGCCGCCCGTCGAACGGGCGTTGGAGAGGATTCGCGACGCGGTTTATCAGACGAAGCCCGCCAAGCTGACATTGACGGACTTGGCGGCGGCAGCCCACGTCACGCCGGAGCATTTGTGCCGCTTGTTCCGCAAACATCTCGCCCTGGGCCCCCTCGAAGCGTTGCGGTTGGCGCGGTTGCAGTTCGCGGCGACACTGCTGAGCCGCAGCAACATGAACGTCAAAGAAGTGGCGGATGCGAGCGGGTTTGTCAGCCCGTACCATTTTTCGCGGGCGTTTCACGAAACGTATGGCGTTCCGCCGCGAGACTACCGGGCCGCCGTCCTCGCCAATCAGATCAGCCGCGGCAACCCGATCGTCCGCATCTTGCCGGTCAAAACGTAAAGCCAACCGCCGAGAGAAAAGCGCGCGCGGCGATCAAATGACCGGTGAGGTTCGGGTGGACCCGATCCCAGCCGAGCGTGGCCGGGTAAACCGTCTTCAAGACGTTGTCGAACGCCGCCTGTGTATCGCAGAACACGGTTTTGTGTTTCGTCGCGACGCGCTTCACGAGCCGGCCATATTCATCCAGGCGCGCGCGCATTTTGTCGCGCCGGTTGGGTTCCAGATAGAACGGCGTCATCAGCACAAGGCCGGTCACGTGCGGTTTCGTAGCGGCGACGAGTTCATCGAGGGTTGCGGCGTACTCCTCCGGCAGCACTTGGGTTTCCGTCAGCAATGGCGTG
>CAZJCX010000219.1:1813-5343 GCA_964544425.1 uncultured Verrucomicrobiota bacterium
ATTGCCGCCAGACATCGTTCACGCCGATCATGATGCTGACCCAATCCGGTTGGCGCGCCAGCACGTCGGTAGCCCACCGGTTCTTGAGGTCGCGTACCGTATTGCCGCTGATGCCCATATTCACTACGCGAATGCGTCGCCCGGGGCACACGGCGCCGAGATGCGCGTCCACAATCGCTACATAGCCGGTGCCGAGCGCGTTGAACAAGCCTTCACCGGCCGGTTTGACCCGGTTGCAGTCCGTGATGGAGTCGCCGATGAATAGGAGTTTGGAATCGGAGGAAATCTTCATTGGCAGTATCATTACGCGACTCGCAGAGGCGGCGTCAATCTCCACGAATCTGCTTGCCGGCTCGCGGAGAAATCGCTAGGAAACTGCGCCAGCAGCCAGGGTAGCTCAGTGGTAGAGCAGGGGACTCATAAGCCCTTGGTCGCGAGTTCGACTCTCGCCCCTGGCACCAATTTTTCTCGGAGCAAACTCGGTCCATTCTGGCCCCGTATCTTAAGTTTGCCTTATCACGTTTGCGAAATGGCGACTGCCGGTCGTTGGGTTGCCCTGAATGTCAGTAAAACTGTGGCTGGCAGCGATGGTGCTAATGAGGGCGGTAGCACATGGGTAATTCAGGGAAAACGATGGGCATGAAGTGGCTGGCTGTGGTGCTCGGCTTCATGCTGGCGGGAACAGTCAGCAGTTGGGCGTCTAAGGTCCGGTTTCCAATCGCGCTGTCCGCAACGGTCCAAACGGCGACAAACAGCGTGCGGGTGACAGATGTGACACTGGTCAGCACACCCGGTAACCGGATCGTTCTGGCGATTGACCTGGAGGCCGGTGTCGTCGGCATCGAAGAATGGAACCAGACGTTGACCAGTCAGGTGGATCGGGACGGCATCTTGTCCGGCACGCAGGGGTTGTTGGAAAATTTCCGAATGGCGGCTTTGCTCGGCCGGACGCCGCAGTTGATGGCAAACCTTGAGATGGTGGACATGGACTGGGATCACGACGGTGTCGCGGACACGGACGGGAATATGCAGTTGATTGCGCGGCTGACTTTGGACCGGGTAACGCGCGTCATCACCCGAGTGACGGGCCAATTGATCGGGGCGTTGAACGACCCCGTGAACGGCATGGGCGGCGGTGTACCGAAGGTCTTGCGGGGCACGTTGCGGACGACCGGGCCGGCATTTTGATCGTGGTTTGCATCCGGTTTCCAAATCACGCATGATGCGCTGGTGAGCGATCCCCGTTTGCTGATCATCCGCGGTGGCGCGATAGGTGATTTCATCATGACGTTGCCGGCGATTGGCGCGTTGCGCGAACGGTGGCCGGCGGCGCGGATTGAGATTCTGGGGTATCCACACATCATTGAGCTGGCGAATGGCCGATATTATGCGGACGCGACGCGCTCGATTGAGGCGCGCGCCATGGCCGGGTTTTTCGTGCCGGACGGCAAACTGGATGCCGGGTTGCGCGACTATTTCGGCGGCTTTCAGGTCGTGATTTCCTACCTGTTCGATCCCGACGAGGTGTTCGCCAACAACGTCCGCCGCTGTGGGGTGCGCCAGTACATCGTGGGTTCGCCGCGTGTGACGGAGCGACCGGCCGCTGCGCACTACTGTCGCCCACTAGAATCGCTGGCCATCTATGTCGAGCAACCCCGACCACGGGTGTTTCCAAACGAAGCCGACCGGGGCGCCGCGGACAGATTTTTGGAGGGGATCACCGGGCAGCGTCTGGCCGTCGTGCATCCCGGTAGCGGTGGCCAGCGGAAGAATTGGCCGCCCGAGAAGTTTGCTGTGGTGGCAAAGTGGCTGATGGAATCGCAATCCGCCCGGCTGCTGGTTGTGGCAGGTGAGGCGGACGCCGACGCGGCGGCGGCCTTGGACGAGCTTTTGGCCGGAGAGTCTTTCCGTTGGGTGCGGGGATTGAAGTTGCCGGAGTTGGCAGCCGTCTTGCAGCGGTGTGCCGTTTATGTGGGCAACGATTCGGGAATCACCCATCTCGCGGCCGCCGTCGGAGCGCCGACAGTGGCGGTCTTCGGTCCGCACTCCTCCCCGTTGTGGAAGCCGGTGGGAGAGCATGTGCGCGTGGTGGCGATGGGCGATGACGATGAGAAATTTGTGCGGACGGCGGCGGAGGAAATCATTGTTGCTTGAAGTCGTTGGCTGCAAGCCATTTGGCTTGACGGCAGGCAGTCAAGCCGGTAGTGTACTCGTCGGTGCAGGGAGGTGGGATGCGCGATCGCCGATTGGAACAGAATATCAAACGTGTCGAAGAGTTCATTGAACTGTGGAAACAGTTGAGCCAGTTCTTGGATCGCGGTCTGCGAGGCGGGACGTTTTCGGACGAAGAGGAGGGGCAGTTTCTCCAACTCAAGAGCGCGATCGCCCAGCAACACGAGTTGTTGATGACGACGCTCGGTGGCGAGGCGGAGCGAGACGACAAGGCATTGCGATTGTTGAACAACGTGCCTAGTTTGGGCGCATTTCAGGATCTGGCGGAAGGCATGGACAAGCGGCTATCCACCGAGTGGCACAGCACGTTCATGGCGCTGCAGGCGTTGCTCGGTCGGTTGCGAGGCAAACAAGCGCAACTCGCGAGCATCAGTTCGTTCGCGGTGGCCATTCGGGGCGTGTTTGCAAATCCGTTGGTGTTGTTGTTCGTGGCGTTGATGGCGGCGTACGGTGTGTACCGACTCGCCGATGACATCATCCCCAAAATCATCAAAGCTGTCGAAGAGGGAGACAAAAAATGACAAAACGTGACTTGGTCATTCGCATCAGCAATGAAACCAACATGATCCAACAGGACGTGTTGATGGTCGTCCAGAAGACGCTCGACTACATCACCGAGGCGCTCGTCAAAGGCGAGACCGTGGAACTGCGAAACTTCGGCGTGTTTGAGGTCAAACTCCGCAAGCCGCGCATCGGCCGCAATCCGAACGACCCCGGCAAGGACGTGCAGATCCCGGCGCGCGCGGTCGTCAAATTCAAACCCGGCAAGGAAATGCGCGAAGAAGTCCTGAGACTCACCGGCACCTATCCACCACCGGCCAACCCGCCGTCACCAGCGGCTTGACCGGGTCACGCACCATGTCACAGCAGGGGCGAGGCACTCTCGCTCCTGACTTGTTATGAACTCACTTCCCGGCTTCCGCGATTTTTTGCCCGAGACGCTCGCCGTGCGCCGCCACCTCTCCGAAAAGTGGCGCACCATCGCGGTCCGCTACGGCTTCCGTGAGTACGACGGGCCGCCGCTCGAACCGCTGGAACTCTACACGTTAAAGTCCGGCGACGAGATCGTGAAGCAACTTTACAACTTCACCGACAAAGGCGAGCGGGCCGTCGCCCTGCGGCCGGAGATGACGCCGACGTTGGCGCGGATGGTCGGCGCGGCTCACCGGCAGTACAAGAAGCCGATCAAATGGTTCGCGATCCCGCAGTTGTTCCGGTACGAGAAGCAACAGCGCGGCCGGTTGCGCGAGCATTTCCAGTTCAACGCCGACATCCTCGGCGAGACCGACGTGGGCGCG
>CAZJCX010000220.1:0-3484 GCA_964544425.1 uncultured Verrucomicrobiota bacterium
AACCAGGTAGATTTCGCCGTCCCGGAGCGCTTCGACCTGAAGTACATGAGCAAGGACGGGGTCGAAGAGACGCCGCTCTGCATCCACCGCGCGCCGCTCTCCACACACGAGCGCTTCATCGGCTTCCTGCTCGAGCATTACGCCGGCAACTTCCCGCTCTGGCTCGCGCCGGAGCAGGTGCGGGTCATCACGCTCGGCACGGAAGAACCGCTGTTGAATTACGCGAAGGATGTGGTCAACCAACTCCGCGCCCAGCAAGTCCGCGCCGAAGGTGATTACAGCAGTGACCCCATGAAGGCGAAGATCGCCGAAGCCGAGAAAGCGAAAGTCCACACGATGCTCGTCATCGGCGGCCGCGACATGGAAGCCGGTAATGTTTCTGTCCGGCTCCACGGCAAAGGCAACATCGGCGCGAAGCCGAAAGCGGAAGTAGTTGCGGAGATTTTCACGGCGATCAAAGAGAGACGCGGGTAATCTTCGTCACCGTCGCGCCGTCGGTTCTCGGGCGATCCTACGTCTGTTATGAAATTCACGGTTTCCAAATTGTGGCGCGATTTGCGCGATGCGGTGCGCGGGACGGAGATGGACTACACGCAGGGGAGCATCGGGCGGGCGATTTTTCTTTTGGCGGTGCCGATGATGTTGGAGATGGCGATGGAATCCATCTTCGCGGTGGTGGACGTATATTTCGTGTCGGAGCTGGGCGCCTCGGCGGTGGCGACGGTGGGGGTGACAGAGTCGCTGCTGACGCTGGTGTATGCGGTGGGTATTGGGTTGGCGATGGCGACGGCGGCGGTGGTGGCGCGGCGAATCGGGGAGAAGGATCAGGCGGGCGCGGCGGACGCGGCGGTGCAGGCGGTCATCGTGGCGGTGGTGGCCAGCGTGCCGTTTGCGGCGGCGGGGATTTTCTTCGCGAAAGACATCTTGGCGTTGATGGGGGCGGACGAGTGGGCCATCGAGCACGGTTACCGGTACACGGCGTGGATGCTCGGGGGGAATGCGGTGATCATTTTGCTGTTTGTCATCAACGCGATTTTTCGTGGCGCTGGCGACGCGGCGATGGCGATGCGGGTGTTGTGGGTCGCGAACGGGGCGAACATCGTGCTCGATCCGGTGCTGATCTTCGGGTGGGGGCCGTTCCCCGCAATGGGCGTGGAAGGCGCGGCCATCGCGACAGTCATCGGTCGCAGTTTGGGCGTGGCGATGCAGTTGTGGGTGTTGTTCCGCGGCGCGAAACATATTCGCGTCTTGTGGTTGCAGGTGCGGGTGGATGTGCCGGTCATGAAGCGTCTCGTCGAAACGTCGCTGGGCGGCATCGGACAACTGATCATCGCCACGTCGTCGTGGGTTGGGTTGGTGCGGATCATGGCAGTTTTCGGCAGCGAGGCGCTGGCGGGCTACACGATCGCAGTGCGGATTTTCATCGTCACATTTTTGCCGGCGTGGGGACTGTCCAACGCTGCCGCGACGTTGGTGGGACAGAATCTCGGCGCGAAACAACCGGATCGCGCGGAGCGTTCGGTGTGGCTGACCGGCTGGGTGACGATGGGGTTCATGCTCGCGGTGTCGCTGGTCTACATCTTTGCCAATGAACAGTTGCTCCGCATCTTCACCGCAGACGCGCCGGTCGTGGCGGCTGGCGCGCAATGCCTGCGCATCGTGGCGGTGGGGTATGTGTTTTACGCATGGGGATTGGTGATGCCGCAGGCGTTCAACGGAGCGGGCGACACGATGACGCCGACGAAGATCAACTTCATCTGCTTTTGGTTGCTGGAGATTCCGTTGGCGTACCTGCTGGCGCTGAAACTCGGCTGGCGGGAGAGCGGCGTGTATTGGTCCGTCGTCATCGCCGAATCCACGGCGGGCTTGGTCGGCATCCTCCTCTTTCGTCGCGGTCGCTGGAAACAGGTGAAGATTTAGCGGTGGTGGCCCATTTTCGTCGTTGACTTGGGTCAACGGCTTCGTTAGTTTCCGCGCCCTTACGAGTTTCCAAAGTGAAGGAGTCATGAGTACGTTTTTCGCCAAACAAGAAGAGCAGAAACCGCGGTGGTTCGTGATTGATGCGAACGGGAAGGTGCTGGGCAAAGTGGCGGTGCGAGCCGCCAATCTGTTGCGCGGCAAAGAAAAGCCGACGTTCACAAAGCACGTGGATACCGGCGACTTCGTGGTCGTCGTCAACGCCGAGAAAGTGGTCCTCACCGGCCGCAAAGAGATCGGCAAGAAGTACATGCGGGTCAGCGGCTACATCGGCACCGAAAAGATCGAAACCGCCAAGCAGATTCGCGCAGGCCGCAATCCTGGCCGTCTCATCGAACTGGCGGTGCGCGGGATGATCCCGCACAACCGGCTCGGTCGGCAGATCATCACCAAGTTGAAAGTGTACCAGGGCGCGGTGCATCCCCACAGCGCGCAGAAACCGGTCGCCATCGCAATTTAAGGATTCACATGGCCAAAGCAGCTCCCATCCAGTATTTCGGCGTCGGTCGCCGCAAGACCAGCACCGCGCGGGTCAAACTCGTGCCCGGCTCCGGCAAGATTCTCATCAACAACCGGCAATGGGACGAGTACGTCACCGTGCCCAGCATGCGCGCGCAGGTGTTGCTCCCGTTGGAAACGACGGAGAGCGCGAAGAAGTTTGACGTGGCGGTCAACGTGACCGGCGGCGGTCCGGCCGGGCAGGCGGGCGCGATCCGGCACGGCATCGCGCGGGCGTTGCTGAAGGCTTCGCCGGAGTTTAAGGGCGCGCTGCGCGCCAAAGGTCTCCTCACGCGCGATTCGCGCATGAAGGAACGCAAGAAGTACGGCCAGCCCGGCGCGCGCAAGCGGTTCCAGTTCTCGAAACGCTGATTGTTATTTCCCCTTGCTTGCACAAGCCTCGGGTTGCATAAATCCGAGGCTTGTTGCTTTGGGACGCCATGCACAAAACCAAAATCGGCATCGTGGGCGCGAGCGGATACTCCGGGCAGGAGTTGATCCGGCTGCTGCTGCGCCATCCCGGCGCGGACATTGTGTGCTACACCTCCCGGCAATATTCGGGGCGGCCGGTCGCCGATGTGTTTCCGAAATTCCGGGGAGTCACCGACGCCAAGTTTGTCGAATCCTCACCGGACACCGTGACCGGGGATGTGGTGTTCCTCGCGTTGCCGCATGGCGTGGCGGCGGAGTACGCGACGGCGTTGTTGGCGAAGGGCAAGAAGGTCCTCGATCTCTCAGCGGATTTCCGGCTGAAATCACCGGCGATCTACAAGGAGTTTTACGAACACGACCACCCCGCGCCGGCGTTGTTGTCACAATCCGTTTACGGATTACCGGAGCGGTACCGGGCCGAAATCAAAAAGGCCCAACTCGTGGCTTGCCCCGGTTGCTATCCCACCAGCATCATCCTCGGCTGTCTGCCAATCTTGAAACAGGCGAAGAACATCATCGTCAGCAGCCTGAGCGGTGTCAGTGGCGCGGGCCGGAAAGTTTCCGAGGAATACATCTT
>CAZJCX010000220.1:3496-5306 GCA_964544425.1 uncultured Verrucomicrobiota bacterium
AACGAGAGCGCGCGGGCGTACGGCATTCCGAAACACCGGCACCTCAGCGAAATCGAGGAGCAACTCGGCCAAGTGATCAGTTTCACGCCGCATCTCATTCCGCTGAACCGGGGGATCAACAGCACTATTTACGTGGACGCTGTCGTGGCGGATCCGCTCCCGCTTTACCGGGAGTTCTACAAGAACGAGCGATTCGTTCGGATCACCGATTCATTGCCCGACACCAAGAACGTGGAGTTCACCAATTTCTGCGATATCAGCGCGCGCTTCGACCAGCGGACCAACCGGCTGGTGGTGGTCAGCGCCATCGACAACCTCACCAAAGGCGCCGCCGGTCAGGCGGTGCAATGTTTCAATCTGGTTTGCGGCTATGAAGAAACTACCGGGCTTCTCTAAGGTCAAAGGTTCCATCACCGCGCCGCGCGGGTTTCGCGCGGCCGGTATCGCCGCCGGCATCAAGCCAAGCGGACGCAAAGACATGGCGTTGCTCGTTTCCGACGCGCCGGCCGTCGCGGCGGGCGTGTTCACGACGAACAAGGTCAAAGCGGCCCCGGTCATCATTTCCCAGCGTCACATGCGTGACGGCGCCGGGCGCGCCATCATCGCCAACAGCGGCAACGCCAACGCCTGTACCGGGGAGGACGGCATGTTCCACGCCCGGGCGATGACCGAGGCGGTGGGGCGGCGAATCGGTTGCCGGGCCTCGGAAGTGTTCGTGTGCTCGACCGGCCGCATCGGCGTGAAGTTGCCGATTGTCCGGGTGCAGGCCGGTATCAAGAAACTCCTCGGCTCGTTGCAACCGCACGGCGGTCACGCGGCGGCGGAGGCGATCATGACATCCGACACCTTTGCCAAGGAAGTGGCGGTCTCGTTCCGGCACGGCAGCCGGACATTCCACGTCGGCGGCATCGCCAAGGGCGCCGGAATGATCCAGCCGAACATGGCGACGATGCTCAGTTTCATCACCACGGATGTGAAAATTTCCAGGGCCGCGTTGCAGCAGGCGCTCAAGGTGGCGGTGAACCAATCGTTCAACCGCATCAGCGTCGACGGCGACATGAGCACCAACGACACCGTCCTCGCCCTCGCCAATGGCCTGGCCGGCAAGGCTCCGCCGGCCAAGTTTCAAGCCGCGCTCAACGTCGTCTGCCTCGAACTCGCCAAGATGATTGTCCGCGACGGCGAAGGCGTTACGAAGTTCGTCACCATCAACGTGACCGGCGCCCGGAACGACCGGGATGCGGAAATTGCCGCCCGGTCGGTGGGTAATTCCGTGCTCGTGAAAACGAGTTGGTGCGGCGGTGACCCGAACTGGGGGCGCATCATGGATTCGCTCGGATATTCCCGCGCCCAAGTCGTCGCTGAGAAGATCGATATCGCCTACGACGGCTTGGCCGCCGTTCGCGGCGGCCGGCCAACCAAAACGCCGATGCCCAAGCTCCGCGCCATCGTTGCCAAGCCGGACTTTGTCATCGGTATCAACCTCCGGCTCGGCAAGGGCCGGTGCACCCTCTACACCTGCGACCTGACTGAGAAATATGTGGAGTTGAACAAGGGTGAATGATCTGGTCGCCAAGGCCGAAGTCCTGCTCGAAGCGCTGCCATACATCCAGCGGTTTCGCAGTTCGATTTTTGTCGTGAAATACGGCGGGAGTTTTATGGACTCGCCGGACCCGAAAGTCCGGGCGGGCGTGGCGGCGGACGTGGTGTTTCTCGAAGCCTGCGGGATCAACCCGGTCGTCGTTCACGGTGGCGGGCCCGAGGTCTCCGAAGCGCTGGCCCGCTACGGCGCCGCGGTGGGCGAGGCCTT
>CAZJCX010000221.1:0-219 GCA_964544425.1 uncultured Verrucomicrobiota bacterium
ATAACGCTGGATCTGGTCTCCCGCGGCCGGGGCGGAGTAGAAGGCGCAGTACTTGCATTTCACCGCGCAGAACGGAACGTGGACGTATAGATGTTCGATCACCGGGGTCACGCCGGTATCCTAGTCCGCCGGGGAATCTGTCCGCAAGGGCGCAAATCTAAAGCCGCCGGCTCATGATCGGCGGGCGGGGCCGGTGATTTTCTTGTTGAGCCTGCCGGG
>CAZJCX010000221.1:333-5286 GCA_964544425.1 uncultured Verrucomicrobiota bacterium
GGCAAGATTGACGAGAAGCTCTTTGCCGAAACGCGACTGCGGCGCGGCGCGTACGGCCAGCGGTACGACAACGGCCAGCGGTTCGATGGCTTTCAGACACAGCACCTGAAATATCCAAAGGCCGGTCTGACCAAAGGCCCGGACACCGAATGGGACGCGCCCGGGATGCAGCGCATCAAGATTCCCTTCGGCGGCCTCACCCCGGCGCAACTCGAAGCGCTCGCCGATGTCGCGGAGGAATACTCCGACGGCATCCTGCACGTCACCACCCGGCAGGATTTCCAACTCCATTTCGTCCACATCGAGGACACCCCGGCCATCATGCGCCGGCTCGCCGCAGTCGGCATCACCACCCGCGAGGCGTGCGGCAACTCTGTCCGCAACGTCACCGCCTGCCCGCTGTCCGGTATCTGCCGCACCGAAGCGTTCGACGTGACGCCGTACGCGAAGGCGCTCACGTTCTTCCTGCTCGGCCACCCGGACACGCAAGATTTCGGGCGCAAATTCAAGCCGGCATTCTCCGGCTGCGAAGACGAAGCGTGCGGCCTCGTGTACATGCACGACTTCGGCGCCGTCGCCAAAATCCAAGATGGCCGGCGCGGCTTTCAAATCTTCGTCGGCGGCGGGCTCGGCGCGGTGCCGTATCAGGCGAAGGTGCTCGCGGACTTCGTGCCGGTCGAGGAACTCCTGCCGACCGCACAAGCCATCGCCCGCGTCTTCGCCCGGCTCGGCGAGAAACAGAATCGCGCCCGCGCCCGCATCAAGTTCCTCGTGGACAAACTGGGCATCGAAGAATTCAAACGCCTCGTGTCCGAGGAGCGCAAAAACCTCGTCTCCGATCCGCGCTGGACGCAATTCCCGGCCGTGGACGAACGCCCACTGAAGCCGGCCAGCGCACTCCCCGCGTTGTCGGAGCGCCCTTCCGGGCGCGACCGGTCGGGGCCAGAAGGCCCCTCCCACAATTCATTTCAAACGTGGCTGGAGACGAATGTGTACCGGCAACGGCAGGCGGGTTTTGCCACCGTCACCGTCGCCTGCCCGCTCGGCGACATCACCTCCACGCAAGCCCGGCAACTGGCCGACATCGTCCGCCAGTTCAGCGGCGACAACGTGCGGACCAGCGTCGAGCAGAACCTGTTGATCCGGTGGGTCAGCGAAAAGGATCTGCCGGCCCTGTTCGAGGAATTGCAGAAGATCGGACTCGGCGAGCATGGGGCCGGGACGATCCTCGACATGACCGCGTGCCCCGGCACCGACACGTGCAAACTCGGCATCGCGTCTTCGCGCGGACTGGCGCGCGAACTTCGGGCGCGGTTGGCCGGGCAGTTCTTTACCCTTGATGAATCGGTGAAAGGCTTGAAGATCAAGATGAGCGGCTGCTTCAACTCGTGCGGCCAACATCATCTCGCGGACATCGGGTTCTACGGCAACAGCCGCACAATCGGCAATCGCAAGGTGCCGCATTTCCAAGTCCTCTTCGGCGGCGAATGGACGCACAACGCCGGGCGCTACGGGTTGGCCATCGGCAGCGTGCCGGCGAAAAACATCCCGGCCGTCGTCGAGCGCGTCACGGCCCGGTATGTGCAGGAGCGGTTGCCCGGCGAGAGTTTTCACGGCTTCATCACGCGGCTTGGCAAGGCGGCGGCGCGCAAGATGATCGAGGACTTGATGAATTTGCCGCCGTACGAGCAAGACCCCGGTTTTTACAGCGATTGGGGCGACCCGCGCGAGTTCAGCATGGGTGACATCGGGACAGGCGAATGCGCCGGCGAAGTCGTGTCCGCGCTCCAATTCGAGTTGAGCGCCGCGGAACGGTTGAACTTCGAAGCGCAACTGGCCCACGAAGCCGGCCAGATCGCCAAGGCCGACGAGTTGGCGTACGCCTCGATGCTCCAAGCCGCGCGCGGCCTGGTCCGCGAACAATGGCTCGACGCGCCCCTCGCCCCGGCCGCCGTGGTGACGGAATTCAAAGCGCGGTTTGCCGGGATGTTTGCCCCCGCGCAGGCCGCCTACCTCGCCAAACGCCACGACGGGCCGCCCGCGAAGACGGCGGAAGCCGCTCACCGGCTCATCGAGGAAGCGCAACTGTTCATCGAAGGTGCCCACGTCTGCGCCGACAAACTTCAGCAACAGAAAGCTGCCGCCCGGGCGACGGTGTTGAAGAAATGACCACGCACAAAATCGGCCTCAAGTTTTTCTTCTCCACGCCCGCCACGAAACCGCTCGCGGACTACATCCCGGTGTTTCACGGCTGGATACAGGGACAACGGCTGCCCGGTCACCTCCTGATTGATGTGCACGACTACAGCCACGTCCAGCACGGCCCCGGCATCCTCCTCGTCGCCCACGAAGCGAATCTCAGCGTGGACGAGGCCGAAGGCAGACGCGGACTGGTGTCCCTCCGCAAGCACCCGGCCAGCCTGCCGGACATTCTCGCCGCCGCCCGGCAAGCCGCCACTCTCCTTGGCGAGCCGTTCCATAGTTCCCCATTTGAGATCTTCGTGAACGACCGGCTCGCGACCGTCACCGCCGCCGACCTCGCCACCGCCATCGGCGCCCAAGTCGCACAAAAGCCGGTCGACCCCCGCGCCCGCCCCAGCTTCCTCGTCACCACCTGATTTCGCCCGCGCGTCACTGCGACTGCGTGCCCCACCGGTGCTCCCGCTGATTCAGACCGATCCAATCAGGTACTGCTGGCGTCGCTTTTCCGGCAACCGTTCAATCGCATACCGCAACATCGTCCGCGGCATCCGCCGGCAATACTTCTTCAAAAACCCCTCCAACACCGGCAAGTCCCGCTTCCCGACTTCGCGCAGCATCCACCCGGTGGCCTTGTGAAGCAGATCTTCCCGGTCACGCAACAACTGCCGGGCAATTCGCAACGTCGGCGCAAACTCCCCCCGCTTGATGAAATGAAACGTCGCAATGATCGCAATCCGGCGTTCCCAAAGATTCGCCGACCGCGCCAGCGTCACCAACGGCGCGCCCGGCTGGGCTCCGACGATCTGTTCCGCCGAAGAATCCACCAAATCCCAGTTGTTGATGTACCGGGTATTCGCGAGATAGAAATCGTAAATTCGCCGCCGCGCGCTTTCGTCTCCACGCCGGTAAACCTCAACGAGGAGCAACAACGCGAGCAGACGCTCTTCATGGATCGGCGAACGCAACAGCCGGCCAGTGTCACGAAACGACAAATCCCGGTACTGTTTCGCAAGTGACCGGACTTGCGGGACTGTTAGGCCAATGAACCGGTCACCTTCGCCATATTCGCCGGGCCCGGTCTTGAAGAACCTCTGCGAGATCGCGGCGCGCGCCGGGTTGGCTGCACGCTGGATCTGCGCACGGAGTTTGGCGAGCATTACCGGCGGCGCGCCCTGATCGCTTTGAGTTGCGCGACACTTTGGAGGTCGTGCGGTCGTCCCATCGCTTCCTTGGCACAAATCAATGCATCCAATCCTAGAACCCGACATGTCCCGAAGGGCATTTTCACCACGACGCTGTGTTTCCTGACGGCAGTGTAATCGCCAACTCCAAGAACTTCTCCGAGGCAATCCACCACGCCCCAATCCGTTTCGACATACAGATTCTTAAGCCCCCGGCAACTTGCGGGTGTTAGCTTCAATGGCAGCCGTTTGGGAGTGAGCCGATGGACGGGATGCAGGTCGTCGATGGCCGCTTGAAGCCGGAGCAGATTCGCTGACGTGAACCGGCAACAGATGTCCACATCTTCCGTCACCACGCTCCCGCCGTGCAAAACGGCTGCGTAACCGCCGACGATGACATACTCGACTTTCTCGCGGCTGAGTCGCCCTAATAGATCAATTAAATCAGCCACGCCGGACCACCTTAGCCCGCCGCAACACCCGCACCAGCGCCAACGCCTGCCGGTGCGCCTCAGCGCGTTGGGCGGGCGTCATTTTCAGATTCCGCTCCAACAACGCCATATCGCAACCATACTCCGCCGCCGCCTGCCAAGCGTCTGGTTGCGTATCGGGTTGTCCATTTGTGCGTTTCACCGAGTGCATCCTCAACTACCAAGCCAGTATTGCCAGACCGCTGATGGCGGAAAAGTGGGCATCGCGGGTCGCCAGCGGGAGTTGATGTTGTCGTGCCAACGCCGCAATCCACACGTCATGCACCGGTAACGGCCGGCCAGCCCGTCGTAACTCGGCATCCATCTGCGCGTACAGTTCCGCCGTGGCGAGATCGGGCGTCAGGACTTCGCATAGCTGGACGAATTCGGCTACTTGCCGGCGTGCCGTCTCTGGAGCGGGACTGCGAACGACACCGCCAAGAAGTTCCGCGACGACGAACAGCGGGAGAAACAGATCCTCGCATTCAAGGAGTCGCTCGCGGACGGTGGGATCGTTGCGCAGAAAGGCGATGACGATACTGGAATCAAGCAGGGCTTGGCTCATGCTCGACCTGCTCGAAACTCTCCGCGATCACCCGTTCGATGGCGTCGGCTTGTTCCTTCGACCAGCACCCGGCCAACCGCGACAAGCGCGCGTTCCGCTCCGCGCGCCGTTTCTCCGTCAACCACGCCGCCACGCGTGCGCGTTCGGCCTCCGACAACGCTTCAATCTCGTGGATGATGTCAGTCGCATTCACGGACAAAGACTAGGCCGTTCCCACATCGAAGTCAACGCCGCCGCCGTGCCGACCAGCCGCAACGCGCCCAATGACGCGCCTGTTGTCCGCCGACGTGTTCGTCGTAGCCTTCGCGAAGAAGGAAACTTCAGCGAAGGAGGATGCACACAGATGGTCACGGATGCCGGCAATTCACGCCACCTCGGCAAGCCGCCAGAAATTGTCATTCTGAGCGCAGCGAAGAATCTCACAATCCCGTCGGTAACAGGCTCAACGACAATAGAACACGTGATGGGTAAATGCTAATTGCTAAGAGCGTGTTTGGAAAGTCACTTTTTGATTCCGGAAATGGTTGAAATGTGA
>CAZJCX010000222.1:0-2882 GCA_964544425.1 uncultured Verrucomicrobiota bacterium
CTCCCCCGAAGGCTGCGCCGCCATCCTCTGGAAAGACCGCGCCAACGCCGCCCAAGCCGCCGCCGCGCTCAAACTCACCGCGAAAGACTTGCTCGAACTCGACATCGTGGACGAGGTCGTTCCCGAACCGCTGGGCGGGGCGCACAAAGATTACGACGCCACGGCGGCGGCGCTCAAAAAGGCGATCCTCAAGAACCTTGACCGACTGACAGAACTCAAGACGAGCGACCTCCTCGAGGCCCGATACAAGAAATACCGCAAAATCGGTCCCGTTACCAAAGCGGAACCCAAGAAACGCCGGTCACGACTCAAAGCCGAGGCGGCCACGACCCCGGCTAACGCATGAGGCGCTGACCGGTCAGGACCATTCGTTGATCGTCGTGGCATCCACCGCTGGGTGAAACTCCGCGTGGGACGGCAAGGCGCTAATCGAAATGAAAACAGCAACGGAATTTCGGCGGGGTTGGTTTATCGGCGATCATGACATGGCCCGCCTTGGTGAGCAGAACGCGTATCATAGGCCGGTCACATTCGCGGCCATCGGCATCCCTGATCAACGCGCGAAGGCTATCCTCGCACCATGACCACTGGTGCCGCCCGACATCCGATTGTCTCTGACCGGCCGTGTCCCGATTTCTTTGCGGGGGCGTTGCTGGGCAACGGCGGCCTAGGAGCGGTCGTCACGACGCGACCGGATGCGGTGGCGATTCATTTCGGCCACAACGATGTGTGGGACGTGCGTGTGGCGGAGGAGCATGCGGACAAGATCGGGACGTTTGCGGATATTTTCGCGCGGTTGCAGCAAATCTCCGGGCCACTCAAAAACGATCCGTGGTTGCGGGAGTATTGCCGGATGGCCGACGAGAACTATGCGAAACCGTATCCGCGTCCGTTCCCATGCGGGACGCTGATCTTCGGATTCGACCGGCGCGCGGCGGAGGTGCTGGGGCACCGGCTCGATATCGCCACCGGTGTGTGTGCGGTGGAGTTTCTGGTCGGCGGTGAACGGCGGACGCTGGAGATTTTCGCCGACATGACGGCGGACCGGTTGTGGCTGCGGATGAAGGGCGCGCCGTTTGACCGGGTGCGGATCTTGCCGGATCCCGAGACGCCGAAGGAATTGCCGCGGTACGTGACGAGCGCGGAGCCGCTGGCGTTCCGGCAGGAGTTGCCGCCGAGCAAATCGTTTCGGCTGGCGACGCAGATCAATCAGCCGGTCGGCCTGCGGGACCGGGCGGGTTGGACGGGAACGCGCGTGCCGATGGCCGAGTTGGAACGGGCGCTGCCGGCCGGCGGCGATTTTGTCGCGTGCGCGCAACTGGATCAAACCAGCGATTTACCGCTGCCGGACTTGGACGCGATTGACGTGGCGGCCGCGGCAAGCCGGGCGAACTGGGCGAAGTTCTGGAGCCGGTCGGGCGTGGCGTTGGGGGATGAATTTCTGGAAGGCGTCTGGTACCGCAATCTGTATTTTCTGCACTGCGCGGTGCGGCCGGGGACGACGTGCCCCGGGTTGTGGGCGAACTGGAGTTACCGGCAGATCGGCACGGCGTGGCACGGCGATTATCACATGAACTACAACACCCAGCAGTTGTTCTGGGTGACGTTCAGCAGCAATCACGTCGAGAAACATCTGCCTTATGTGGATCTGGTGGATCATCTGCTGCCGGTCAGCCGCAAGTGGGCGCGCGAGTACTACGGCTTGCCGGGCGCGTACTTCCCCCACTCCGCGTATCCGACCCGGATGCACATCATGCCGTACTGGGTGCCGACGTGGGCGTGGGAAATCTGCGAGACGCCGTGGACGGTGCAGAGCCTGTGGTGGCATTACCGGTACACGCTCGACAAGGAGTTCCTCGCCCAGCGCGCCTACGGGCCTATCCGCGAAGCCGTCGAGTTTCTCGTCGGCTACATGAGCCGGCCCGAAGCGCAACGCGGCGATGGGCGGTACCACGTCTTCCCGACTGTCGCGCCGGAGTTGTACGGGCTGACGGATCAGTTCCGGCTCAATTGGGATTGCCTCGTGGACCTGACGCTGATCAAGTTCGTCTTCCGCGCATTCCTCGAAGCCAGTGCCGTTTTGGGCCGCGCCGAACCCGAACTCGCGCCGCGTGTCCGCGACATCCTCGCGCATTTCCCGGAATATCCCACCGCCGACACACCCCGCGGGAAGGTGTTCGTCAGCGTTCCCGGGGAAGACCCCGACATCGTGTACAACTGCCCCAACAGCACCGTGACGGTGTTTCCCGGCGAAGACCACGGCCTGCACTCGCCGCCCGCCGAGTTTGCGATCGCCGCCAACAGCTACCGGCACCAGTGCAACGAAGGCGGCAACGATCTCGTTTTCCTCAACCTGCAAGGCGCGCGGCTCGGTCTGCTCGACCTTGAAAAGTTCAAACGCCAGATCCGGTACTGTCTCTTGCCGAACGGCACCTGCACCGATCTGGTGCTCCAGTCGCGCGGCCGGTACGGGGATGAGTTGCCGTTCGATTTCATGGCGCGGATGGGCATCTGGTGCGAGAACTTTGCGCTGCCGGCCGTGATCAATGAATGCCTCCTGCAAAGCTACACGGGCGCCTTGCGCCTCTTCCCCAACTGGCCGGTCGATCAGCGCGCCGAGTTCCACAACCTCCGCGCGGTCGGCGCCTTCCTTGTCAGCGCCTCATTCGAGGCCGGTGCCGTCCAATGGATTGAAATTCTCAGTGAGGCCGGTCACTCGTTGCGCCTGATGTCGCCCTGGGAACCCGGGCGCGTGATTGATCAGCCCACCCGCCCCGGACAACGGCTCCGTTTCACAAATCCCTTTTCTGCTTCACAATTGCCAATCTCTTGTGTTAAACGTCAACCCACTTAATCAACTCACGTTTGGGAGATTTTCAATG
>CAZJCX010000222.1:2898-5267 GCA_964544425.1 uncultured Verrucomicrobiota bacterium
TCACCCTCACTTTGGGCTGCACCAAAGCCGTATTCCGCCCCTACGTCGGCAGCCAGCAATCGTGGCCGACAGCGGAAGGCAGCATCGTCAACACCCGCTACAAGCTGCCCATCTTCACCAATCTCCCACCATCACCTTACGAAGTGCTCGGTGAAATCCGTGTCGAAAGCCTGCTCTATGCTCAGCCCGAGGAACATCACATGCCGCTCGTCTGCAAACAGGCAGACCAACTCGGCGGCGACGCCATCTTGTTTGTTCAAGGTCGCATCTATTTCTCAACCAACTACGGACCGCGTTCCGGTGACCTCGCACCGGTCGGCGGCGCCCCAACGCTCACCCAGGTCAACACCTTCAACCCTGAGTCTTTCCAAGAAGGCGTCACGATCCTTGCGATCAAGTGGTTGGGCGAACCGCCGCCCGGCTTGCCGGTCAACGAGCGCAACCAACCGGCGGCGGCCCCTGTCGAACCCGTCCCGGTAGCCCCACCGGCCGAACTACCTCCGCCACCAGCGGTCGAAACTCCCGCTGCGGAAGCGCCGGCCGTGCAAACGCCCCCCGTTGAAGCACCGGCAGTGGAAGCCCCCAAGATTGAGCCACCGGCCGCGAACGATCCCGCGGTGGACGCGGTGCCTGAGCCGTTACCCGAGCCCGTCCCCGCGCCGTCGGAGTAAGCTACGTTTCCAAATCGAGCTTGATGTGCAAGTCGCGTAATTGCTTCGGCTCGACTTCGCTGGGTGAATCGGTCATCAGATCGAAGGCTTTGGCCGTCTTCGGAAATGCGATCACGTCCCGGATGTTGTTCGTCCCGCACAACGTCGCCACCATCCGGTCAAAGCCAAACGCAATTCCGCCGTGTGGCGGTGCGCCGTAGCGGAACGCTTCCAGCATGTAGCCGAACCGCGCCACCGCGACCTCAGCGGGTATCTGGAGCACCTGCTCGAACATTTTCTTCTGAACATCGGGCCGGTGAATGCGGATGGAGCCACCCGCCAATTCCTGTCCGTTCAAAACGAGATCGTACTGCGACCCGCGCACCTTGACGGGATCGGTGTCGAGCAGATGCTGATCTTCTGGCACGGCGGCGGTGAACGGGTGTTGCCGCGCATAGTACTTTCCCTCCTCGGGCCGATACTCCAAGAGCGGAAAATCAATGACCCAGAGAAAGTTCCACTGATCATCGGCGATGCTCAGCTTCCCGGTCTTTTTCAGGATATCCGCGACCACCAGCCGTAAGCGACCCAATACCTCCCAGACCGCCTCACGTTTGTCTGCGCCAAACAAAATCAGGTCGCCTTCCTCGATCTTCAGCTTGACCGTCAAAGCCGCCTTCTCCGCGTCGCTGAAAAATTTCACGATGGGTGACTTCCACTCGCCACCTTCAACCTTGATGTACGCCAAGCCTTTCGCCCCAAAACTTTTCGCCGTCTCCGTCAACTGCTCAATCTGCCCTTGCGTCGCACTGGCCAGCCCCTTGGCGTTGATCGCCTTCACGACACCGCCGCAATCCACGGCCGACCGGAAAACCTTGAACGCGCTCGCTTTGAAGTCATCCGTCACATCCACTAACTCCATCCCGAACCGCGTATCCGGTTTATCCGATCCAAACCGTTCCATCACGTCGCGATAGGCCAAACGAGGGAATGGGAGTGGGAGTGTTTCGCCCCGCGCCGTCTGCCAGACGTGCGCGACCAGCCCTTCCATCATCGCCAGCACGTCTTCCCGGGTGACAAACGACATTTCGACGTCAATCTGCGTGAACTCAGGTTGCCGGTCGGCCCGCAGATCTTCATCGCGGAAACATTTGGCGATTTGGAAATACCGCTCCACCCCGGCCACCATCAACATCTGCTTGAACTGCTGCGGCGACTGCGGCAGCGCGTAAAACTTGCCGGGATTCACGCGCGACGGGACGAGGTATTCGCGCGCGCCTTCCGGCGTGCTCTTGAACAAAATGGGTGTCTCGACCTCCAGAAACCGGTTGGCATCGAAATAATCCCGCACGGCTTTGGCAACCTTGTGGCGGAGGATCAGATTTTTCGCCATCGGCGGCCGCCGCAGATCGAGGTACCGGTACTGCAACCGCAAATCTTCGCCCGCCTGTCCACCAGCGTCGTCGACCTGGAACGGCGGTGTTTCGCTCGCGTTCCAGACCTCCAGAGAATGCACCAGCACCTCAACCTGGCCGGTTGGCAATTTCGGATTGTCCGTCCCGGCCGGCCGACTCCGGACCACGCCCTCGACGGCGACCACGAATTCGCTCCGCAACGTCTGCGCGAGTTCCCACGATGGCTTGTTGTGCTGCGGGTCGAAGACGATCTGCGTCAGCCCCTCGCGGTCCCGCAGATCAATGAAAACGATCCCGCCATGAT
>CAZJCX010000223.1:0-1034 GCA_964544425.1 uncultured Verrucomicrobiota bacterium
AAGCAACCGGGCGACAAACGTGCGCCCGGTGACATCCCCGAAGACGAACGCGATTACTATCTCGAACGCAAGTACCCGGCGTACGGCAATCTCGCCCCGCGCGACATTTCCTCGCGCGCGGCGAAACAGGTCTGCGATGAAGGCCGGGGCGTCGGCGAATCCGGCTTGGGGGTGTATCTCGATTTCAGCGCGGCGATCAAGCGACTCGGCCGCAACGTGGTCGCGGAGCGGTACGGCAATCTCTTCGACATGTATCACGAGATCACCCACGAAAATGCCTACGACCAGCCGATGCGGATCTTCCCGGCGATCCATTATACGATGGGCGGGTTGTGGGTGGACTACAATTTGATGAGCAACCTCCCCGGCTTGTTCGTCATCGGTGAAGCGAATTTCTCCGATCACGGCGCCAACCGGCTCGGGGCGAGCGCCTTGATGCAAGGCTTGGCCGACGGCTACTTCGTCCTCCCCTACACCATCGGTGAATATCTCGCCGGTCAGAAACCCGGCAGCCGTCCGAAACCGGACGCCATCGAATTCAAAGCCGCCGAGAAAGATGTGTCTGACCGGGGTAACAAACTTCTCGGCATTCGCGGCAAAAAGACCGTCACCGAATTTCACAAGGAGCTCGGCAAGATTCTCTGGGACGGTTGCGGCATGGCGCGCAACAAAGCCGGGCTGGAGAAGGCGTTGAAGCTCATTCCCGCGCTGCGTGACGAGTTCTGGAAGAACGTCAACGTTCCCGGCGAAAGCGGCGACCTCAACCAATCGCTCGAACGCGCCGGTCGCGTGGCGGATTATCTTGAACTCGGCGAACTCATCGTCACCGACGCACTGGCCCGCGACGAGAGTTGCGGCTGCCATTTTCGCGAGGAACATCAGACTCCCGAAGGCGAGTGTCAGCGCAACGACAGTGCGTACGCTTACGCCGGCGCCTGGGAGTTTACCGGCGTTGGCGCAAAACCCAATTTACACAAGGAACCGCTCACCTACGAAGCCGTCCAGTTGGCGGAACGGAGCTACAAGTGATGAAC
>CAZJCX010000223.1:1134-2691 GCA_964544425.1 uncultured Verrucomicrobiota bacterium
ATGCTCGACGTGCTGAACGACCAGCTCACCCGCGAAGGCAAAGAGCCGGTCGCGTTTGACCATGATTGCCGGGAAGGCATCTGCGGGATGTGCTCCTGCGTCATCAACGGCGAACCGCACGGCCCCGAGAACAAAGTCGCCACCTGCCAGACCTACATGCGAAGTTTCCAAGACGGCGAGACGATCACCGTCGAACCGTTCCGCGCCGTCGGGTTCCCGCTCGTCAAAGACCTCGTGGTGGATCGCAGTTCCTTCGACCGCATCATGCAAGCCGGCGGGTTCATCTCCGTCAATACCGGCAACGCCCCCGACGCCAACGCCATTCCCATCGGCAAAGAAATCGCCGACCGCGCGATGGATGCCGCCCAATGCATCGGCTGCGGCGCGTGCGTCGCCGCCTGCAAGAACGCGAGCGCGATGCTGTTCGTCGCCGCGAAAGTTTCACATCTCAATCTGCTCCCCCAAGGTCAACCCGAGAAATCCAAACGCGCCCTTGCGATGGTCAACCAGATGGATGCCGAAGGTTTCGGCGCCTGCACTGTGACCGGCAGTTGCGAAGCCGTGTGCCCCAAAGGCATCAGCCTCAGTTTCATTTCCCAACTGAATCGCGAGTACCTCGGCGCACTCGTGCGCGGCTAGACTTTCAGGACGATCTTGCCGGTGACGTGTCCCTGCTCGATCAGTGCGTGCGCTTTCGCCGCGTCCCGCAACGGAAACACCTTCGCGATTGTCGTGCGCAACTTGCCGGACTCAAACCATCGCGTCAGTTTCCGCAAGTGCGCGCCATTCGGTCGGACAAACACATACCGGGGTTCCACGCCGCGTCGTCGAATCGCTTCCGCGTCGGCGAACGCCAGAATCGAAACCAAAACCCCGCCCCGCCGCACGACTGATACGCTTTTGGTCTGCGTCTCGCCGCCGACCGTGTCGTACACAACGTCCACATTGCGGACGACCTCGCGGAAGTCCACCGCCCGGTAATCAATCACTTCATCAGCTCCCAAACTGTTTACGTAAGCGTGTTTGGCCTTGCTGGCCGTCGCGATCACGCGCGCACCGGCCAACTTGGCAAGTTGAACCGCAAACCCGCCGACCCCACCGGCCGCTGCATGAATCAACACGGTCTGGCGACGCCTCAGTCTCGCGGCGTCGAACAACGATTGGTATGCCGTCAACGCCGCCAACGGGACTGACGCCGCTTCCAGGAACGATAAGTTCCTCGGCTTCGGCGCGACGCTCGCACGCGATACGGCGACATACTCCGCGTACGTCCCATCCTTGATGACCGGCTTGCGGCAGTAGGCGTACACTTCCTCGCCCGTGCCCACGATTGTCCCAGCCGCATCCCAGCCGAGGATGATGGGGAATTGATGAGGCAGCCGAAACCGGAGCAGACCCTCCCGGATTTTCCAGTCCACCGGATTCACCCCGGCGGCCTTGACTCTGATCAGCACCTCGCCCGCGCCAGCGACCGGCTTGGGCAATTCCATCCATTTCAACTCACGGCGTCCGCCAAACTCATTGATCGCAATCGCCTTCATCATGTTGCCCTCTCCA
>CAZJCX010000223.1:2732-5230 GCA_964544425.1 uncultured Verrucomicrobiota bacterium
GGTACAGGTGTCACCGGGTTGGAGCCAGCGCTTCGGATCGCGCGCCATGCCGACGCCTTGCGGCGTGCCGGTGAGAATGACCGTGCCCGGCAGCAGCGTCGTGCTGCCGCTCAGAAACTCGATCAACGTCGGCACATCGAAAATCATGTCGGCGGTGTTGCTATTCTGGAGGGTCTCACCGTTGACGATGGTTCTGATCTGAAGCGCGTTGGGATTGGTAATCTCGTCAGTGGTGACGAGACACGGGCCGAGCGGCGCGAACGTGTCGAAAGTCTTGCCGCGGCACCATTGGCTGCCGCCACGTTTGATTTGCCAGTCGCGGGCGCTGACGTCGTTGGCACAGGCGTAACCCAGCACATATTTCAATGCATCAGCGCGGCTGACGTTCTTGCACGGTTTGCCGATGATGACAGCCAGTTCGCATTCGTAATCCACTTCCGCGCTCGCCAGTTTCGTCGGCAGTTGGATGGGGTCACCGGGATTCTGGGCGGCCGTGCCAGCTTTCACGAACAGGATGGGGAATTCCGGTATCTTCGCGTTTGTTTCCACCGCGTGCTGCCGGTAGTTCAGACCGATGCACAGGAAAATGCGCGGCTCAATCGGCGCGAGCAGTTTCTTCACATCAGCCGCTTGCGACGTGACGGTGAAATGACCGTAGATATCCCCGACGATTTTGCGGTCGTTGGTCGCGTAATGAATCTGCCCGTGACTGTCGAGATAGCGGATGATTTTCATCCGGGCAGGATGCCGCGCCGGTCAACCACGGTTCAAGCGGAAACTGATGGCCTGTTCCACTTGCGCGACGACCGGCTGGCCGGCGACTTTCAGCGGCACAAACTTCCACCGCCGCACCGCCGCCGCCGCCGCCTCATCCAACTCGGCGTGCCCCGAACTCGTCACCACTTCCACCGCGCCGACGGAACCGTTCGGGCGCACCTCCATCCGCAACACCGTCAAACCCTCGATACCGGCCGACCGCGCCGCCGCCGGATACACCGGCCGCGGGCTGTACAACACGGCAATGCCCGCCCCGCCAGCGCCACGGAGGGAGACTGGTGCCGGGGGCGCATCCGTCTCCGAACCGCGCCCGCCGACAAATCGGATTCCCGATGGCGACAAATCAGCCTCGACCGCGATCACCGGCCCCCGATCCGCAAACGGCGACCGCACTTCGGGCATGGCCGGCAACGCTTGCTGCATCGCCACGAGATTCGGTCCGGTGATCGCCGCCACCGGGTTATCAACCGAAACCTCACCGGCACCCGCGCCATCATCGGCCGCTTCACCATCCGTCAAAATTCGCACCGTTCCCGCCAAGGTGACCGACAACGGCCGCGGCGCGGTAGTGGCCGACGCGAGTTTTACTGTCGCCAGCGCCGCCAACACGACCACGTGCGCCACGACCGAGACCGCGCCCACGTACCACAACCGGCGGCGCGGCGAGGGCAAGGGTTCGGCGGAGGGCAGGCGCGTGACCAGCCGCTCCGCGCGCCGGCGCGCGGGCAACGGTCGCAACGGCGCTTCGACGCGACGTTCACAGACGGCCATCATGTTGGCTCCACCAATTTGCGCCGCACCCAACCGCTCAACCAATCCATCGTCATCACGACCACCAGCAAGCACACCAACAACGTCGCGGCTTTTTGATAATCGAAGTTTCGCAGGTACACCTGAAAATAGTATCCCACCCCACCGGCTCCCACCACGCCGAGAATTGTCGCGGCGCGGATGCTGTATTCGAGGATGAAAATGGTGTAATTCGCCAGCAACGGCAGCGATTGCGGCAGGATGGCGTACTGGAAAATTTGCGGCTTGCTCGCGCCCGTCGTCCGCAACGCCTCCGCCGCCGAGTTGTCCATGGACTCGAACGTCTCGAAATAAAATTTTCCCAGATAGCCCACCGTGTACAAACTCAGCGCCAACACCCCGGCAAACGGCCCCAGCCCGACCGCCGCGACGAAGAATAATCCCCACACCACCGACGGCACCGTGCGGATCAAATTCAAAATTCCGCGCCCCGTCAGCGCCAGCCACCGGGGCGAGAGATTCCGCGCCGCCATCACCGCCAACGGCAACGAAATCAGCGCGCCAAACGTCGTGCCAAGCAACGCCATCTGAATCGTCTCCGCCAACGCCGTCACGGCCGTGCCGGTCACCGACCAATCCGGCGGCACCATTCGCGACACAAAATCCCACGCGTGCGGAAAACTCTGCGCGAGCCGCTCGAAGCTGAACTCCATCCCGCGCCACGCCCAGACGTACAGCACCGCCGCCCCGCCCGCGATTGCGCCGTACCACCACCGGCGCGAAGCCGCGGCTTTCGGCGAGGGGCTGGGCAACGTTAAAGCAATGTCCGCCATTGCAATTTCTCCTGCACCCTCTCTTCCAGATTTGTCGCTGGCCCGTCGTACACCAGCCGGCCCTGCTCCAGCAACAGCGCCCGGCTCGCGTACCGCTCCGCCATTTCCAAATCGTGCAACACACAAAAAACCGTCAAG
>CAZJCX010000224.1:0-5223 GCA_964544425.1 uncultured Verrucomicrobiota bacterium
CTCGCCTGCAATCCGGCGTTGCTCGTGGCCGACGAGCCGACCACCGCGCTCGACGTCACGATTCAGAAACAGATTCTCGATCTGCTCAAGGAACTGAAACAGAAGTTGCAGATGAGCATCCTGCTCATCACCCACAACCTCGGCATTGTCGGCGACCTCGCCGACAACGTGGCGGTGATGTATGGCGGTCGCATTGTCGAATACTCACCGGCGCGCGAACTCGTGGCCAAGCCACTGCATCCGTACACAGCCGCGCTGATGCGTTCCATTCCCAAACTCGGCGCCCGGCACGAGCGGCTGCAATCCATCCCCGGCAACGTTCCCAACCCGGCCGCGTTGCCCACCGGCTGCAAGTTTCATCCGCGGTGCGCCATCGTCCGCCCCGAATGCAAAGCCGATCCCGAACCGTCACTTTTGGAGAAGGGCAACCGGCGAGTCCGTTGCCCATTCACGGAATCATGAGCGCGCTTCTCGAAGTCAAAGATCTCAAAACGCATTTCCCCGTCCGCGCCGGTCTCCTGCAAAAGCCGGTCGCGTGGGTGAAAGCGGTGGACGGCGTGTCGTTCTCCATCAAGGAAGGCGAGACGGTTGGTCTCGTCGGTGAATCTGGCTGCGGCAAGACCACGTTGGGGCGCACCATCCTGCAGTTGATTGCACCGACGGCCGGTGAGATTCGGTTCCATGGCCAGCCGGTCACCGACCTGCGCGCGTTTCGGCGGCAGGCGCAGATGATTTTCCAAGACCCGTACGGCTCGCTCAATCCCCGGATGACGGTCGGCAACATCATCGGCGAAGCGCTTCGCATTCACAAACTCTGCGCCACCCGCCAAGCCGAACGCGACCGGGTGGCACACCTGCTCGAATCGGTCGGCCTCAATCCCGATCACGCGCGCCGGTACCCCCACGAATTCAGCGGCGGCCAGCGGCAACGCATCGGCATCGCCCGGGCGCTGGCGGTCGAGCCGAAGTTCATCGTCTGTGACGAACCAGTCAGCGCATTGGACGTGAGCGTGCAGGCGCAGATCATCAATCTGCTGCAGGATTTACAACAGCAATTCAAACTCACCTACCTCTTCATCGCGCACGACCTCGCCGTTGTGGAACACATCAGCGACCGGGTGTTGGTGATGTACTACGGCACGATCGTCGAGGAAGCGACGGCGGAGCAGATTTATTCCAACCCGCAGCACGACTACACGAAGAAGCTCCTCGCCGCCGTGCCGACGTTACCGGTGTGAGGGGGCGGCCTCGCGGGACGCTCGGCCCACCGGGTCTGTTTTGGCTGTTGTGGAGGGGGCGGGATGCAGTAATGATTCCCCGGCATGTCACAAGCCAGTCTTTCACTTTTGCTGCCCGCGATGTCGTTGTGGCGGCGCGAGCTGGTGCGGTTTGTTCGGCAGCGCGACCGGGTGATCGGCGCGCTGGTGACGCCGGTGGTGTTTTGGTTGTTGCTCGGCGCGGGGCTGGGGAAGTCGTTTCAAGCCGGGGCCGGGGCCGGCTATCTGGAGTACTTTTTTACCGGCACCGTGGTGATGATTCTGTTGTTCACCGCGATCTTCTCGACGATCTCGGTGATTGAAGACCGGCGGGAAGGTTTCTTGCAGGGCGTGCTCGTCGCCCCGGTCGGGCGCGTGGGGATCGTGATGGGGAAACTGCTGGGCGGCGCGACGCTGGCGATGGTGCAGGGCTGTTTGTTTTTGGCGGTGGCGCGGCTGGTGGATGTGCCGATTTCAGTGGCCGGTTTGCCGTGGTTGCTGCTGGCGATGGCGCTGGTGTCGTTTGCGTTGACGGGCTTGGGATTTGTGCTGGCGTGGCAGTTGAATTCGTCGCAGGGATTTCATGCGTTGATGAATTTGTTTTTGATTCCGATGTGGTTGTTATCCGGCGCGCTCTTCCCGGCTTCGGGCGCGCAACCGTGGATGGTGTGGGCGATGCGCGTCAACCCGCTCACGTACGGCGTGACCGCCATCCGGCAGGGCTTATACTGGCAGCAGCCGGTGCCGCACGCCGGGGTCGCGCTGGCCATCACGGCCGGTTTCGCGGTGGTGATGTTGGTCTTGGCTTTGTGGGCGGCCCGGCGCACCACCGGGGGAGATTTGCAATGAAAGTGCGGACGATTTTGAATGTGGGGCTGGCGGCGATTTTTGTGATCGTGGTGGGGACGGTGTCGTTGATTGCGGCGCGGGGAACTGTGGCGACACGGGCGCAGGCGTTGCCGGAGTTGGGGAGCGTGCCGGACTTCGTGTTGATCGAGTCGAGCGGGGAGCCGGTGCAGCGGGCGGACTTGCGCGAGCAGGTGTGGCTGGCGAGTTTCATTTTCACGCGGTGCGCGGAGTTTTGTCCGGCGATGATGCGGGCGGAAGCGAAGGTGCAGCGGGAGTTGCCGGTGCGGGAGGATGTGAAGCTGGTGACATTTTCGGTGGACCCGGAGTACGACACGCCGGTGAAGTTGCGGGAGTATGGGGAGATGTTCGGGGCGGATCGGCGGCGGTGGTGGTTTGTGACGGGGGATAAGGCGCAGATTTACCGGCTGGCGATCGAGGGGTTTCGGTTGAGCACGATGGACGCGGATCCGGTGACGGAGATGCCGATTTTGCACAGCTCGAAGTTGGTGTTGGTGGATCGGCGGGGGACGATCCGCGGCTATTACGACACGGCGGATGAGGCGGAGATGCGGCAACTCGTGAAGGACGTGCGGCGGTTGGTAGCGGAGCGGTCATGATCGAAGTGCGCGATTTGCCAGCCTTGAACGCTTCGTTAAATGCGACGGCCGGGCTGTTGTTGCTGCTCGGTTGGGGGATGATCCGGCAGGGGCGGCGGACGGCGCATGGGTGGTGCATGGCGGCGGCGGTGGCGGTGTCGGCATTGTTTCTGGCGAGTTACCTCTACTACCATTTCAATACGACGGCGGTGACGCGGTTTACCGGGACGGGCTGGATTCGGCCGGTGTATTTCACGATTCTGATTTCGCACACGATTTTGGCGATGGTGGTGGCGTTGGGGTTGGTGCCGGTGACGTTGTGGCGGGCGGCGCAGCGGCGGTTTGACCGGCACAAGGCGGTCGCGCGGTGGACGTTGCCGATTTGGTTGTACGTCTCGGCGACTGGGGTGATCATCTATTTCATGCTCTATCACTGGTATGCGCCGGCTTAGTTTCATTTTGTTGCTGCCGCTGCTGGCGCACGCCGGGGAGTTGGGCGGAGTGGTGGTGCGGGGCGGGCAACCGGTCCGGGACGCGATTGTCTATCTGGACGCGGTGGCGACGCGACCGCTGTCGGCCCCGCTGCCGGCCACGGTGGAATTTCAGAATCGGCGGCTGCAACCGCGGGCGTTGGTGGCATTTTGCGGCGGGGAACTCATTTTGCAGAACGGCGATCCGCTGCTCCACGTCATCCGCGTCGAATCCCTCAGTCGCACAAACAGGGCGACGACGTTGGCGCGGGTGGCGATGCCGTATGCCGGGTTTGAGAAGCGGCTAGCGCTGCCGGCTTGTCGCGAGCCGCAACTGTTGCGGGTGGCCGGGGAGAATGGCGAGGAGCGGCAACTCGCGTACATCGCCGTCGTCCCGCATCCGTGGGCGATGGTGACCGGGGCGGATGGGCGGTTCGCGTTGGGTGCGTTGTCACCGGGGCGGTACCGGCTGTGCGTGTGGCACGAGCAATGGGGGGTGCTCGCGCAGGATGTAAAACTCAACAAAGGGCGGCCGCTTACGGTGGCGGTGCAATTTCCGGCCAAACCGTGACCGCCTCATCAAGCCGACCGGCGGCTTTGAGCGCGGCCGCGAGGTTGCGGCGGCCGGGAACACCGGCCGGCGCAATGGCGACGGCGTGCCGGCCGTGTTCGATGGCGCGGTCGTATTCGCCGAGATCGGTGTACCACTTGGTGAGGTTGATGTGGGCCGGCAGGCTGCGCGGATTGTCGTCGAGCACGCTGAGGAAGAGCGTCTCCGTGTCCCGCCACACGGCGGTTCGCAGAAAACTCAGGTATGCGAGCGCGAGCACGGCGATCCATAGCACTGGTCGGAAACGGCCGAGAGTCACCACGAACGCGAACGCGAGGCCGAGCATCGGCAAGTAGGCGTACCGGTCGGCCACCACATGAATTCCCACCGGGGCGAAGCCGATGGTGGGCGCGAGGGTGACGAGGTAGAATAGCCACCCGGCCAGCACTGCGGGCGCACGGCGGCGCAGGAGCCACGCGCCGGTAGTCACCGCGACAACGCCGAGGAGTGACAGCGCCGGACTCCATTGCATTTCATCGAACGTGGGATAGATCGCGGAGAGATGAAACGGCCAGAGGAATTTGCCGACGTAGAACAACGCGCAGTAGCCGACGAGGGCCGGGCGGCTGGCGATGGGGATGGCGTCGGCGCTGGCGACGGTTTCGCCGGTGCCCTGCGATTGCGCCCAGACGGTGACGCCACCGATGAGCAGGCTGACGGCGAAGAAGGGAAGGAGCCGGGGGATGGATCGTAACCACGCAGCGCTCGCGGGGACGCTCGCGCCACCGGGGAGGCGGTCGAGGAGGAGTGCTACGACCGGGAAGGTGACGGCGGCGGATTTGGAGAGGGTGGCGGCGAGGAAGAGCAGGAAGCAGAGCCAGAGGCGGTCGCGGCGGAGATAGACGAGCAGTGCGAGCAGGTAGAAGCAGACGAAGAGGACGTCTTTGCGTTCGGTGGCCCACGCGACGGATTCGACGCGGAGCGGGTGGACGCCGAAGAGGAGCGCGGTGAGAAGGGGGATTGAATGACCGGGGTCGCGCCCGGCAGGGCGCTCCCACAATGACTGCAACTGCCGGACGAATGCGAAGACCAGGAGGGTGTTGGCGAGGTGGAGGAGGAGGTTGGTGAGATGGTAGCCGAAGGGGTCGCGGCCCCAGAGTTGGTAGTCGAGGGCAAGGCTGAGCCAGGTGAGGGGGCAGTAGAGCTTGGCGATCGGTTGGGTGAACATCGCGGTGATGTTCTCCCCGGTGAGGGCGCGGATGACCGGGTTTTGGGTGATGTGGGTGTCGTCGTCCCAGAGGACGAAGTCGTTCCGTAGGCCCGGTAGGTGCGCGAGGCCGGTGAGGAGGAGGAGCGCGACGAGCCAGAGTGCGTTACGCAAGGTTGGCGGAGACGAGTTGGCTGACGAGTTTGTTGTCGGCGCGGCCGGCGAGTTTGGCTTGGACGGCTTTCATGACTTTGCCCATGTCGGCTTTCGTGGCGGCACCGAGTTCGGAGATGGT
>CAZJCX010000225.1:0-5178 GCA_964544425.1 uncultured Verrucomicrobiota bacterium
CGAGGACGGTTGGGAAGGCGTCGATATCGGCCCGAAAACGATCGAGAAATACTCGCAGGTTGTGGCCGGCGCGAAGACGATTGTTTGGAACGGCCCGATGGGCGTGTTCGAGATCCCCGATTTTGCCAAGGGCACGTTCGAAATCGCCAAAGCCGTGGCCGAAGCCACCAAGCGCGGCGCGACCACCATCATCGGCGGCGGCGACAGCGCCAAAGCCGTCAAAGCCGCCGGCTTGGTCAAAGACATGAGCTTCGTCAGTACCGGTGGCGGGGCGAGTCTGGAATTCCTCGAAGGCAAACCCCTGCCCGGCGTGGGAGCATTGAGCGATAAATGAACACGAACCGCAGACCCATCATTGCCGGTAACTGGAAGATGTATAAAACGGGCGCGGAGGGCGCCGCGCTCGCGAAGGATTTGGTCGCACAGGTGGCCGGTGTGACGAGGCCGGAGATTGTCGTGTGCCCGACCTTCACGTCGCTGTTTCCGGTGGGACAGGCAATTGCCGGGTCGAATGTGCAGCTCGGCGCGCAGAACGTTCACTGGGAAAAAGAGGGCGCGTTCACAGGCGAAATCTCGGCGGCGATGTTGCGGGATCTCGGCGTGAAATACGCGGTGATCGGCCACAGTGAACGCCGGCAATTCTTTGGCGAGACCAACGAGGGCGTGAACAAGCGGACGAAAGCGGCGTTGGCGGCCGGGTTGCGGCCCATCGTGTGCGTCGGCGAATCCCTCGCGCAACGCGAAGCCGGGCAGACGGCACAGGTGGTGACAGACCACGTCACAGCCGGGCTTGCCGGGTTGTCCAAAGATGATATTGTCTCGACCGTTATCGCGTATGAGCCGGTCTGGGCGATTGGCACGGGCAAGACGGCGACGCCGGCGCAGGCGCAGGAAGTCCACAAACTGATTCGCGACATTTTGGGCAAACTGTTTGGAGCGACGGCGGCCGGGCAGGTGCGGATTCAGTACGGCGGCAGTGTGAAGCCGGACAACGCGAAAGAGTTGCTCAGCCAGCCGGACATTGACGGCGCCTTAGTGGGCGGGGCGAGTCTGAAAGCCGCTGATTTCGCGGCGATTGTAAAAGCGGCAGCGTAAAGGAAGCTATCATGGGTATTTTAATCGGATTTTTGACGGCGGTGCACATCTTGGTCGCGTTGTTTCTGCTGGTGCTGGTGCTGATGCAGAAGTCGAAAGACCAAGGCGTCGGCGCGGCTTTCGGCGGTGCGACCACCGAGGCGGTGTTTGGTGCGGGCACCACGACGGCGCTCGTGCGGATGACGATCTGGTGCGCGTGCATCTTTCTCGGCTGTTCGCTGTTGCTGGCGGTGTTGCATTCCCGCCGCGATGCGGGAGGCGGCAAGTCACTGATGCAGCGCGCGGTTGAAACCGCCCCAGCCGCGCCCGCGAGCACGATCCCGGCATTGCCTGTGCCGGAAGCGGCGCCCACCGCCCCGGCCGTTCCGCCGGAGCCGGTCGCTCCCGCGCCCGTCCCGTCCCAGTAGGGCTTCCGATGGCGCTGCGTTTTCTGCCGGCATTCCTTGCGATGGTAATGCTGGCAGTGTCGGCGCGTGCGGCGGATATTGGCGAGCCTCAATTGCGGTATTTCGGCACCTCGGAACGCATCCGGGGATTTGATCCCATCGAAGCCGGTGACACAACCAGTGCGGCGGCGGTCGCGAAACTTTACGAGGGATTGCTCGAATACGAATACCTCAGCCGGCCGTACACCGTGCGACCGATGTTGGCTGCGGAGATGCCGGCCATCTCGGAAGATGGGCTGACGTACACGTTCAAGATCAAACCGGGTGTGCGGTTCCACGACAATCCGTGCTTCCCGGACGGGAAAGGCCGGGAGTTGACGGCGGAGGATTTTGTCTATTCGTGGAAGCGGCTCGCCGACGCCAACAACAAGCCCAAAGGGTACTGGGTGGTGGAAGGGCGGATTGTCGGGCTGGACGAGTTCCACAAGAAATCCACGCAAGGGAAAGTGGATTACGCCGAGCCAGTGGAAGGGTTGCGGGCGCTCGACCGGTACACGTTGCAGGTCAAACTCACCGAGCCGTACCCGCAATTGATGTGGGTGCTGACGATGGATTACCTGTTCGCGGTGCCGCGCGAGGCGGTGGAGTATTACGGGGATGAGTTTCTCAACAACCCGGTCGGTACCGGGCCGTTCCGCATTAAGAGCTGGCAGCGCAATTACCGGATCGAGTACGTCCGCAATCCGACTTATCATGGCGACACGTACCCAAGCGTCGGCGCGCCGGGCGACAAGGAAGCCGGGCTGCTGGATGATGCCGGGAAGCCGCTGCCGTTGCTCGACCGGGTGATCGAGTATGTCGTGGCGGATGATTCGACGGATTGGCTGATGTTTTTATCCGGGCAACTCGCGGCATCCGGTGTCTCGCGAAGCAATTTCGACGCGGTGATCAACCAGCAGAAGGATCTCACGCCCGAATTGCAGGCGCGCGGCATCCGGCTCTACAAGACGCCCCGCCTCTACACGACGTACATCGGGTTCAGCATGACCGACCCGGTCGTGGGCACGAACAAGAAACTGCGGCAGGCGTTATCGTGCGCGGTGGACATTTCGAAGTGGATCGAGTTCTACAACAACCGGATGGTGCCCGCGACCGGTCCCATCCCCCCCGGCGTGGCCGGTTACGAGGAGGGCAAAGCATTGCCGTACGCGTTCGACTTGGAGCGCGCGCGGCGATTGCTGGCGGAGGCCGGTTATCCTGAGGGCCGCGATCCGGCGACGGGCAAGCGGCTCACGTTGACGATGGAAATCGGCAGCGCCGGCGATCCTGAGTCCCGGCAGTCGGTGGATTTGTTGGCGAGTTTCTTCGACAAACTCGGCATCGAGTTCCAGCCGAGCTACAACAATTGGCCGGAGTTCTTGAAGAAGCTCGAACGCAAACAGGCGCAGATGTACCAACTTGGCTGGATCATTGATTACCCGGACGCGGAGAACTTCCTCCAACTTTTTTACACCAAGAACGGCTCGCCCGGTCCAAATCATTCCAACTACAGCAACCCGGAGTTCGACCGGCTCTACGATCAGATCCGCACGATGCAGGACTCGCCGGAGCGCACGGCGATTTACCAACAGATGGCCGCCATTGTGATTGAGGACGCGCCGTGGATTTTTCTCACGCACCCGTTGAGCTTTGGCTTGTTTCAACCGTGGTTTCAAAATTTCAAGCCGCACGATTTCCCGTATCCGAACATGAAGTACTACAAAGTGGATCCGGCGCGGATGAGGAACTAACCCATGCTGGCCTACGTCATCCGCCGTGTGTTGTATGTGATCCCGGTCGTGTTCGGGGTGGCGTTGATCACGTTCATCCTGTTCAACGTGGTCGGCTGGAACTCGGCGGCGTTGATGCTCGGGAAGAACGCGACGGCGGAAGAGATCGCGGCGTTGCAGGAGAAACTCGGGCTGGCCGGGCCGCTGCACCAGCAGTTCCTCTTCTATCTCAAACAAATTGTGACCTTCGATTTCGGCCGCAGCTTTGCGACAAACCAAAAAATCTCCACACTGATCTGGGACGGCGTCGGGCCGTCGTTGACGCTGACCATCCCGATCTTTGTGATTGATCTGGTGGTGGCGATTGGCATCGCGCTCGTCGCGGCGTTCAAACGCAACACATGGCTCGACCGGTCGATTGTGGTGCTGGCAGTCGTCGGCATGAGCGTCAGTTCGCTCGTGTATATTTTGGCCGGGCAATATCTGCTGGCGTACAAGTTTGGCTGGTTCCCCATTTGGGGGTTTGAATCGGCGAAGTATTTATTCCTGCCGGTGTTGATTGGGGTCATCAGCGGACTCGGTGGCGGCGTGCGGTTTTACCGGACGGTGATGCTCGATGAGATGTATCAGGATTACGTCCGCACCGCGTTCGCGAAAGGTCACGCCGAACGCACCGTGTTGTTCCGTCACGTTCTGAAGAACGCGATGATTCCGATCATCACAAGCGTCGTGCTCTCCATCCCGTTCCTGTACACCGGCTCGTTGCTGCTGGAAAATTTCTTCGGCATCCCCGGCCTCGGCTACCTCAGCGTCGAGGCCATCAACTCGGCTGATTTCCCGGTCATCAAAGCCATCGTCTTCGTCGGTTCCATCCTCTACGTCTTCGCGAGCTTGCTGACGGACATTTGTTACGCACTCGTGGATCCCCGGATCAAACTGCGATGAACACCCCGGCCACATCTCTCTGGCAAACCGCGTGGCGGCAAATCCGCCGCAACCGGCTCGCCATGATTTGTCTGGGGATTATTGTGTTGTACGCGGCGGTCGCGTTGTTCGCCGAAGGCACCTACTGGTACTACCGGCTCGCGGAGAAAACGGCGCCGTACAAACAGGTCAACTTCGAGAACCGGTTCGCCGATCCGTCGCTGCGCCATCCGCTGGGCACCGACTCGCTCGGCCGGGACGTGGTGCTGCAAATTGTGCAGGGCACCCGGATCGCGTTTGAAGTCGGCATCCTCACATCGCTGATCGCGATTCCGATTGCGGTGATTCTCGGCGCAATTGCCGGGTACTTTGGGAAGCGCGTGGATGATTTCATCGTCTGGCTTTACACCGTCTTCGATTCCATCCCCGGCCTGCTGTTCATCCTCGCCATCGCGATTGTCGTCGGCAAAGGACTCGTCGGCGTCTGTCTCGGCATCGGCCTGACCACGTGGGTCGGCCTGTGCCGGCTGATTCGCGGCGAATACATCAAACATCGCGACCGCCAATACGTGCTGGCGGCCCGGGCGATTGGCGTGTCGGATTGGGCGGTCATCTTTCGGCACATCCTCCCCAACGTCATTCACCTCGTCATCATCAGCTTCTCCCTCCGCTTTCCCGGCGCCATTCTCACGGAAGTCGTCCTCAGCTACCTCGGCGTCGGCGTCCAAGACGAACCGAGCTGGGGCATCATGATCAGCGACGCCAAACTCCGGCTCTGGCAAGGTCACTGGTGGGAACTCGGTGGCGCGACCGCCGCCATGTTCTTCATCGTCCTCGCGTTTAATCTGTTTGGCGACGCATTGCGCGATGCCCTCGATCCAAAATTGCGAACCGCAGAGGCGAAAACGGCATGAGCGACTTGATTTACACCGTAATTGGTAGGGCGCGACCGCCGGGCGCGCCACGAGCCAACGCAGCCACGGCGCGCCCGGCGGTCGCGCCCT
>CAZJCX010000226.1:0-2654 GCA_964544425.1 uncultured Verrucomicrobiota bacterium
GCCGTGGGCCGACATCATCGTGTGCGCGATGAATCTGACACCCGACAATGCCGGTTACTTCCACTATGACCGTCTCAAAATGGCGCGGCGCGGGGTTCTGTTCGTGAACGTCGCGCGTGGCGAATTGTCGCCGACCGCTGACGTGGCGCGATTGCTGGACGAAGGTCATCTTGGCGGCGTGGCGTTGGATGTGTATGACGGCGAAGCGGACGTTGCCGTGGGTTTGCGGGCGGGCCGAGAGACGTTCTCGTTGGTGGGGCGGGCGAATGTGCTCCTGACTCCGCACAATGCATTCAATACGCGGGAGGCGCTCGCGCGCAAGTCAGCGCAGACAGCTCAACAGGTCGAACATTTCTTGCGCACCGGCCGGATGCTTTGGCCGGTGAGTTGAACCGTTGCATTCGACAGCGGAGTCCGCTATACCGCGGCGTTATGCAAAACGGCGATACCAAATGGTTTGTTCACGACCGCTTCGGACTGTTCATCCACTGGGGATTATACGCCCTGCCAGCGCGGCACGAGTGGGTTCGGCACAACGAGCAGATTTCCAACGAGGATTATCAGAAGTATTTCAAGCGGTTCGATCCGGACTTGTACGATCCGAAAGCGTGGGCGGCGGCGGCGGCGGGCGCGGGGATGAAGTATTTCGTCGTCACCACCAAACATCACGAAGGTTTTTGCCTGTGGGATTCCAAGCTGACCGAATACAAGGCACCGAACACTCCGGCCAAGCGCGATCTGTTGCGGCCGATGGTGGCGGCGTTTCGCGAGCAAAACATGCGAGTTGGGTTTTATCATTCGTTGATAGATTGGCATCACCCGCATTTCATCGTGGACAGGCTGCACCCGCAACGAAACAGCCCTGACAAAGCGAAACTGAACAAGGGACGCGATCAGAAAAAGTATATCGCGTACCTGCACGGCCAGACGCGCGAGTTGCTCACGAAGTTCGGCAAGGTGGACGTTCTTTGGTACGACTTCAGTTATCCGGGCGAGGACGGGAAGGGACACAAAGACTGGGACAGCGAAAAGCTGGTGAGGATGATTCGCCGCCTCCAGCCACACGTGATTCTCGATGACCGGCTCGACTTGCCGCACGTTCGCGCCTCGTGGGACATCAAAACACCCGAGCAAACCCAACCGCGCGCGTGGCCGCAGGTGGACGGCAAGCCGGTGGTGTGGGAGGCGTGCCAGACGTTCAGCGGTTCGTGGGGTTATCACCGCGACGAGATGACGTGGCGCAGCGTGGACGAGTTGGTGCGGACGTTGATTGATTGCGTCAGCAAAGGCGGGAATCTGCTGCTCAACGTCGGGCCGACCGGCCGTGGCGAATTCGACGAGCGGGCCTTGTTGCGTTTGACCGGCATTGGCGAGTGGATGAAGCGCCACAGCCGCTCGATTTACGGTTGCACGCAGGCGCCGGCCGAGTTCCAGACGCCGCAGGATGGCCGGCTCACTTACAACCCGGTCACCAACCGCCTCTACGTTCACCTCTTCGCGTGGCCGTACAAACATCTGCACCTCGACGGCGCGTTTTCCGAGCGCGTCGCGTACGGTCAGTTGCTCAACGACGCCAGCGAAGGGAAGTTGACGGTGGACGAGTGGCACGCCAACCAACTCGGCGTGACCGGCCGGAAAACGCTCTCGATCACACTGCCGCCGATGCGTCCGAACGTGACCGTGCCCGTCATCGAACTGTTCCTCAAGTGAGGTTGCCGGTGTGAAGCAGGCGCGGTTTGGCTCGGGCTCGCCACGGGAGGGAGTAGGGGATGCCGGGGTAGAGGTCGAAGAAGTTGTCCGGTAGTTTGCGCTCGCCGTCGAGATCGAGGCAAACGCCCCAGACAAACGTCGGCGATTGAAAAACGGCGCGGCCATCGCGCACCTGCACACTCACGCGGGCCGGTCGCCAGCGCAGTTCCTTGAACAGCGGCAACACGAGCCGATGACGAGCGATTAATTTGGAGCTGTGGCCGCGCTTGACAAGCGCGGCTACAGGCGGCTCGAATAACATTGCAAACGCAACGGTGGCGTCGGGATTTTTCCAAGCCGACCGGGGGAATGACGCCAGTGGTGTGGACGCGTTGGGTTCGAGGGTCACGCGGTCGGTGCGGTCGAGCGGGTAGCGGCCGGTGAGGGTGAACAGACCGTAACGGAGGTCGGCGGTCACCGGGGTGTTGGTGTCGTTGATGCCAAAAACGATGATCTCGGCGCCTGCTTCGGCGACGACGACGGTGACGGGTTGCATGGCGCGGCGGACCGGATAAAACGCGGGTGTGCGTCGCAGATAGTAATCCACGACGGTCCAACTGCGCGTGGCCGGCCAGCAATCGTTGTACATCCAGAAAATCGCCGCCGCGCTGCTGAACATCCGGCGGCGGAAGTTGTGGATGTATTCGCCGAGCGCCTCGCCTTGAACGAGGCCGCCCCAGTAGGTGTACTCCGCGATGGAGAGTGTGCGCGTACCGTGGCCGGTCCACATCGGCAGGATGCCGTCGGGGTAGCTCGGTTCGCCCCAGCTATCCACAGAATTGTCGTGAACCTGCCACGCGAAGGATTGGACGTGCCGGTGACCTTCCGGCAGGCAGGCCCACATCGTCGGCAACGATGTCGGGCCGATGCAGCCGCCTTCGTTCGGGAAGCGGCAGGTTCGTTTT
>CAZJCX010000226.1:2664-5175 GCA_964544425.1 uncultured Verrucomicrobiota bacterium
AGTCGCGGAAATCGAGGTTGGCGAAGCCGATTTGCCACGGATGTTGATCGCCGGTGTGGTCGGCGTTGGGCGGCTCACCGGCGAGCGAGTAGGGCGAACTGGGCCAATAGAATCGCGTCGGGTCTTCTTCCTTCAGCAGTTTCGGCAAGGTCAGATGAAACAGCGCATAATCAGGATATGTGATCGCGCCGCTGTCGAAGCCCCATTCCCACGCGCCCCATTCCATTTCGTTGTTGCCGCACCAGATGACCAGGCTCGGATGCGAGGCGAGGCGGCGGACGTTGTGGGTGGCTTCCTTCGTCACGTTGTCGAAAAATTCTTTGTGGATTGCCGGATACTTGTGGCAGGCGAAGATGAACTCCTGCCAGACGAGAATCCCTTTCAGATCACATAACGCGTAGAAATCATCACTCTCATACTGGCCGCCGCCCCAGATGCGGAGCAGGTTGAAATTCGCTTCGAGGGCGCGGTCGGTCAGCGTGTCATACCGGGCGCGGTCGCACCGCTGGAAGATCATGTCGGGCGGGACAAAGTTGCCGCCCTTGCAGAAAATCTTTTTCCCGTTCACCTCGACGGTGAAGTACCGACCTTGTTCCGGATGCGGGTCTTGGTTGATGCGGACATGGCGGAACCCGACGCGCGCTGCGTTCTGGCCGACCACCTTGCCGGCCACCTTTAACGTGACGCGCACGTCGTAGAGATTCTGCGGGCCGTGGCCGACCGGCCACCATAACGCCGGATGGTGCACCGTGACGGTCGTCTCGACCGGCTTGAGACCGGGCGCGAGGCTGACCGGCTGCGCGACCCGTTGGCCGGCAACTTCGACGATCAACTCGCCGCGCGTCTTGCGGAACGCCTCGACAAACAGCCGGGCGCGCAGCGTGCCGGTCTGCAGATCGGGTGTGACTTCCGCGAGTGGGACGAATTGATCAAGACGCACCGGGTCGGTCGTCCATTCGAGGCGCACGTTGCCGGTGATGCCGACGTTGATCAGGCGCGTGCTCCAGTCCCAGTTGAACTGGCACTGCGGTTTGCGCAGCCAGACGCCTTTGTGAAGGCGCTGATCGAGTTTGCGGACATAGCCGTCCATCGGTTTGTCCATCACGTCGAACAACCCGCCCTCGACGTGCACGGTGAGCAGGTTGCGGCCGGGCTTGAGTTTGCCGGTGACTTCGATGCGGCAGGGATAGAAGACATTCTTGTGCGAGCCGACCTCGGTGCCATTCAGAAAAATCTTCGCGACAAGATCGAGCCGTTCGAACACGAGCCACACGCGTCCGCTCGTCTTGGGCGCATCGAACCAACGCCGGTAGGCCCAATAACATTCCTCGACCCACCGGGCTTTCAGGCAATTCGTCCCCACATACGGGTCATCAATCAGTCCCGCCCGCCACAAATCGAGATGCACCTCGCCCGGCACCTGCGCGTCGAGATACCGCGCCTCATCAGTCTCGGGCCGGTTGGCAAACTCGACACGCCCGCGTTCGCCGTCGCTCCACCGCAGTCGCCATGTGCCGTTCAGATCCAAAGTCGAAAGCATGAGCGCAGAGAATAAGTTGGCGCAGGGCGGAGTCAATCGGTAAGTAGTCAGGTGTGAACACGAACGTCGAACTGGTTTTGGACGCGCGGGCCGAGCTGGGCGAAGGGCCGATCTGGCACGCGCACCGGCAGGTGTTGTACTGGGTGGACATCTACAACCACCTCGTCCACATCTACGACCCCGCGACGAAACGCGACCGAGCGATCAACGTCGGCCAATACGTTGGCACGGTTGTCCCGCGCAAAGCCGGTGGGGTGATGGTCGCGCTGAAAAACGGCTTCGCGCGGCTCGACCTGAACACGGAGATGCTCGATTTCATCGCCGACCCCGAATCCGACAAGCCCAGCAACCGGTTCAACGACGGCAAATGCGACCCCGCCGGTCGGTTCTGGGCGGGGACGATGCCCATCGAAGGCACCGAGCCGACCGGCAGTTTGTATTGCCTGCACGCCACTCACACCGTCAAGAAGATGCTCAGTCCGGTCACCGTTTCGAACGGCATTGCGTGGAGTCTGGACCAGAAAACGATGTACTACATTGACACGCCGCGTCTCATCGTGGACGCCTTCGATTTCGACAACGCGACCGGCGCCATCGCCAATCGGCGCACCGCCATCACGATCCCGCCCGGCATCGGCTATCCCGACGGCAGCACGATGGACGCAGAGGGCATGCTCTGGATCGCGCATTGGGGTGGCTCTCGTGTGACCCGGTGGAACCCGGCGACCGGCCAACTGCTCGACACTTTGCCGGTGCCCGCGACCAACGTGACCGCCTGCGCGTTCGGCGGCCCGAACCTCGACCGGCTCTACATCACCAGCGCCCGCACCGGCCTCGACAGCGCCGCCTTGAAGAAGAACCCGCACGAAGGCGGCCTGTTCGTGGCGCGGCCCGGTGTTGTTGGTTTGGAAGCGTACGAGTTTGCGGGTTGAGGACGATGGGCCGAGCGGCTCGCGGGGACGCTCGCTCCG
>CAZJCX010000227.1:0-1761 GCA_964544425.1 uncultured Verrucomicrobiota bacterium
AAGGCCGCATCGCGCGCGAGACAACCGGCAGCGGCGCGCCGAAACTTTCCAAACTGATTCACGGCGACAAGGTCATCGCCTTCCAGGAACTCGTTCGACGCGTGCCGGTGCCGGATCACGTGTACGACTACGCCGTGAAACTGGCCCGCTCCACGCGGCCACCGGAAGCGAAATCACCGGACTGGATCAAGAGCTGGGTCAGTTGGGGCGCCGGGCCGCGCGCGGTGCAATGCCTGATCGTCGGCGCGAAAGCGCGGGCGGCGATGCAAGGCAGCTATCTCGTCCGCACCGAGGACGTCGAAGCCGTTGCCGAGCCGGTGCTGTACCATCGGATCATCACAAACTTCCACGCCGAATCCGAGGGCGTGACGAGCCGCGAGATCGTCAAACGCCTGCTCGCCGAAGTCGGAGGCAAGTGATCGCGTGCCGGCCGACGTCGCCAGCGAATTCCTCGACCCCCAAGCCCTGACGCGCCTGCTCAGTCTGCCGCTTGAAGCGCGCGGGCCGATGGAAGGCAGCGTCTCCGGGCGGCACCAAAGTCCGCACCGGGGTTCGAGCGTCGAGTTTGCCGAATACCGCAAGTACGTGCCGGGGGACGACATTCGCCATCTCGACTGGCGGGTCTATGCGCGGAGTGACCGGTTCTACATGAAAGAGTTCGAGGCGGACACGAATCTGCGGTGTTACCTCGTCCTCGACGCCAGCGGCTCGATGAATTTTGGTGGCGCGGCGGGCACGAAGTTCGCCTACGCACGCAAACTCGCGGCCGCGCTTGCGTACCTCGCGATGCATCAGGGCGACGGGGTGGGCTTGGCGTGTTGCTCGGCGCAACTGATCAAGGACATCCCGCCGCGCCGCAACGCCGCGCACTTGAAGAATATTTTTGGGGCGATGAGCGACACGAAACCCAGCGGCGAGACCGGGTTGATCGCCGCGCTGCATCAGATTGCGGAAAAAGTCCGGCGGCGTGCGTTGGTGATGGTGTTCTCCGATTTGTTCGCCGACCCGGATGCGTTGCTGAGTTGTTTCCAACATCTGCGCTTCCGCAAACACGACCTCGCCGTGTTCCATTTGCTCGACAAGACGGAAACGGAATTCACCTTCGACCGGCCGACGCGGTTTGTGGACATGGAGGACGGCAGCAGTGTGCTGGTGGAACCGGGTTTGATTCGGACGCAGTATCAGGAGGCGTTGAGCGGGTACTTGGCGCGACTGAAACAGGGCTGCCGGGAATACCGGGTGGATTACCGGCTGGTGACGACGGATCAGGAGCCGGAGAAGGTGCTGGCGGATTTTCTGTTGGCACGGGCGAAATGATTTTTCTTCAGCCATTCATTCTCTGGGGGCTGGCGCTCATCGCGGTGCCGGTCTTGATTCATCTGTTGAATCGAATGCGGTACCGGTCGTTGGACTGGGCGGCGATGACGTTTTTGCTGGCGGCGTCGCGGCGGTCGCGGCGGTCGGCTAAACTGCGCCATTGGGTGGTGTTGGCGTGCCGGGCGTTGGCGATTGCGGCGTTGGTGTTGGCGATGGCGCGCCCGCTGGTGGGCGGGTGGTTGGGGTGGGCGTTGAGCGGGGCGCCCGACACGGTGATCCTCCTGCTCGACCGGTCGCCGAGCATGGAGTGGAAGGATGCGGCAACGCACCGGTCGAAACGGGAGGTGGCGGTCGCGCGGTTGACGGAGGCGGCGCAGGCGACGGGCGGGGCGTCGCGGTTGGTATTGATTGAGAGCGCGACGCGGCAGCCGCAAGAGATTTCGA
>CAZJCX010000227.1:1771-3763 GCA_964544425.1 uncultured Verrucomicrobiota bacterium
CGCGAACAGGGCCTGGGCGACGAGATCATGGGCGCGGGCGCGTTGCCGGAGTTGTCGGCGACCGACGCGAGCGATGCCGCGGCGGACATTCCGGCGATGTTGGATGCGGCGGTGGAGTACATCACGGCGAACCAGTGCGGGCGGACGGAGATTTGGTTGGCGTCGGATTTGCAGGCGAGCAACTGGGACGCGACCGAGAGCCGGTGGGCGGCGGTGACGGCGCGGCTGGGGGCGTTGCCGCAAGACGTGCGGATCCGGTTGTTGGCGTTGCGGGAAAGCGGCGGGGACAATGTGGCGGTGCGGATTACCGGGGTGTCGCGGCGGAAATCGGAGGCGGTGCTGGAGCTGGAGTTGACGGGGAGTGGCGCGTCCGGCGGCCGCCCTCTACCGGTGTCGGTGGTGCTGGAGGGGGCGCGGTCATTGGTGGATGTGAATTTTGCGGGAGGGACAGTCCGGATCCAGCAGCGGGTGGAGTTGGGGGATCACCCCGGCAGCGGCTGGGGGTGGGTGGAATTGCCGCCCGATGGAAACCTTCAGGACAACGTGAGCTACTTCGTGTTTGGCGCGGAGACGCATTTGAAGTCGGTCGTGGTGGCGGACGATGACCAGGCCGGCAGGGTGTTGGCGTTGGCGGCGGCACCGGTGCCGGTGCAGTTGAATCAATCGAGCGTGCGCGCACCGGCCGGCCATTTGGATGTGCGTGATGTGGCGTTGGTAATTTGGCAGTCGGCGACGGATCCGGTGAAGGGGTTGGAAAAGTTTCTGAGCGAGGGCGGCGTGGTGGTGCGGTTTCCGTCGGATGCCGTGGCCGCCGAGTCGGCAACCACCACCCCGTGGCGCGTGCCGACGTGGAATCGGGGGGATGGCGTTTTGGCGGATGCGCGGGATGGGGTGGAACTGCCGGTGGCGGACTTGGAAGTGAAACGGCGGACCGCCATCGAAGGTTTCGCGGTGGCGACGTTTGCCGACGGCAAACCGTTCGTGACGCGGCAGGCCACGGGGCGCGGGATGGTGTATGCCGTGGCGACGTTGCCGGTGGCGGAGTGGTCGAACTTGGGCGAGGGGCCGGTGCTGGTGCCGATGTTGCAACGGATGTTGGCTGCCGGCGGGCAGCGGCTCGGTCAGGTCATCAATGCGGCCGTTGGTGAGCCGGTGGGGATCGGCGCGGATGAAGTATGGACTCCCTTGGCAGGGCAGGCGCAACAAGCCGGCGTATTTCAGGTGGGCGGGCGGTTGGTGGGGTTGAACCGGCCGGCGGCGGAGGATGCCGCGGAGATCTTGGATGAAAAGAATGTCCGGGAGTTGTTCGGGAGCGTGGCGGTGCGGTTCTTCGATGAGAAAGCAGAGGCGACCGGCAAACTGTCGAGCGAAGTGTGGCGGTGGTTTTTGGTGGCGATGTTGGTGTTTCTGGTGACGGAAGCGGCGTTGACGCTGCCGAGTCACGCTCCGAAGGGCGCTCCCACAACGGGAACTGCCGCGGAGGGCGCGGCATGAGCGGGTGGAGTTTTGGGGCGTCGTGGTTGACGATGGCGCTGGGGTTGGTTGTGATCGCCCTGACCGCCTGGTTCGGCTACGCGCAGTGGCGACGGAATCGGGGTCGGTCGTTGCTGTTGGGGCTGGAAGTGTTGCGGTTGGTGACGGTGGTGTTGATCGTGGTGACACTGTGGCGACCGGAAAAAGTCCGGCCAGCCGCGCCGAATGAGCGCCCGGTGGTGGCGGTGCTGGCGGATGCGTCGCGGAGCATGACGACGCGCGATGTGGTGGGTGAGCAATCGGTGATGAGCCGGTCGGAGTGGGTGGCGCGCGAGCGCGCGGCGGAATTCTGGAGCGCGTTGTCGAACCGGTATCAACTGGTGGCGCAGGATTTCTCTCCCGGTACCACCAACGAAAACGAAGGCACGGACATCAACGGCGCGCTCGAAGCGGTGTTGGCGCGCGAGCGGAACTTGCGGGCGGTGGTCTTGCTCTCGGACGGCGATTGGAATACCGGCA
>CAZJCX010000227.1:3892-4159 GCA_964544425.1 uncultured Verrucomicrobiota bacterium
TGGGTGAGCAGGTGCTGGTGGGGTTCAAGGTGCGGAGCTTTTTGCCGCGCGAGGTGAAGACGCGCGTGACGTTGCGCGACGAGCGCGGCGGTGAGATGGGCAAAGACACCACGGTGCCGGCCTTGGGGCAGGTGCAGGACGCGGTGGTGTGGACGCCGTTGCGCGAGGGCGGCGCGACCGTGCGGGTCAGCTTGCCGGTGGAGGCGGAGGAGTTGCGGAGCGACAACAACGAGCAGGCGGCCCAAGTCGCGAGTCGCAAGGAAATGT
>CAZJCX010000227.1:4260-4543 GCA_964544425.1 uncultured Verrucomicrobiota bacterium
GTGGAGGTCAAAACGTTGCTGTTCCATCCCGGGATGAAGGTCGGCGGCGGCGCCGACTATCTCGATCAATTTCCGGCGACGCGCGAAACGCTTTCGAAGTTCGACGTGGTGTTTATCGGCGATGTGGGGATTGGCGAAAACGAATTGACGAGGGAAAATTGTCTCGAATTGCAGGGGCTGGTCGAGCAGCAAGGCAGCGGGTTGGTGTTCCTGCCCGGTAGTCGCGGGCGCGTCGGGACGCTGGCCGACACGGCGTTGGGCGGGATGATGCCGGTGGAGTTGG
>CAZJCX010000227.1:4573-4903 GCA_964544425.1 uncultured Verrucomicrobiota bacterium
CGCGGTGGAGCGCGGGCAGGGGCATTTGTTGACGATGCTCGCGCCGAACGACCAGGAAAACGCATCGGTGTGGCGGCAGTTGCCGGGCTTCTACTGGCATGCCGCCGTGAAGAAAGCCCGGCCGGGCGCGGAGGTGTTGGCGGTGCACGAAGGCGTGCGCAACGAGTGGGGGCGCGTGCCGTTGTTGGTGACGCGCCCGCAGGGCAACGGCAAGGTGCTCTTCATGGGGACGGACGGCGCGTGGCGGTGGCGTCGCGGCGTCGAGGATGTGTACCACTACCGGTTTTGGGGACAGGTGGTGCGGTGGATGTCGTACCAACGTCACCTCGC
>CAZJCX010000227.1:4932-5175 GCA_964544425.1 uncultured Verrucomicrobiota bacterium
AATCCCGACAATCCGCAGCGCGGTGAGACGGTGACGGTCCACGCGACGGTGTTTGACGCGAGCGGTCTGCCGTCGCGGGCCGGGCGGGTGACGGCGGAGATGACGGCGCCGGGCGGCAAGATCGACCGGGTGGACTTGGCGACGGTGGCCGGTGGGTGGGGTGTGTTCGAGGGGAGATTTGTCCCGGAGCAAAAAGGCGTTTTCAAAGTGCGGGTCCGGTCCGAGGCGACAAACCGCCAGATC
>CAZJCX010000228.1:0-5150 GCA_964544425.1 uncultured Verrucomicrobiota bacterium
GGATGAGGACATCGCAATCGAGTTCGAGCAACTGCTCGTTGGTGATTTGGTCGGCTTCCCGGTAATCGCGGAAGACACCCCCGGCGGCGACGTAATCAATCAACGCATTCGGATCGAGTCCATCCGCCCGGTACAGGCCGCCGGTGTAATCGCTGACGGCGATGATCTTGGCGCCGAACCGGTGGAGTTGTTGCGCGGCGATGGAGCCGACGTTGCCGAAGCCTTGAATGGCGACGCGGACGTTGGTGGTGTTCTCCAGCGTGCGATTGACGAGGTACGCGACGCCGCGGCCGGTGGCTTCGCGGCGACCCGCGCTGCCGCCGAGGTTGACGGGTTTGCCCGTGACGATTTGGGGGACAGGATTACCGGCGTGCATCGAGTAGGTGTCCATCATCCACGCCATAGTTTGCTCGTTGGTGCCGAGGTCGGGCGCCATCACGTCAATGTGGGGGCCGATGAACGGGATCATTTCCTGCGTGTAACGGCGGGTGAGGCGTTCGAGCTCGGCTTTGGAGAGTTGCCGGGGATCGCAGGCCACGCCGCCTTTGGCGCCGCCGTAAGGCAGGCCGCAGAGCGCGCACTTCCAACTCATCCACATCGCCAGCGCCGCGACTTCGCCGACGGTCACTTCGGGGTGATAGCGCAAGCCGCCTTTGGTGGGGCCGACGGAGAGATGGTGTTGGACCCGGTAGCCGGGGAAAATTTCCGTGCGCCCGTTGTCGAGCCGCACTGGCACGGAGACGGTCACGGCGCGGCGGGGCCACTTGGTGCGTTCGCGCTCGCCTTGGGGAAGGTGGAGCAGATCGGCGACCCGGTCGTACTGCTGGCACGCCATCGCGTAGGCGGGGGAAGCGAGAAACTCGCGGAGCATGGTTCACCTCACGGGACAATGACGTGCAGGGCGCGGGGCGCGACGGTGAACGTGACTGGCGTCGTGCCGACCAATTCTCCATCCACTTCAAACGGTTGCGCACCGTCGTGTTCATACGATGCCGTCTGGAAATATTCGACACCGCGCCGCCGGGTGTGCTGGCCGAGCACGACCAGCAACGCGCCCCACAAGCTGGCGCGCGGCAGCCGGCAGATGTCGAGCCGGCCATCCGTCAGTTGGGCGCGCGGAAACAGCTTGAACGGGCCGCCGTAGAATCGGCCGTTGCCGATGAACACAGCCGGGGCGTCAGGCCAGTAGCGCAAGGTGCGCAAGCCGCCCCAGACGTAGCTGAGCGGGCCAAATTTCTTTTTCAATTCCCAGCTCGTCTCGCGGATGGCCGTGGCGTCGAAGCCCACGCCCGCCAGTTGCACGAAGTAACGGCGGGTGCCCTGCGCTTCGGCGCAGCCGAGGTCCACGGTGGCGACCCGCTGGCGTTGAACGACGTCCCACGCGCGGGGCAGGCGCAACGGGATGCCGAGTTCCCGCGCAAAGACGTTGGCGGTGCCGAGCGGGAGAATCCCCAGCGGCACGGGATGGGGGACCAGCCCGTTGACGACTTCATTGATGGTGCCGTCGCCGCCCGCGGCGATGATCGTCGTCGCGCCTTCGGCCACGGCGGCCGCCGCGAGTTCGCGCGCGTGGCCGGGCGCTTGCGTGGGCCGCAGCACGACGTCACCGCCTGTTTGGGCGTCCAAAAACTTCCGCAGCCGCTGCGCTTTCTCGCCGCGGGCGGCCGGGTTGAAGATGACAATCTGTTTGGTCATGCGGCGACTCTCGGCTATCCTAGCCTCGTCAAAGGAGCAAGCCAAACATGAAAGCGATCAAGATTCTCGTCATCCTCCTGGTGGTCCTCGCGCTGGCGGCGGCCGGCGGGGTGTGGTACTTGAACCGATTTTTGCAGTCACCGGATTTCCAGGAACTCGCGCGCAGCAGCGCCCAGACCGCGCTCGGCTCGGGCGTGACGCTGACGGAGTTGGAGGTGTCGTTGTGGCGCGGGGTGACGTTGCGGGGGATGGCGGTGGCCAATCCGCCGCCCTTTACCGGTAACCTGTTGACGGCGGAATCGTTCGTGTTGCGCTACCGGCTGCTGCCGTTGTTGCGAAAACACGTCGCGATTCAGAAATTGGCGATTGAAAAGCCGGTGATCGCGCTCGTGCGCGACCAACAGGGCGCGTTCAATTACGAAAAACTCGGCGGCACGACGGCCGCCGGCAGTCCGCCCACTTCTGTGAGCGGCGGCGGCACGCGATTCAATGTGGACCTGTCCGCCATCGCCATCCGCGACGGCGAGGTTTCACTGGCCAGTGATGCCGGGAAGCTGCTGGTGAAGCTGGCGGGGTTGGGGTTGGACACGAGCGTGGCGCTGGCGGGCGACAAGATGACCGGGCGCGGTGACGCGCGGATTGCCGAGATCAACGTCGCCAACGCGGTCTTTGTCCGCAACGTACAAGCCCCGGTGACCATTGGCGACGAGATCCTACTCGCGCCGCTGACCGGCCAATTTGCCGGCGGCACGTTGTCGGGTGGGCTGACGGTGCGGACGGCGGGCGGGTTCAAGTACATCGTGGACCTGACCGGCCGCGACAGTGATGTGGCGACCTTGTTGCAGGAGATGGGCGCGAAGCCGAACCTGACCGGCAAGCTGCAACTCACGGCGAAACTCGAAGGCACCAGCGGGTTGCCCACCATTACCGGCGGCGGCAAAGCCGAGATCACAAATGGCCAACTGACCGGCGTTCCCTTGCTGAACCTGCTCGGCACGCTGTTGCAGGTGCCGGAGTTGCAGACGCTCCAATTCAACGAATGCCTGCTGGAATACACGCTGGCGAACAACGTGATGCAGAACCCGGTAATCAAGCTCACGTCGCCGCTGGTGCAGATTACCGGCAGTGGCGCGATGGAATTGGAAAACTACACGCTCAATCACACGCTCACACTCGCGCTCGCCGAAAGTCTCCTCGCGAAAGTGCCGAACGAAATTCGCAACGCCTTCACGAAGCGCGCCGATGGTTTTCTGACGATTGACTTCAAAGTCACCGGCCCGTACGACGCGCCGAAGACGGATTTGTCGCAGCGATTGCTGAAGGGCGCCGGCCAGCAGTTGCTTGATAAGGGCCTGAAGAAGCTGTTCAACTGATGCGCATCATCGCCGGCATCGCCCGCGGAATGCCGCTCGCCGTGCCGCGCGGGGACGTGACGCGCCCCACATCCGACCGGGTGCGTGAGGCGATTTTCTCCAGCTTGGGTGACCGGGTGGTGGGCGCGACCGTGCTGGATTTGTTTGCCGGGACCGGTGCGCTCGGTTTGGAAGCGGCGAGCCGGGGCGCGCAGAGCGTGACGTTCGTCGAGCAGAACCGCGCGGCGTTGGAGTCATTGGAACAGAATGTGGCGGAGTTTGTCCGCCGGGGCGGGATCGAGCCGGTCGTGGTGCGCGAGGATGTGTTCCGGTACCTGCGCCGCGGCGCAAAATTTAATTTGGTGTTCGCGGATCCGCCGTATGGTGAGGTCGCCCAGCAGTTGCTCTCAGCCGGCATCCAATCGGATTGGCTGGTGCTGGAATCTGCAAAACGCGAAGCGTTGCCGATCCCACCAGCGTGGTCGTTGGTACGCGATGCAATCTACGGCGACACACGGGTGAGCATCCTCAAAAGCAAAATTCCCATTTTGTGACCCTGCGAAGCGCGCTGAGAAGCCTCTTAAAAACTGACCCCGACACCAAGACCGATTGTCCAATGTCCAGACCTGACACTATGTCGTTATGCAATCCCACACTCTTTGCTTGACTTGTCCCTAGGCGCGAAAGCACGAGCGCCCGTTCCTCTTTTGGTAGCTTGCGCAAGTCTCTAATTATCCTATCTCCTCGCAAATATATTTCACGCTCGATCCAAAGGTGCTCACTCGCATCACCCATCTTGGCTCCCTGTTGATAAAGGGTGATCAGGTTCTCATTGCTCAACATGAACACTTTACCGCAATCGACTGTTCTGTCGTCCACATTAGGCGCAATGACGGTTTCTTGCCCGCCAACACAAGCGGCAACATCCCAGAAGATCAGCAGGCATAGCCAAAAGTGACACGACCACAATTTCATTGGCATATAGTTCCTTGACGGAGGATAGGCAGCGAGGATAGGGGTCACATCTCATCAGCGAGGATAGGGGTCACATCTCATTATTCTGTAAATCCCGACTGAGTTTCTCGATCCGCTTTGCGGAGCTGACCCCGTTGAGGACGAGACCTGATGACCCCGTTGACTTGTGCGGAGCTGACCCCGTTGACAGTCCGATGTCAATTCCAGAATAATGAGATGTGACCCCTTTTCCTCTTTCTTGTGACCCCGCGAAGCCGTTCACTTGCCTTCATTCTGTGCGTTGTGTGGATCTGACCCCGATGACCCTTCGACTCCAACAGGAGGACCTGATCCCACGCGGGGTTCTATGAAACGATGAATCGGCGACCACCCCGTTAGCTTTCCATCCTTGATGTAAATCTGGAATCCAGCAAGGCTGAGTTTACCAACATCCTCTAGGTGTTCTGGCTCCAGATAAAAGAGAGAAACTCCCCCGTCTTGAAGATTGTTCACAGCTTGCGGTTCGCCGAACACTTGAAGAACCTCTTGGCTGCTCATGCCAATCCGAATCAGTTCGACGAAATCCTGCTCACTGAGCGCCTGTCTCTCCGGTGGCGCTTTCAAGCGATTCGCTTGATTATGACATGCAACAGTCCCTGCAAGGATGAAAACACAAAACCCTAGGACAAGTTTGTTCCCGGCAATTTTCATCACCAAGGGATATACTTTTTTGCAGAGTACCACAAACTGCTTGGGCACGGTGACTCGATAACGGTTTGCTGCTGAGCTTCGCTACAGGTTTTCTTCACAACGTGGGCGCTTTTGAACTGGTAAATATTGTAGGTATAGCCAGGCTGTGGCTTCCAGCAGTACCTGATGACGCAGCAGTTACACTTCGAGCTTGATTGCGGTTCCTGCGATTGGCACGCATTTAGGCCACTATTTAGAACCGCCTGCTGCAGTGCTGCCTGACCGATTCCCCCGATTAAATCGACCAAATCTTCCGCGCTCAGACCCCAAGGATCTATCTTATTGACGCCACCGTTCTGAACATAAATATAAAGATCGACTCCCTCGTCAAATCCCAACGGATCCTCACAGGTAAATCTTCCGACATTCGGATCCATCACGCGCCAGCGGTAATAATAC
>CAZJCX010000229.1:0-2360 GCA_964544425.1 uncultured Verrucomicrobiota bacterium
CCGTACTCTCGCACGTGGTTCAGCTGTTGTTGCTGCGCCGGCCCGATGACTTTGGGCAGATGTATGAGTACGCACCGCTGTTCGCGACGGGGGCCGATGTGGGCGGTGGACATTTGTCGGGGGGCAGTTGGCAGGCGCAAGCCCGGTTGGAATGGGTCCAGTTCTTGGCGGAATTCTCACCGCCCGCAGGTGACTACGCTGGGTACCGGGCGGCAGCCGCTGGCGCTTGGGAGAAATTGAAGGGCGGACCGGGTGAGTCGCCCCTGTGGCAGTTCCGGCGGCGGGACGCCAGCGTCACCGGCTTCGACGCCGCGGTGCCGCTGTTGCAGCAGGCTGAGCGGGAAGGGTGGGGGCCGCTCACGCCAGTCGCCACGGTCACGGCGCGGGACTTGTTGAATCATGGTTGGGAACTGACGGCCGCAAACTTGGGCGCCCGGCACTTTTTCGTCGCCCGCAAACTCGGCGCGGCGGACACGGCGGCGAGCATTGCCGACCCGGTCACCAACCAGGTGCGCGGGTTGGAACCATTCTTCGACCCGGCCATGCAACACCGGGCGACGTGGAACATGCGGCGCGCGCGTCGGGTGGAAAGTCTGGATGGGCCGATGGCCGGGTTGTTCGTGCGCTGTCATTACATGACGTACCCGGTCCAGAACTGGCCGCGCCAACAAAACGTCGCCGAGCACCTGCGCCGGAATTGGCTGCGACCACTGCTCGTGGCTGATTACCTCCACCTGCTGCAGACCGGCCAGGCGTGGGAGACGCAGGCCGGCCTGCTGGCGCGTCTGGCCCGCGAAGGCGGTCGGCTGCCGGCGGCGGTGGTGGTGGCGAATCTGCGCGAAGAACGCCGGCCGCCGGTTCCCGGTCGGGTGCAGTTGATTAGGAGCCTTGGCGCCGGGCTGCCTATTGCGGAGCGGACTTTGATCCGTGAGAAACTGCGCGACCGGGACGTGCATATCTCGCTGGTCTACGCGCAGGAGTGGGAGCGACTGTATTGGATGAGCCCTGGCGATGATCACGTTTATCGAGTGTTCTCGTACTACCTGGCCGCCAACGCCTATCGCGCGGCCAAGCGCTTCTACGACCAGGCGCGCGAGGCAGCGAGCGACCGGGTAAACTGGGGGACAGTGGCGCTGCAACGGTTCACGCTGGCGTTGCTGGAGGATGACAAGGACGGAATGCAGCAGGCTTTGCGTGACGGTGCCACCGGCAGTTACCGGGACTTCATGATGCAAATGTGCCGGGCCGCGGCCCGCGACGACCGGGAGGCTCTGCGCGAACTATGTGAACAGGCCGCCGACCGGTACGAGGCCGCCGACCAACCCGGCAGCTTGAATCACAAGCTGAAGGGTTTTCTCCCGCTCATCCCGGCCCTGGCCGATCCCCAGCACGCCGATCATGAGAAGGCACTCGACTACTTTGGCAGCTACAAGGAATGGCCGACGATGCAATGGATTCTGCTGACGAAACACAAGTTGAGCGTGCCGGCGGCCGTCCGCTTCTTGGGCGGACCCAATACGTCTCCCGACCGGCGGCTCATGGCCCTCTACCTCCAAGGCGACAAGGAAGGGTTTGTGAAGCTGTACGACGAGTTCGACCGCACCGAACAATGGTCCACCATGGCCTTCGTTGTCGGCCAGTTCCTGCGCAACAAGCTCCTCGAAATACCTGTTCCGGTTGACCAGCCTGATTTGCGACCAGCCGGCGCGCAGTCTTTGGAACAGTATGTTCGATCCCGTCTGCGCGGTCAGTGACAGTTGTGCTACTGTCGCCGCCATGAACGAGCCGATGGTGCAGATCCGGTCGCTTTCGAAGCAGTACCGGCATGGGGAGATTGAGGTCACGGCGCTCGCCAATGTGTCGCTCGACATTGCGGCGGGGGAGTTCGTGGCGTTGATGGGGCCGTCGGGGTCGGGGAAAAGCACGCTGCTGCATATCATTGCCGGGATTGATCGGCCGACGACCGGGCGGTGTTTGGTGCAGGGGACGGATGTGGCGACGTTGAGCGAGACGGTGTTGGCGGAGTGGCGGAATCGAAACGTGGGGTTTGTGTTCCAGACTTTCAATCTCGTGTCGGTGCTGACGGCGTTCGAGAACGTGGAGTTGCCGTTGTTGTTGACGAAGCTGAGCGCGCGGGAACGGCGGTCGCATGTCGAGGCGGCGCTGGAACTGGTGGGGTTGGGCGACCGGATGAAACATTTGCCCCGGCAGATGTCGGGCGGTCAGGAACAGCGGGTGGCGATCGCGCGGGCGTTGGTGACGGATCCGACGTTGATCGTGGCGGATGAGCCGACCGGCAATCTCGACGCTCACTCGGCAGCGGATGCGTTGGGGTTGTTGCAGCGGTTGAACCGGGAGAT
>CAZJCX010000229.1:2420-3894 GCA_964544425.1 uncultured Verrucomicrobiota bacterium
GGGGGAGTTGCTGGACGGAAGCGGCCAGCCGTCAGCGTTCAGCGGTCAGCCATGAAGGACTTCAAGAAACTTACGGTTTGGCAGAAGAGCCACGCGTTGACGCTCAGCGTGTATCGGGCGACGGCTCTTTTTCCCAAGGAGGAAATCTACTCGCTGACAAGCCAGATGAGGCGCGCGTGCAGTTCCATCGGCGCCAATATCGCCGAGGGGTGTTGCCGGAATCGCGACGTGGAGTTTGGGCGATTTCTTTACATCGCGATGGGATCGGCGAGTGAATTGGAGAATCACGTCTTGCTCGCTCGTGACTTGGGCTTTTTAACGGCGGAAGTTGCAGACCGCTTATCCGCCGATGTGAGCGAGGTGAAACGGATGCTTTCCGCCCTGATTCTGAAGCTGAAAGCTGACCGCTGAAAGCTGACCGCTCCACCATGACCATCCCCGGCTTCATCTTGCGCAACGCGCTCCGCAACAAGCGGCGGTTGATTCTGACGGTGTTGAGCGTGGCGATCAGTTTGTTTTTGCTGACGATTTTGCTGACGGCGTTGAAGTTGATGACGGAGCCGCCGACGACGGATCAGGCGAGTTTGCGGATTGTGACGCGGCACCGGGTGTCGTTGGCGAATGTGTTGCCGGAGAAGTATCAGTACCGGATTGAGCGGATGCCCGGGGTGGAGCACGTGTCGAAGTTCACGTGGCTGGGCGGGATCTACATTGATGAGTCGAAGAGCAACTTCGCGCAGTTCGCGTGCGATGCGGATCGGATTTTTCGCATCTTCCCGGAAGCGATCGTGGATCCGCGGCAGGAGGAGACGTTCGTTCAGGAGAAAAACTCGTGTGTTGTCGGGCGCATAGGGATGGCGCGGTTTGGGTGGAAGATGGGGGACCGGATCACGTTCACCGCCGGGTTGTGGCCGGCGGATGTGGAGTTGGTGATTCGGGGGGTGTATCGGAGCGACGGGTTGGATGAGACGTTGGTGTTTTTTCATCATGATTATCTCGACGATCTGCTCGGGAATTTGGGAGTTGTCGGCACATTCTGGATCAAGGTGAGCAACGCGGAAGTGATTCCCGGCCTGATCGAGCGGATTGACGCCGCGTTCCGCAACACGGACGCGGAAACGAAGACGGAGACGGAGCGCGCCTTTCAACTGGGTTTCATCTCGATGATGGGGAATGTGAAATTATTCATCGGCTCGATTTGCACCGTCATCGTGTTCACGATGCTGCTGGTGACGGCGAGCACGATGGCGATGGCGATCCGCGAACGGCTCCGGGAAATCTCCGTGCTCAAGGCGCTTGGGTTTACCGGGATGATGATCTTTACGCTGATCCTCGCCGAGTCGTGCGGATTGGCGTTGGCTGGCGGGTTCGTGGGATGTTTCGGCGCGAAGCTCTTGGCGGAGACGCTCGACGTGTACAAGCTGTCCGCCGGATTTCTCCCGATGTTTCCGATCACGCCGGGGATTCTGACGGT
>CAZJCX010000229.1:3981-5149 GCA_964544425.1 uncultured Verrucomicrobiota bacterium
TACACTCTTTCCCTACACGACGCAGTTCCGCTGAAATATAATCTGCGCAGCTTGCGGGTCCGGTGGCGTTCGACGATTGCGACGACGATCGGGGTGGCGTTGGTGGTGGCGGTGTTTGTGATGGTGATGTCACTCAATCGCGGGATGAGATCCACATACATCAATACCGGGGACGCGCGCAATTTGATGGCGCTGCGCAAAGGTTCCACGGCGGAATCGAGCAGTCAGATTGGCCGGGAGGACGCGCGGCGCATCAAGTACACACCCGGCATCGCGCGCAACGCGGCGGGTGAACCGATCGCTTCGGCGGAGATCATCGTGCTGGCGTTGCTCGACCGGCGCGAGGGAGGCAGTGCGAATGTGCAGGTGCGCGGGTTGGGGCCGGTCGGGTTGGAGTTGCGGCCCAATGTGCGGATCGTCGAGGGCCGGATGTTCGTGCCGGGTCGGCGGGAGTGCATTGTGAGCCGGAAAATCTCGGAGCGGTTCGCGAATTGCCGGGTGGGGGAGGTTTTCCGATCCGGCAAGACGGAGTGGCGGGTGGCGGGGATCTTCGACGCGCAAAAGACGGCGTACGAATCAGAAATCTGGGTGGATGCGGATGAGTGCCGGGAGGTGTTCAAGCGGGATTTTTATGGGTCGGTGGTGTTGCGGCCGATGGATGAAGCGGCCGCGACGGCGATTACCGACCGGCTGCTCAAGGACAAGCGATTCAATCTGAATGTGATCACCGAGACGCAGTATTATCAGGAGCAGACCAAGTCGGCAGGGTTGTTCCAGTTTCTCGCTTCGTTTCTGGCGGTCATCATGAGTGTCGGCGCGGCGTTCTCGGCGATGAACACGATGTACGCGGCGGTCGGGGCGCGGACGCGCGAGATCGGGACGTTGCGCGTGTTGGGATTTCGGCGGCGGGAAATCTACGTGTCCATCCTCGCCGAATCCATGATGCTGTCGTTGATTGGCGGCGCGTTGGGGTGCGTGTTGGCGCTTCCGATGAATGGACTGGCTACCGGTACCATGAGCCAGACGACATTTGCCGAGGTGGCATTTGAGTTTCGGATTACCGGGGAGCTGCTGCTGAAATCAGACCCCTTCGGCCAGCTCCCCGTATTCCTCTCCCCGGGCCTTGCGCTCGCCACACTCGGCGCGGATAACGGCGCTTTCGCCGATC
>CAZJCX010000230.1:0-495 GCA_964544425.1 uncultured Verrucomicrobiota bacterium
GGAGACCACCGACCTGCGGTTCGGCATCATCGCGTTGACCGACTGCTCGCCGTTCGTGATCGCGCACGAGAAAGGATTGTTCAAGAAGTACGGAATCCGCTCCACCATCGCCAAGGGCGCGAGTTGGGCGGCGATCCGCGACTCGCTTTCGACGGGCGACTTGCAGGCGACGCGCATGCTGATCGGGATGCCGCTGGCCTCGACGATGGGCCTGGCCGGCAGCCCGAAGAAACCGATGGTCATCCCGTGGATCATCAATCGCAACGGACAGGCGATCACGATTCAGAACAAGTACAAGGGCACGGTCAAGACGGCGGCGGATTTCAAGCCGTTGCTCGGTTCGGGGTCGCCGCTGACGTTTGCGATGACCTTCCCGCCCGGCACCCACGCGATGTGGATACGGTACTGGCTCGGCGCGGGCGGGACTGGAGGCGCGTCAGCCATGATCCTTGGTCAGCGCCGGGAAAATTTCCCCGCATTTCCGATCCAACTCGT
>CAZJCX010000230.1:505-1940 GCA_964544425.1 uncultured Verrucomicrobiota bacterium
CGCCAACATGAAAGTCGGCAAGATGGACGGGTTCTGCGTGGGCGAACCGTGGAACGCGCGCGCCGTTGCCGAAGGCATCGGGTACACCGCGATCACGACTCAGCAAATCTGGAAGGATCATCCCGAGAAAGTGTGCGCGTTCACCGAGAAGTTCGCCGAGAAAAATCCGCGCACTGTCAAAGCCGTGCTCAAGGCGCTGCACGAGGCCAGCGTCTGGCTCGATGACCTGAACAACCGGCCTGAGCAATGCCAGCTCGTCGGCAAAGCGACGTACATCAATTGTGACCCGGCCAGTATTCTCGGCCGGTTGACGGGTGAAATTGATTACGGCGACGGGCGCAAGGAGCAAGACCCGCACTACATGATCTTCAGTCAGCGCAACTGCAACTACCCGTCGCGAGCCTACGCGAAGTGGTTTCTCTCGCAGTACCGCCGCTGGGGGTTGTGCGCGGGGACACCCGATTACGACGGGATCGCCAAGCAGGTCATGCGCGGCGACATCTACGCGGAGGCGATGAAGGAGATCAGCGTCGCCGTCGCGCCGAATGACTCCGAGTCCGTGGCGTTACTGGACGGCACATTCGATCCGGCCGCGCCGGAGGAATACGCGCTGTCGTTCCCTGTGAAAAACCCGAAAGGCTAGCATGACTTCCCGGCTCCACACTTGGTTGTTCCCGCTCCTTGGATTTGCCGGAGTCCTGGCGCTCTGGCAGGTCTCCAGCCTGACGTGGGCGCCCAACCTCCCCACTCCGCTCAAGACGTGGGAGATGAGCAAGCTGTACATCACCGAGCCGTTCGCCAAGCGCGGGGAGATGGATCAAGGCATCCTCCGCTTCACGTGGAACAGTCTGGTGCTCGTCGCCAAAGGCTACGCGTTGGCGCTGCTGATCGGCACGCCGCTGGGATTCGTGCTCGGCGTGTCGAAACTATTCACAAAACTGTTCGACCCGCTGATCCAGGTGTTGAAACCCATCTCCCCGCTCGCGTGGCTGCCGCTGGGCTTGGTGCTGTTCCAGCGCAGCGAACCATCCGCGGTCTTCACGATCGCCATCTGCTCGATGTGGCCCACCGTGCTCAACACCGCCATCGGCGTGCGCAACGTGCCGCAGGATTATCTCAACGTCGCCAAAGTCTTGCGCCTGTCGCGCGGGAAAACGCTGTTCAAGATTCTGCTGCCCGCTTCGCTGCCCTACATGTTCACCGGCTACCGGCTCTCGTTGGGCATCGCGTGGCTCGTCATCGTCGCCGCCGAAATGCTGACGGGCGCGCCCGGCATCGGCGGGTTTCTCTGGCAGGAATACAACGCGCTAATCTACGAGCACATCATTCTCTCGATCATCACCATCGGCATCGTCGGCTTCCTGCTCGACCGGCTGATGCTCGTCGCCGAGAAACGGCTGGGAGGCGCGCTCGCCTGATGAGTTTCCTCACCCTC
>CAZJCX010000230.1:2045-2282 GCA_964544425.1 uncultured Verrucomicrobiota bacterium
TCATCAACCTGATTGCCGGCCTGACGCCGCCTGATGCCGGTGAGGTGCGCCTGAACGGCGCGCCGGTATACGGCCCCGGTCTCGACCGGGCACTGATCTTCCAAAACTACTCCCTCCTGCCGTGGCTGTCCGCGCTGCGGAATGTCGAGTTGGCCGTTCGCCAGCGCTTCCCGGAATTGACGAAGGTCAACGTCACCGACCACGCCCGCCGGTATCTTGAAAAAGTGAAATTGAGCC
>CAZJCX010000230.1:2299-3738 GCA_964544425.1 uncultured Verrucomicrobiota bacterium
CGTCCCGCCGAATTGTCCGGTGGGATGCGCCAACGCGTGGCCCTCGCGCGCGGGCTGGCGATGGAGCCGCAACTGCTGCTCCTTGATGAACCGCTCGGCGCGCTGGACGCGCTGACCCGGTCGGAGTTGCAGGATGAACTCGTGCGCATTCAGGAGGAAGAGAAGAAAACAATCCTGATGATCACAAACGATGTGGACGAGGCGATCTTGCTGGCCGACCGGGTGATCCCGCTCTCGGCGGGTCCCGCCGCGACGCTCGGCGAGCCGGTGCCCGTCACGGTGGCGCGTCCGCGCGTCCGGCAGCGGCTGAACTTCGACCCGGATTTCCGTCGCGACCGCAAAGCCGTGTTGCATTACTTGTTGTCGCACGGGCCGAAGGATGTTGTAGCCGCGCTTGCCACGCGCGGCGGCGCGGCGACCGCGGTTGCCAACCGCAGCTACAACCCCGCGGAGGTGGCGGCGTGAACCCGCACGCCTACGTCGAGTTCACGCAACTGGAGAAGAGCTTCGGCGCGGTCTGCGCCGTGAAAGATTTCAACCTCAAGATTCCGCAGGGCCAGTTCGTCTGTTTGATCGGTCATTCCGGGTGCGGCAAGAGCACCGTGCTGTCCATCCTCGCCGGTCTGCAAGACGCCACGAACGGCGGCATCATCCTCGCCGGGCGGGAGGTCGTGGGACCCGGTCTCGACCGGGGCGTGGTGTTTCAAGCGCCGTGTTTGCTGCCGTGGTTGACTGCGCTGGAGAACGTCCTGCTGGCGGTAAACGAGGTTTTCCCGAAGGAATCGGCCGCCGCCCGGCGCGAGCGCGCGCGGCACCATCTCGAACTGGTCGGGCTGGGCAACGACCTCGACAAGCTGCCGGCGGAGCTGTCGCAGGGGATGCGGCAGCGGGTCGGCATCGCGCGGGCGTTTGCGATCAACCCGCGGATGTTGCTGCTCGACGAACCGTTCGGGATGCTCGACGGCATCACCCGCATCCAACTGCAGCAGGAGTTGGTGCGGCTCTGGGAACACGACCAGAAAACCGTGTTAATGGTCACGCACGATGTGGACGAGGCGGTGTTCCTTGCCGACCGCGTGGTGATGATGACCAACGGCCCCGCTGCGCGCGTCGGCGCGGTACTCAAGATTGACCTGCCGCGCCCCCGCCACCGGGAAGCTGTGCTCGACGACCCGCGCTTCTACGAGCTGCGCGGGAAGTTGATCGAGTTTCTCGAAACCAATCACCTTCACCCCTCAGGAGAACATCATGAAACACATCCTACCCCTGTTGTTGTGTAGCCTAGTCGCCGCTCACGCCGAGATCACGGAACGTCAGCGCCAGATCATCGAGCAAAAGATGGCCGGCACCTACAACCCGCTCAGTCTGCTCGACGGCAAACTCGTGTTCGACGCGCAGGAGCGGTTACGCTTCGAGGTGCGCGACAACAATTTCGATTT
>CAZJCX010000230.1:3748-5132 GCA_964544425.1 uncultured Verrucomicrobiota bacterium
CGCCGCGAATGTCGCCACCGACGATGCGTGGCTGCTGCAGCGTTTTCGACTGGGGCTGCTCGCGAAACCGACCGGCTGGCTGCGGGCCTATGTGCAAGGCCAGGACTCGCGCGAAATTGATTCTGATCGCGACAATGTGCCGTTCGTGCTCGGCGCGGAAGGCGACGATCCCTTCGATCTGCGCCAGGCGTATCTGGAGGTCAGCAACTACGCGGAGTGTCCGTGGGGCGTGAAGATCGGCCGGCAGGAATTGAACTACGGTGACGAGCGGCTGATCGGCGGGTTTGAGTGGAACAACTTCGCGCGCACATTCGACGCCGTGAAACTGCGCTACCAGAACACCGAGCGCCGCTTCTGGGTGGACGCCTTCGCGGCGCATGTGGTGACCATCCGCGATGTCGGGCCGCAGGGCAATTACGGCTGGCAGTTCAACGATGCCGACTGGAACGACACATTCCTCGGCCTCTACGGCGGCACGACCCGGTTGCCCTACCAGACCACCGAGGCGTATTTCCTCTACCGCAACAAGGAAAGCAGCAACCCGCGCTACTTCGACAACGCCACGCCGACCGCCAATGCCGCGCGCGCCTACGATATCCAGCAGGAGATTTACACCACCGGCCTGCGGCTCAAGTCCACGCCCGGCCAACTGGCGGGATTCGATTACGAGGCCGAGGGCGCGTATCAATGGGGTCGCGCCCACGGCCGCAGCGGCGCGGCGTTTCCCGGCCCGAGTTCGCAAGACCACCGGGCATGGGCGGCGATGGCGCGCGGCGGTTACACGTGGGAGGAGTGCGCGTGGAAACCCCGCCTCGGTCTGGAGTACAGCGTCGGTTCCGGCGACGAGAATCCGAACGACGGCCGGCATGAATCCTTTCTGAATCTGTTCCCGACCAACCACAAGTTTTACGGCTACATGGATTTCTTCGCGTGGAAGAACCTCCACAATCCCAGCGTCCAACTGAAATTCACGCCCTACCAACACCCGACCACGCCGTGGAAGAACGTCTGGGTGCAACTCGACTACCACGCCTTCTGGCTGTTCTCCAATGAAGACGCGTGGTACCGCGCCAACGGCGTCGCCACCGTCCGCCCCGTCAACGCCGCCGCCCGCCGCGCTGACCGGTACGTCGGCTCGGAATTCGACCTCACCGTCGGCTACGCGCCGATGAAGTGGGTGCGCATCCTCGCCGGCTACAGCCACTTCTTCACCGGTGGCTACGCCGAGGACACCGCGACCGCCACCGCCGGCAGCGATGACGCCGATTTCGCCTACCTCCAAACGGTGATCACGTTTTGATCGTCATGACACTCCCGAAACCAAACGGTAGGGCGCGACCGCCGGGCGCGCCGTGCGGGTCAGACCTGCTGGCGGCCAGCGGCG
>CAZJCX010000231.1:0-3447 GCA_964544425.1 uncultured Verrucomicrobiota bacterium
AGAAGTTCGGGGGCGTCCAACTCGGCCAGCAGTTGACCGGGCTTCAGCACATCCCCTTCGCGCGCGTGCAACGCGACGACGCGCCCCCCGCTGCGAGAGGCCAGCCTCACCACGTCGGCCTCCACGGTTCCCGACACGAGTTGAGTGCCGGAACCGCGGTGCGTCAGCAACCAGGCCGCGCCGGCCACCACCGCCAGCACCAACACCACCGCAAGGCTCCGTTTCACGAAATCGAGGATAACAAACGCGCCGGGGCTGTCCAGATTCGGTTCAGCGGATCAACATGCAATCGCCGTAGCTGAAAAACCGGTATCGCTCGCGGACCGCCTCAGCGTAGGCGTGACAAATCAATTCCCGGCCGGCAAACGCGCTGACCAGCATCAGCAACGTCGAACGCGGCAGATGAAAATTCGTCAGCAACGCGCCGACGACCCGGAACTTGAACCCCGGTCGGATAAAAATATCGGTCTGCCCCTCGGCGGCACGCGGTTCACTGAGCGTCTCCAGCGTCCGCACCACGGTGGTGCCGACGGCGACGATGCGTGCCGCGGCCTTCATCGCGGTGGCCGCCTCCGCGGAGACGTGAAATCGCTCGGCGTGCATCGGGTGGTCTTCGACGGCGTCCGTCTTGACCGGGCGAAATGTGCCGATGCCCACGTGCAGCGTGATGAACGTGTGCGGAAACTGCGCGAGGAATTCCGGTGTGAAATGCAGCCCGGCCGTCGGCGCGGCAATCGCCCCCGCCGCGCGCGCATACACCGTCTGATACCGGGCCAACTCGTCGCGACCTGCCGGGCGTTTGATATACGGTGGCAACGGAGCGGTGCCGTGATCGCGCAGGTAGGTTTCGATGTTGCCGGTAAATTGCAGAATCCGCTCGCCGGTGGCGGTCTCGCCTTCGACCGCGGCGCGCAACCACGGCGTGAATTCGAGCCGCATCCCCGGTCGGGCGCGCCGACCGGGTTTGACCATCGCGGTCCACCGGTTCGCGCCGAGGTCTTCGACGAGCAACAGTTCCACGACCGGTTTCACGGACCAAATCCGGGCGGGGATGACTTTCGTGTCGTTGAGCACGAGCAAATCACCGGGCGCGAGATACCGGCCCAGTTCGCGGAAGTGCGTATGCGTGATTTGGCCGGTGGCGCGGTCGAGCACCAACAGCCGGGAGGCCGCGCGATCCGCCAGCGGCTCCTGCGCGATCAACTCCGGGGGGAGCTTGTAGTCGAAATCCGCCGTCTTCACATTTTGCCGCCGCGCGCGCGCAGCAGTTGCAGCGCGATGCTGTGACCGTGCTGCCACGCGGCATAGTACGGCGTCTGGCCGAACCGGTCTTGAGCGTTGACCTGGGCGCCGTGCTCCAGCAACAACGTGATCAGCGCCGCCCGGCCATAACGCGCCGCCAGGTGCAGCGGCGTTTCACCCCGCGCCGACCGCGCGTTCACATCCGCTTTGGCCGCGACCAATTTTTCCACCAGACCGAGGTCCCCCCGTTGCGTCGCCACATGCAACGGCGTCAGCCCGGCTTTGGTCTGGGCGTTCACGTCCAACCCGGCCGCCATCAGCCATTCCGTCAGCCCCACCCGGCCGGCCCGGACGGCGACGTGGAGCGCGGTTTCTTGTTCCTCACTGCGGACATCGAGTTTCGCGCCGGCCGTGTGCAGTTGTTTGGCAACCGCCTCATGCCCTTCACCGACAGCCCAGAGAAAGGGCGTCCACCGATTACCATCCGCCACATCCACGGGCGCGGCGTGCGCGAGCAGCAGCGCGACGATTTCGCCGTGCCCGTGCGCGGCGGCCAAGTGCAACGGGAACAGGCCGCCGCGGTCGCGGGTGTTGGCCAGCGTGGCATCCAATTCCAAAATCTCGCGCACGGTCGCCACCCGCCCGGCCCGCACCGCCTGATGAATCTGGTCGGCGCGCGCCGCGCCGGTGAGCAACAAGATCCCGGCGAGCAGTGGGGAGAGCCAGCGCATTCGCTCCGTATCCTACCACAATCCGCCGGGTCACGGTTGGTAGAGAATCAGGCCGGACTTGGAGCGGACGCGGACGCTGCCGGTGGTTTCGCGCGGGGTGGGGAGCGCGCCGGTGTGGTCGAGGGCGATGTACCATTGGCCGTCCGGTAGCACGACTTCGACGCTGAGGGAGTCATTTGGATTGGCGATGACGCAGATGTTTTTCCACGGCTCGCCGTCCACCAGACTGCCGGCGATGGTGTAAAGGATCGCGCCTTCGTCACCGGTGTCGTGGAACCGCAGCCAGGCGGCGACTTGTTCTTTGGCGCGGATGCGAAACGCGGGGTGCGCCTTGCGCAGCGCGATGAGGTCGCGCGTGTAGGTGAAGAGGTCGTGGTGTTTTTCCTTCAACGACCAATCCACCTGATTGATGTCGTCGGGCGCGTTGTAGCTGTTGTGATTGCCGCGCTTGGTGCGGGCGAACTCCTCGCCACCGTGAATGAACGGGACTCCTTGTGACGTGAAGAGGATGAAGTAGCCAAACTTCATCATTTCGATGTGCTCTTTCAGCCCGACATCCGGCCGGGAGGCGCGGAGCTTGTCGAGGATGACGTAGTTGTCGTGGCAACTGATGTAGTTGAGCGTCTGCCCGGGTTTGTCGGCCCACCACCGCCGGCTGCCCTCGATGGCTTTCTCCACGTCATGCTTGCCGGTCCCGCGCTGGAGGTACGCGCCTTCCTCGGCGTGGAACGGCGACCCGATCAGCGCGTTGCGGTACTGGTCATTGAACGCGCCAATGCGCGTCCCGCGAATCGTCCCCTTGTCGGTCGGTTTGCCTTTCATGGCCGACGACCCGGCCATCCACGGCTCGCCGTAGAGGACGATGTCCGGGTTGAGCGCGCGCAATTCCGCTTCGGCTTCTTTCATCGTCTCCAAATCCAGCATCGCCATCAGGTCGAAGCGAAACCCGTCAATCCCGTACTCGCTGACCCAATACTTCAGCGAATCCACCACGTACTTCCGTCCCATCGGCGCTTCGGTGCGGAAATCGTTGCCGCAGCCGGAGCCGTTCGAGTACGAGCCGTCCGGGTTGAACCGGTAGTAGTAGCGCGGGACGAGATGATTGAAGGGCGCGCTGGAGCCGGTGTGGTTGTACACCACGTCCATGATCACGCCGATACCGGCCGCGTGCAGCGCGGCGATGAGTTGTTTGAACTCCCGCACGCGGCTGGCGTCATTCCGATTCGACGCAAACCAGCCTTCGGGCGAGTTGAACGCGCTGGTGACGTAGCCCCAGTTATAGTTCGTGCTGCCTTCATCGTTCTCGAAGTCCTGCACCGGCAACAACTGCACGTGCGTCACGCCGAGTTCCTGCAGGTGCGGAATCTTCTCGATGAAACCGAGGTACGTGCCGCGTTTCTTGGGCGCGACGCCCGAGTTCGGCGCGATCGTCATATCGCGCACGTGCATCTCGGAAATCACCAAGTCCACCGGC
>CAZJCX010000231.1:3516-5096 GCA_964544425.1 uncultured Verrucomicrobiota bacterium
CCAGATCCGTGATCCGCGCCCGACGCGTGCTGTCCACCGTGTTGATCGCGTAAATGTCCACCGCCTCGTGATCGGCCGGGAAGTCCGGGCCGGCGAGGTGGTACCTGTAGAATTTACCTTCGAGATCACCCGGTACCGACCGCGACCAAATCCCCTTCGCGCCGCGCTGCATCGCATGCGTCGCCCGGCCCTGCGCGCCGGTCGCTTCGTCATACAACACCACGCTCACCGCCAACGCCGTCGGCGCAAACACGCGAAACGTGGTCCCCTCCGCCGTGTAGGTCGCACCCAACTCCGCCGTCTCGTCAGCGAACAAATCCGCCTCGTCCAACACCCCGCGCGGCACCGCGACCGCCTCGCCTGCAAACCCGTCCACCCGGACCCGGTACTGCGCCTCGGCCACCGCGAGCGGCTCATACAAAATCGCCTCGAGGAAATTCGACCGGTCGCGTCCGCCGTGCGTCCGCAATTGGAGCTTCACCGGCTGTGTGACATGCCCGGCCTCGTCCGCGACATGAATCTGATTCGTCGCCAGCGCGTCCGTTCCGACGAGTTGCGACAACTGGATCACCACGCGATTCGGCGCGTCGAGATGCGCGCTGACGATCTGCGGGCTGAGGTCCGGGCGTTGGGACCAGATTTGATGGCGCGAACTGATCAGCCACACCGCGGAGCCGAGGGCCGCCTTCCAATACCGGTTCTCACCTTCCTTGCGATTCCAATCCCCGGCCAACCGTGGCAACAGTCCGATCTCCGGCGACGTTCCCGCCGCGCCGTACGCGCCCCGGTCGAGTTGAAAGATCACGCCGAAATCATCCCAACCAGCCTCGAACAACTCGTTCGGCTCCGGCGAGCGTTGGTACGCCGCGTCCCACGTCCAAATGCCGACGTTGTCGTAGTCCGCGTCGTAGCGGTGATAGTGGATCGTGACGAGATTACCGGGCGCGGAGAGTTTGCGCTCCTGCCACACACTGGCATCCACCAGCTTTTTTAGCCGGTCGGCCTTGGTCAGCTCCCACGGCGTGTGGATGAACAAATCACCAAAGCTCGGGTAACAGGATTGCATCCCATCGCGATCAATCGTCACCCACAACTCGTACACGTCATCCGCCAACTCCCACCCCGCCGTCATCGCCCGCAACGGGATCGTCAACGGCTGGCCGTGATCGCAGACGGCCGTGCCGCGCGCCACAATGCGGCCGTTCAATTTCAAACCGGCAAAGACCGGCCGCCCCGACTGCCCGGCGGGCACCGCGGCCTCCAATGTCGCAACCACCTCGCCGCGCGGGTCAGGCGGCGGCAGAAATTTTCCAGAATCTTTCACGACACCTCTTTCACACGAAACGGCCCACATCGCGAGCGACGCGAGCCAAACCGATTTACCGAACGAGCGCCAGTGGGGGATGACGGATATCACGTGCCTCCTTGCTCACATCACCTTGGAATACACCGCCACGCCGAGCAGCACCAACCCGCCCAACAACACCGCCCCGTTGACCTTCACGCTCAACCCGTGCAACTGCTGCCACTCCGCCGCCGCCGCCGCCAACTCCCGGCTGCCCGCCGCCGCCGCCGCCAAC
>CAZJCX010000232.1:0-500 GCA_964544425.1 uncultured Verrucomicrobiota bacterium
AACTGCCGAAGGTGAGGAACGCCCGTGTGCGTTTCACCTCCGGGTACGACTCGGCAAGCGCGGCGTCAAACGCCGCATAAAAATTCGCCGCCGTCTCGAAGATGGCGTGGTCGAAGAAAAACAGCGTGTTCTCGACCTCGTCGAGCGGGCCGACTTTCTTCTCCCGGATTTCTTGCGTCTGCCACAACGCCTCAAGCACTTCGTCCGGTTGCGCCACCTGTTCGGCCAGGCGCAGGATTTGATTGAGCGAGCTGCGCCGTTTGGCTTCGGTCGGATGCGCGGTCAGCACGGGCTGGATTTCCAGCGCGTCGAGACAGCGTTGCACGGTCGCGGCCGGGATGTGCGCCGCTTTCAAGTCGCGGAACAGCCGGCGCACGGACTGGGCCGGCGCTTCCTGCGCTTGCAGATGCCGCACCCGGGCGCGTTCCTCGCACAAATTGGTCAGTTGGAAGAACAGGCTGAACGCATGCGCAACGTAATTGGCCTCATCGGCGGTGAAG
>CAZJCX010000232.1:510-2506 GCA_964544425.1 uncultured Verrucomicrobiota bacterium
CTGAACGCATGCGCGATCTGGTTTGCGGCCGTCACGGACAAGCCGCGCACCAACCGGCGTTGCGCCCGGATGTCCGGGGTCGCGTGCTGCGCCCGAATCGTCTTCGCCAACACGCGCAGTTGCTCCACCTGCGTGAAGACCGCCTCCCCGGCCTGCTCGCGAATGATCGCGCCCAGCCGCGTCGTCAAAAACCGCACCTCACTGCGTAATTGCGTATCCATGCCGCGCGCAGTGTAGTGCCCGCCGTCCCGGCGGCAAGGGGGAAAAGCGGAATACAACCGGAGCCGCCGGGACGGCGGCTGCTACACGGCGGCGAGCGCGCGCAACGCCTGTTCCACTTCGGCGCGCTTGGTTTCGATGTCGGCGACAGGCGGGACGTTGATGGGAGTGCCGAGCTGGATCGTGCAGTGGGCGAAGGGGAGGGGGATCATGAAGGCGTCCCAACTCTTTAGCGTGATCTTCCAATTCGTCTCGTAACTGACCGGGATGATCGCCGCGCCGGTGCGTTGGGCGAGGATGACGCAGCCGGGTTGCAGGTTGTATTTCGGGCCGCGCGGGCCGTCGGGCGTGATGCCGATGTCGAATCCCTCCCGCACCAGCGCGGTCATCTCCCGCAACGCCTCCGCGCCGCCGCGGCTGCTCGAACCGCGCACGCACCGCAGGCCGAACGCCGCCAGTGCCTCCGCCAGCAATTGGCCGTCTTTGCTGCGGCTGATCAGCACGGCAAGACGGTCGCGGCCGCACGGTCGCCAATACTTGCGATACAGATGCGGCATCAAAAAAATCCGGTTGTGCCAAAACACGAAGATCAGCGGGGCGGTCGGGCGCGCCGCCAGCACGCCGTCCGGATCGCGCAACCGGTAGCGAAGCGTGACTCCAATCAGCGCCACCAGCAGCCGAATGAGCCGACCCTTCATGCTTGGAACTGGAGGTCGTGCAAGCGCCGGTACACGCCGCCTCGCGCGAGCAATTCCGTGTGCGTCCCTTGTTCGACGACCCGGCCTTTGTCCAAGACGATGATCCGATCGGCGTGCTGCACCGTCGAAAGCCGGTGGGCGATGACGAGCATCGTCAGTTGCCGGTCCGTGCGGCCCCACATCAATTCATCCAACGCCGCCTGCACCGCGCGTTCGCTCTCGGTGTCGAGCGCGCTGGTCGCTTCGTCGAGCAACAACAGCGGCGGATTCTTCAGAATCGCGCGCGCGATGGCGAGCCGTTGCCGCTGCCCACCGGACAATTTCTGCCCCAAATCCCCAATCGGCGTGTCGTACCCCTGTGGCAGCGGCGCGATGAATTCGTGGGCGTGCGCGCGTTTGGCCGCCGCGATGATCTCGTCGCGCGTGGCGTCCGGTTTGCCGTAGGCGATGTTGGCCGCCACGGTGTCGTTGAACAGGAACGTGTCTTGCGTGACCAAACCGAGTTGGTCGCGCAAGGACCGCAGCGTGACCTGCCGGATGTCCGCGCCGTCGAACGTGATCGCCCCGGTCGTTGGATCGTAAAACCGAATCAACAGGCTGAACAACGTGGACTTACCGGCCCCGCTCGCGCCGACGATGGCCGTGAGCGACCCTGCCGGGATTTCGAGATTCACCGCGTCCAGCACCGGGTCGGCGGCGTACCGGAAGCCGACATTTTCAAACCGAATCGCGCGCTGCAATCGCGGCAACGTCCGCGCGCCGGGCGTCTCCACCACGGTCGGCTGCCGGTCGAGCACGGCAAACACGCGCTCCGCACCGGTCAGGCTCTCTTGCAGTTGGAGATGGACGCGGCTCAGTTTTTTGACCGGCTCATACATCATGAACAAGCCCAGCGCGATGGTGATCAGGTCGCTCGCCGCCGCCCGCGTTTGGTAGGCGTAAATGAAAACAGCCGCCGCGCCAATCCCGGCCACCAGTTCGATCAACGGCCCGGTCAGCGCGCGGGCCGTGACGATGCGCATCCGCTCGCGAAACACCCGCCGGCTGCCCGACTTGGTGCCGTGGTAGGACAGTTCGGG
>CAZJCX010000232.1:2561-5086 GCA_964544425.1 uncultured Verrucomicrobiota bacterium
AGTAACGAAGCTTGGTGCTGCTGGCCGGCCTGACTCGCCTTGCGGGTGCGGCGACCGTAGATCGTGATCGGCACCAGACAAATCGGGAACAGCACAATCGCCGTAAGCGTCAGCTTCCAATCCGTCCAAATCAACGTCCCGGCCACGAAGAGCAACGTGAACGGTTGTTTGAGAATGTCTTCGATCACGTTCGAGATGGCCTGCTGCACAATCTGCACGTCGTTGGTCACCCGCGAAATCAGTTCGCCCGTCCGCGCGTCGCCAAAGAAATCCAGCGAGAGCCGTTGCAGATGCGCGAACAACTCGACCCGCAAATCCATCACCACCCGCGAGCCGACCCAGTTCATCAGATAGGCGCTCAGAAAATCGCACGCCCCCCGCGCCGCCATCGCCAGCGGCACCAACGCCGCCAACCCCGCCACCTGCCAGAACGCCAGCGGGCCGGTCGTCCCTTCAAACACGCCCGCCCAGACGCGCCGCACGACGTAGAGCAAGGCCGCATTGGCCGCCGCGTACAGCAGACCGACAAGGACGCCGGTCGCCAACCGCGTCCGGTACGGTTTGACGTAGCCGAGCAACCGCCGGTAAGTGGGCCAGATTTGCTGAAGCGCCGCCATGAATATGGCGCGGACTATAACACCCCGCCCCGCGCCCCGCGAAGGGGAATCTCGGTACCCAAACAGGAGGGGGACGCTGCACCACCACGAGTCGGAGCCATCGGGGTGACCCAATGACGCGTGTTGGTTTCGGGATGAATTGGCTGGCTTGAGTTGGCTGGCTCGGCCCGTTATTCTCCGCGCCCATGAGCGCCAAACCATTGCGACAACGCGCGGCGTGGGCTGCGCTGCACAAACATTTTAGCGAGATCAAGAACCAACACCTTCGCGATTGGTTCGCGGCGGATCACCGGCGCGGCGAGAAACTGACGGCCGAGGCGTTGGGGGTGTATCTCGATTACTCGAAGAACCGGGTCACGGCCGAGACGATCTCGTTGCTGTGCCGGCTCGCCGAGGAATCCGGGTTGCGGGAGCGGACGGCGGCGATGTTCCGCGGCGACAAAATCAATGTGACCGAAAACCGCGCCGTGTTGCACACCGCGTTGCGCGCGCCCCGGTCGACTTCGATCATGGTGGATGGGCGCAACGTAGTGCCGGATGTCCACGAGGTGCTCGACCGGATGACGGCGTTCGTCAACCGGCTCGACAAGCGGATCAAGAATATCGTCAACATCGGCATCGGCGGCTCCGACCTCGGGCCGGTGATGGCGTATGAGGCGCTCCGGCATTACTCGAACCGCAACCTCACGTTCCGCTTCGTGTCGAACGTGGACGGGACGGATTTCGTCGAGGCCACGCAGGATTTGCAGCCGGCAGAGACGCTGTTCATCGTCGCGTCAAAGACGTTCACGACACAGGAGACGATGACCAACGCGCTGACGGCCCGGCAATGGATCGGCAGCCTGCCGGTGCGCGAGCATTTCGTCGCGATTTCGACGAATGAAGCCGAGGTGAAGAAGTTCGGGATTGATCCTGCAAATATGTTCGGGTTCTGGGACTGGGTCGGCGGCCGGTACTCGATGGACTCGGCCATCGGGCTTTCGACGATGATCGCCATCGGCCCGGAGAATTTCCGCGCGATGCTGGGCGGCTTCCACGCGATGGACGAGCATTTCCGCACCGCGCCGTTCGACCAGAACCTGCCGGTCCTGCTCGCATTGCTTGGCGTGTGGTACACGAACTTCTTCGGCGCGGAGACGCAGGCGGTGTTGCCGTATGACCAGTACCTGAAACGTTTCCCGGCGTATCTGCAGCAGCTCACGATGGAGAGCAACGGCAAGTCGGTTACCGTGGGCGGTCAGCGGGTGGATTACGAGACCGGCGCGATCTACTGGGGCGAGCCGGGGACGAACGGCCAGCACTCGTTTTATCAACTCATCCACCAAGGCACGAAGTTGATCCCGTGCGATTTCATCGGGTTCAAGCACACGCTCAATCCGGTCGGCCAGCACCACGACCTCTTGATGTCGAACTTCTTCGCCCAGACCGAGGCGCTGGCGTTCGGTCAGCAATCCGACCGACCGCACCGGGTCTTCGACGGCAACCGCCCCTCGACCACGATCCTCTGCGACCGGCTGACGCCCGCGATGCTCGGCCAGCTCGTCGCGCTCTACGAACACTGCGTCTTCGCGCAAGGCGTCATCTGGGACCTCGACAGCTTCGACCAATGGGGCGTCGAACTGGGCAAAGTGCTCGCCAAACGCATCACCCCTGAGTTACAGAGCAAAACCGAGCCTGATTTGAAGCACGACAGCTCCACTAACACGCTCATCCGCCGTTATCGAAAGAAATAGCTTCTTTGGCGCAACCGATAAGGTGATAAACCCACAGGAACGGAGATAATGTTGCCACACAGTAACAAAGATCGGCTTGATTGGTTCTTGAGGGTCGGCACATGAGGTTACTGCGAATGATAAGAGCGTGTTTGGAAAGTCCTGAGTTTAGGCTAAACGCCGCAACATTAAGTGA
>CAZJCX010000233.1:0-3973 GCA_964544425.1 uncultured Verrucomicrobiota bacterium
ACTACTGGATCACCCGCGAGATGTTCGAGGAATCCCGCGCCAAAGGCGAGGACACCGAGGGTGTAATTGACTACGCGCGCTCGATTGACGGCGTCGTCGTCGCCATTCTCTTCGAGGAACTCGCGGAACCCGGCAAAGTCCGCATCAGTCTCCGCTCGAAACACCGGCGGGTGGATGCCAATGCCATCGCCCGCGTCTTCGGCGGCGGCGGTCACAAAGAAGCCGCCGGCGCGCGGCTCACCGGCCGCCCCGGCGATGTGGAGCGCCGCGTCCTGCGCGCCGTCCGCGCCGAATTGCGGGCGGCCGGATTATGAACCTGCCGGCCATTTCACCCAGCGACGGCGCGTTGCTCGTGGACAAACCGGCCGGGCTCACCTCGCACGACGTGGTGGACCGCATCCGCCGGCATTTCGGCTTCAAAAAAGTCGGCCACTGCGGCACGCTCGACCCGCTCGCGACCGGGCTGCTGGTCATCGTGCTGGAACGCGCGACGAAGTTGCAGGACCGCATCATGGCCGACGACAAAACTTACGAAGGCACCATGCGACTCGGCGTCACGACGGATTCGCAGGACGCCGACGGCGCGGTGCAGGCCGAGAAGCCGGTGCCACCGTTGACGCTGACGGACTTGGAGCCGGTCCTGCAAAAGTTCCGCGGCGACATCCAGCAAATCCCCCCGATGGTCAGCGCCGTCAAACACCAAGGCCAACCGCTCTACAAACTGGCGCGCAAAGGCAAGACCGTCGAACGCGAACCCCGGCTCGTTCACATCTACGAGCTTTCCGTGCTCGACCTGAAACTGCCGGATGTGAAAATCCTGCACCAAAGGCACCTACGTCCGCACGCTGTGCCACGACATCGGCGAACTGCTCGGCTGCGGCGCACACTTGGCCGATCTCCGCCGCACGCGCTCCGGTAAGCTCGACGTGGCCCGCGCGCTCACGCTGGACCAAATCTTCAATCTCTCCCGGACCGAACTCGAACAGCGCATCATCCCGATCCTCCAACTCGCCAAGACGCTCTGACCCATGCGCGTCGTCCACACATTCGCGGAATTGCCGGGCGCTGCCCGCCATGTTTCGTTGGCCATCGGGGTTTTCGACGGCGTCCACCGCGGCCATCAAACCGTCATCGGCCGCGCGCGCGACACCGCGCGGGAATCCGGCGGCGACGCCGTGGCGCTCACGTTTGATCCGCACCCCCTGCGCGTGCTCGCGCCCGACAAAGCGCCGCCGCTGTTGACTTCGACGGCGCACAAACTGCGGCTCATCGAGGCGCTCGGTGTCGCAACCTGCGTGGTGTTGCGGTTCGACGAGGACTTCGCGCACACCCCACCGGCTGATTTCATCGCCAGCGTGGTGCGCGCGTTACCGGATTCGCACCGCATCTGCGTGGGCAGTCGGTTCCGCTTTGGCCACCACCGGGCCGGGGACGTCGCGTTGATCCGCGAGCTTTCCGCCCGGTTTGGCTATCAGGCGGAGGAAATCACTTCCGTCATGGCCGGCGCGGACATGATCAGTTCCAGCGCCATCCGCCGCCACGTCCAAGCCGGTCAACTCGACCGCGCCGCGACCATGTTGGGCCGACCATTCTCCGTCCTCGGCGCTGTCACGCGCGGCGATCAACTCGGCCGCCAGCTCGGCTATCCCACCGCCAATCTCGTCCCCGGCAATGAGGTCCTGCCGCCCGACGGCGTGTACGCCGTCCGCATCGCCACGGGCGCGCACCGCTTGGCTGGCATGGCGAACATCGGCATCCGCCCCACCCTCGCCCGTCGGTCTGCCGACCGGCGCTTGGAAGTTCACATCTTCGATTTTGCCGACGACCTTTATGGCACCGAGTTGGAAGTCGAGTTTCTGGCGGCGCTTCGCCCGGAGCAACAATTCGCAAGCCTCGCCGATTTGCGCGCGCAACTCACCCGCGACGAACAAGCCGCGCGCGCCCTGCTCGCCCCCGAGAAGATGTAGTGGCCGCCGTATCCGCGGCCAGATTTATCAGATTGCTTTATCCCGCCGGCTTCATAAACTCCCCGGCGAGGGGCACGAGGTATGGCCAAGGTTTGCCGGCAAGTGGAGTTGATGGTGCGCGTCCCGTCGCGCCGCGGTTCGCTGGCCGCGGTATTGGCCGAAGTCGCCCGTCAAGGTTGCGACGTGCTGGCGTATTGCACTTATTTTGACGGCGCGGATTGCGTGGTGCTTCTGGTGACCGATGATCCCGTGACGGCGAAACGGCCCGCGCGAACGACAACGCAGACAAGCAACGCGCCGTGGCCGCGACCGGCCTGCCCTGCAAGGCCAATCCGGTCGTGCTCGTTCGCGAGGCCGACAACGTGGGCGCGGCGGCGCGCCTCGGCGGTCTGTTGCATCGGGCGGGAATCGAGATTCTCTACTCGTATGCGTCCAGTTCCGGCGGGAACGAATTTTGGGCGGTGTTCAAAACCACCAACGACGAACAGGCGATCCAGTTGCTGGGCGCGGCTGAACGCCGGCAGGAAGTCGCGTGAGGTTCGGTCACTTGTCGCGGCGACGAAACGGCCACCACGATTTCTTTTTTGGGGGGGGCGGAGGCGGAGGCGGATTCAACTCTTCGTCGGTCAAAATCCGGTCGGACTGAGCCACGAGTTTTTCGCCACCGCTCACCGTGACGAATCCATCGGCCCCGGTCACCAGTTCGGGTTTGGACTGGATCTCGGAATAGTTACCCTGCGCCACGATGGAGGCGTCGGGCGCGATCTCGTGATAGCCGTAGGTGCGCCCGCCGTTGCGGTGGAGGACGTGGAGATTCCCCCGCGCATCCACGCGCGCCGTCGGCTGCCCCAACCCGACGAACGTGCCCAGCGAATACATCCCGTACACCACACTGGCGTGGTCGTCTTGAACGCTGATGTAGAGTTGCGTCTCGCGCTCGCCGCGTTTCAGGAGCAACAGGTAATGCAAATATTCTTCGCCATGACCAGCCCGTGACAAACCGACGAGTTGCCGCCAGATCTCCTGCCCGTTTAACAACGTCAACTTGACCGGGGCCGAGACCGCGTGAATCGCCTCGGTGGTGACTTCGGCGCGAACCCGGTACGTGCCCCGTTCGCGCAGTTCGTAGAGCGGCGTCAGATTGAACGTCCGCCGCACCGTATCGCCCGGCGGGATCAACACCGTCCCCGCCTCCGGCACACGCCCCGTGCGAGGAACCGTCCGACCTCCGGAGTCCGTAATCACAAAACTCAACCACGATTCCGTGTCATCCCCCCGCAGTTCGATGGTGCGCCCGGTGATGTTGCGCACGCTCACAACGACGGGCGCGGCTTCATACACCAAATAACTCGGCTCCGGCACCCCCACCGAAACGGTCACTTGTCCCCGCGCCAGTACCGGTCCGATGAGCAGTGCGACCCACAAGAATATTTTCATCGCCGCGACGGTAACACGCACCAATTCCCCGCTCAATGTCATTTCCCGCAAAGTGGTGCGAATGTGGCCGCAGGCTTCAGCCCGCGTTTTTCCGAACGCACCCTGAAGGGTGCGGCTACAGATGACCGGCTTCGCGTCGGACGTGGATCGCCTCCCGTTCGATACACCAATCGAAGAACGCCCTAACCGGATCAGCAATCACAGCAGCGTTACTGTTTCTTCACTTCCTTCGCCCAAGTGTCCTTGAGCGTGATCCACCTTCGCCAAGGCTGCGGCGGACAAGTCGTACGGTTGGTCAAGAAGCTGTCAGCCATCAGCATTCGGCTGTCGGCCGATGACGGATTGCCAGCGGCGTTACCGGACGGGAACGAGACGCACATGACCTTTGTCTCCGAGCACAAGCGGCAGACCGAGCTTGGCGTTTTCCGCGCGGAGGCGTCGGGCAGCGCGACGAAAGGCGCGACGCGCTGGGGCGATGAAATCGTCTTTTTTCTGGTGTCCGTTGCGCTTCATCGCTTGTGCTGCGCAATCAACTCGCGAACTTCCGGTACGAGTTCGTTTGGGATTTC
>CAZJCX010000233.1:4001-5078 GCA_964544425.1 uncultured Verrucomicrobiota bacterium
AAGGCCGCTTCGTCTTCAGCAACGGCCTGTTCTTCGGTTTGCGTCTCGTAGTGCACCAAAACGCGGCGCACTCGTTCTTCATCCCAACCCGGTGGAAACTTGTCTGTTTTCATTTGCGTCGTTCTTGTCTGCGCCTACGATACGCTGCCAGTGGCTTGCCACGCAAGTCGTAAGCGGTGATCACGAACACCGCCGCGTGCACCGGCTCGGGCACGTAGATGACGCGGAGGTACCGGCCGGCCCGTGTCTGCCCGATGGCCACCCGCGTGCCTTCACGGCCGGGACGGTCTTCGCCCGGTTTTGCCAGCAAATCCTCGACCTCGCGTTCGTTGACTCCATGCTGGTGAATGTGCGGCTGACCGGTTTGTGGATCGCGGTAGAAGCGAATTTCCACGTCAGGATTTCTCCTGCTTCTTCGATTCCTTGGCCCATGTGTCCTTAAGAGTGATCGTGCGGTTGAATATCAGTTTACGGTTGTCAGCGGTCAGTTGACAGTCGGCATCCAGACAGAAGTATCCCAATCGTTCAAACTGATAACGTGCGTCGGGCCTGCCCGCCATAGCTTCAGCGACGGCGGGTTCGGCCTTGCATGTCACAACCTCCAACGAGTTCGGATTCAGATGCTTCTTGAAATCACCATCCGCATCCGGTTCGGCGGCGGTGAAGAGACGGTCGTAGAGCCGGCATTCGGCGTCGATGCAGTCTTCGGCGCTGACCCAGTGGATTGTGCCTTTAATCTTGCGGCCGGCGGTTGCGCCGCCGGTTTTGCTGGTGAGGTCGGCGGTGCAACGGAGTTCGACGATCTTACCGGCGGCGTCTTTGATGACTTCGTCGCATTTGATGATGTAGGCGTATTTCAACCGGACTTCGCCACCGGGTTTTAGGCGGAAGAATTTTGGGGGCGGGACTTCGGCGAAGTCGTCTTGCTCGATGTAGAGTTCCCGGCTGAACGGGATCTTGCGGGTGCCGGCGGTTTCGTCTTCGGGATTGTTGATGGCGTCGAGGTCTTCGTGGTGGTTGGCCGGGAGGTTGGTGATGACGACTTTGAGGGTGCGCAGGACGGCGAGGCGGCGGAGG
>CAZJCX010000234.1:0-4984 GCA_964544425.1 uncultured Verrucomicrobiota bacterium
ACTTTTTCTGTTCCACCAAAATCCGGGCGTACTTGGTATCCAATCCCGCCGTGCGGGGCGATTCGGGATACAGGGCCTTGAACCGGTCAAACGTGGCTTTGGCTTCCGCGAGTTTCTTCTCACCCACCAGCGCGTCGCCCAACCGCCAGAGCGAGTCCTCCACCCAATCAATTTCCAGCCCCGCCAGCCGATCCACGATGGGCTTCAACGCCGCTACCGCCTCGGTGAACTTACCGATGCCCAGCGCGTTGACCGCCGCTTCGTACGCCGGCGGCTGATCCACGCGCACTTCCGTGACTGCCGCGCGCGGGATCGTGATCTCGCCCAGATTCATTCGAAACACGATACTCTGCGCATCCACGCGAACAACCTCGCCGGTCTGCGGGCCGTCACTGGTGACGATGGTGTCGGCGCGCCCGGCGGCAACCACGCTGAGACAGGCAACGGCGGTAAGCCACAGTTTCAAAGTCATGCTCCTAGCTAAACTTTTGGAAGGTTTTTTGCAACAAGTCTCGCGCGCTCGCGCCGTTTGTTTTGGCCTGCGCGTCGGCGATCAGCTTGGCTTCGAGCGCGTTTTTGGTGGCGCGTTGCGCCCGGTAGAACACGCCAAAATACCCCGGGGCCGGTGCCATGGCGAGCCGGTACGCCGCAACTTCATCGGCCGGATCATGATCAGTCGGGATGACTTGGAACTGGCCGCCCTTGCGCGGGTTGGCGGAGTCGAACGCGCCCGGATAAAACTCCGTGCATTCACTCAAACATTCGATCACCGAAAACCCATCGTGATCAAGCGCCAGTTCCATCATCTCCAGCACGTGATTTGGCAGGTGCGAATGCGTCCGCGCCACGAACGTCGCCCCGCCGGCGATCAGCTTCTTCATGGGATTGATCGGGTGATCCACCGCCCCAGTCGGGTCGGTCTTTGATTTGAAGCCGAGCGGCGACGTGGGTGAAGTCTGTTTCTTCGTCAGGCCGTACACTTCATTGTCCATGATCACATACGTCATTTTGACGTTCTTGCGCGCGGCGTGGTCAATGTGATTGCCGCCGATGGAAAACGCGTCGCCATCACCGCCGAAGACGAACACATGCAAGTCCGGCCGCGAGAGAGAAATCCCGGTCGCGAACGGAATCGCGCGCCCGTGGAGAAAATGCACGCCGTGGGCATTGACGAAATACGGAAAGCGCGAGGAACAGCCGATCCCGGCCACGCTGGTGATTTTTTCATGCGGCACCTGCCGCTTTTCCATGAGCTTGAAATAAATTGAGAGAATGCTGAAATCGCCGCAGCCCGGACACCACGTCGGATGGTCGGCGGTGAGATCTTTCCTCGTGTACTTGGGAGCCGTCGTCACGGTGGCGCTCATCCGGCACCTCCTTCATCGCCGGTCGCGGCCGTCAGCGTTTCGACTGACTCCGCTTCCCGGCCTTCGAGTTTGCGATGCATCTGGTCGAGAATGTCGCGCACCTTGAACGGCAACCCATCGGTCTTGTTGATACCGCGAATCCGCGCGTTGCAAAACCGGCCTCGCAAGACCGCGGCGAGCTGGCCGTAGCCGTACAGGCCTTCGTCGTTCAATTCGACAACAAAGATGTCGTGAAACCCGTCCATGATCTCCCCGATTCCGGGCGGCAGCGGCATCAGATACCGGACATGCAGCGCGCTGACGCTCTCGCCCGCCGCCCGCGCCTTTTCCACCGCTTCGCGCAACGGCCCTTGCGTGGAACCCCAACCGACGAGCAGGACATTCCCCTCTGTCGGCCCGTACACCGTCGGCTTTGGCAAGCGCTCGGCCAGCACCTGCAATTTGCGGCGGCGTTTCGCGACCATCATCACGTGATTGGCCGGACGGCTGGCGGGGTGGCCGCTTTCATCGTGTTCCAAACCGGTCACCACCGGATACTTGCCATCCACCATCCGGGTGCCGGGCGGCGCGTGATGCGCGATGCCGTCGCCGGTGTTGGCGTAGGGTTTGTAGTCCGGACCGCGCGGTTCAAATTGCGGGGTGAGGTCTTGGGCGTGCGTGGCGAAGTCGGGGATCTCAAATGATTCCACGCGCGTCGCCAAGGCTTGGTCCGTGAGCACCAGCACCGGGCAACTGTACTCGCGCGCGAGGTTCACCGCTTCAAACGTGGTGTAGAAACAATCTTCCACCGTGGCCGGCGCGACGACGATCCGCGGGGCGTCGCCGTGCGCGGTGAAACACGCGATGTTCAAGTCGCTCTGCTCCACGTTGGTCGGCAAGCCGGTGCTCGGGCCGCCGCGCTGCACGTCAATGATCACCAGCGGCATCTCCGCCATCACCACCCAGCCGAGCGCTTCCGATTTCAGTGAGATGCCGGGACCGGACGTGCCGGTGAGCGCGACGTGACCGGCATAGGACGCGCCACACGCCATTGCGATGGCCGCCAGTTCGTCTTCCGCCTGCACAAATGTGCCGCCGTACTTCGGCAGTTCGGCGCGAAGGATTTCCATGATCGTGGACCACGGCGTAATGGGGTAACCCGCGCCAAACCGGATGCCACCCGCAATCGCGCCGTACGCGATGGCTTGATTGCCGTCCATCACCACGCGCGTGCGGGCCGGCGGTTTATCCGACGGGGTGAACTGAAACTGCGCGTCGAGCTGACCGAGGTTGTAGGCGTGGCCGGCATGGAACGCGCCGACGACTTTGCGAATCACATCATCGCCTTTGCCGCGGTAGTAGGCATTGAGCATCCCTTCCAGCTTCGCGTCGTCCAATTCAAACAAGCGCGCCACCAAACCGAGCACGAACATGTTCTTGCCCTTGTCCTTGCCCGTGCCACCGATGGCTTCGACAGTGAGACTGCTGATCGGCACGCCGACGGCCCGGTACCGTTTCTCGTTCGGGTCGGGCTGGACGTTGTCGCTGTCGTAAATCAAAACTCCGCCGTCGCGCAGGGTGCTGATGTGGCTTTGGTAGGAGTGCTGGTAGAACGCCACGAGAATGTCCACGTCATCGCCCGCGCTCAGGACTTCGCCGGTGCCGAGCCGCACCTGATAAATACTCGGCCCCCCGGAGATGGTGGCCGGGATCGTCATGTAGGTCATGACATCTTTGTCGGTGCGCCCGGCGAGACGCGCGAGAAACCCCCCGATGGCTTGAATTCCATCCTGTGAATTGCCGGCGAAGCGAATGACGGCGTCGGCAACCGCGCGACCAGAGAGTTCGTTCATGCGCTGAATCCCATCGTGCTGGGGCATGATAACAAAGCGCCCCCCCCTGTCAATCAACGCGCGGTCCCAACTCGCGCCCGGCGGGCCGAGCGTTTCCGTGAGGTGACTCCTCACTCACGGGAGCGCTCGCGCCACCGTCACCGCCGGGAAATGGGTTGATTGAGGCGCGGCGCGTGTTGTAGGTTGCCGCACCGCTTAGGGAGTCAGTCATGGCCGAGAAAACACAAGACACGATCAACCGCACCGCCCGCGACTTCTACGACAAAGCCCTTGGGTCGCTGGAGCGCAACAGCCTCGATTACGCCATCGAAATGTTCCGCCAGTGCCTCGCCATCGAGCCGAACTTTGTCACCGCCCGCAAGTTTCTCCGCGCCTCCCAGATGAAGAACGCCTCCGGCAGCGCGCTGCGCCGCGTGATGTCCGCCGCCAAAGCTGCGCCTCAGTTGACGCGCGCCAAAATGGCCATCCAAAAAAATCCGACCGAGGCCATGAACACCTGCGAACAAGTGCTGACCGATGACCCAAGAAATTCCCCGGCCTACCTCACCCTCGCCGAAGCCGCCGAGGCCGGTGGGTTTCCCGAAACCACCATCCTCACCCTCGAGCAATATCTCAAACTCAATCCCAAAGATGTCCGCACGATGCACTGGCTCGCCCGCACCTACCGGGCTGCGAAAAATTATGCCGCCGCGTTTGAAACGTACGAGCGCATCCTCCAGTTGAATCCGGTCGACTTCGAGGCGCAGAAGGCCATCAAAGACGTCACCGCCCACGGCGCCATGCACGGCGGCGGCTGGGAAGAAGCCAAGTCTTACCGGGACGTCATCAAGGACAAAGACGAAGCCGTCGCGCTCGAGCAGCAATCGCGTGTGGTTCGCGCCGAAGACATGCTCGACAACCTGATCAAGGAGAACCTCGAAAAACTCAAAGCCGAGCCTGACCACCCCGTCATCCGCCGCGAACTCGGCAAGCTTTACGCCCAGAAAGGCGATTATGAAACGGCCCTGCAATATCTCGAAGCTCTCTTTGCCAAAGAAGGCGGTTCCGACCCGTCGCTCGAACGCGAAATCGCCGACGTCAAAATCAAACGCCTCGATACCGCGCTGACCACCAAACGGAAGCTGCTCGAAACCAATCCCGCCAACGCCGCCGCGTTGACCGCCGAGATCGCCCAGTTGGAAAAAGAGTTCGACGCCGTCAAACTCAGCGAAGCGGAACGCATGGTCGAGCGTTATCCGAACGATCTCATGTACCGGTTTGATTACGCCTGCCTGCTGATGCGCAACGACCGCGTCAACGATGCCGTCGAGCAATTCCAGAAATCGGTCGGCCAGCCGCAGAAACGCATCGCCTCACTTAATTATCTCGGCCAATGCTTCCAGCAACTCGGCCTCCACGATCTCGCCGTCGAGCAGTACACCAAGGCCATCGAAGAAACGCCGCAGATGGACAATCTCAAGAAAGACCTCATCTACAACCTCGGCACCGCATACGATTCGATGGGCCAACCCGATAAAGCCATCGCCGAGTTCAAAAAGATCGCCGCCGTGGACTTCGGCTTCCGCGACATCAAAACCAAAATCGCCCGCAAACCGACCGCGCAGTAGCGGCGGTCTCTGCCCGCCGCCCCATCGCCGCTCAGCGAGCGCCGCTACAAGCCCCCACCCCACGCCGCACCGCCGCCAACAACTCCCCCGGCCGCTCCACCAACACCGCCTGCAGCCCGGCGGCTTCCGCTCCCCGACTTGCACGTCAGCACTGGGCCGCGGGGCTCGCCGACGCGGA
>CAZJCX010000235.1:0-587 GCA_964544425.1 uncultured Verrucomicrobiota bacterium
ATCGGTCAGCGTGAAATGGTGCGAGCACGCCTCGGCGGTGATCGGCACGCCGCGCCGCTTTGCCTCGCGCAACAGCGCCACGGCGTTCGCCGACGAGATGTGCTGGCAGTGGATGTGCCACTGGGTGTCTTCGGCGAGCAAGATGTTACGCATCACGATCATGTCCTCCGCAATCGCCGGCCAACCGCGCAGTCCGAGCGCGAGGCTCCAATACCCCTCGTGCGCCACACCGTCCGCGGCGAGCGTGTAATCTTGACAATGATCCATCACCGGCAGCTCGAACATTTTCGCGTACTGAACCGCGCGCCGCATCAGATCGTTGTTCTGCACACAATGCCCGTCGTCCGTGATCGCGACCACCCCGGCTCTTTTGAGCGAGCCAATCGGCGCGAGCTCTTCGCCTTTCAGCTCCTTGGTGATCGCCCCGCTGGGGAACACATTCACGCACGCGGCCGCCGCGGCGCGCTGTTTGATGAACGCGATCGTGCCGGTATTGTCCGCCGCGGGCGTGGTGTTCGGCATGCAGACGACTGACGTGAATCCGCCGCGCGCGGCGCAGCGCGTGCCGGTCTCAATCGTCTCCTTGT
>CAZJCX010000235.1:618-4958 GCA_964544425.1 uncultured Verrucomicrobiota bacterium
GGTGGACGTGAATATCAATCAAGCCCGGTGCCACTACCTTGCCGGTCGCGTCCAGCACGGTCGCGCTTTTCGGTCCCGTTGCGGCGATCTTTCCATCTACGATGAACACGTCCCGCACCGCGTCCACGTTGTTCGCAGGATCAATCACCCGGCCATTCTGGATGTGCAAGGCGCTCATGTTCACGCACCCCCCGCGCACAGGAACAGCGCCGCCATCCGCACGGCCAGTCCGTTGGTGACTTGTTCGAGGATCACCGACCGCTCGCAATCGGCAACGTCGCTGTCAATCTCCACGCCGCGATTGATGGGGCCGGGATGCATGATCATTGCGTCCGGCTTCGTCCGCGCGAATCGCTCCTTGTTCAGCCCGAAGACCGCCGTGTATTCGCCGATGCTCGGGAACGCCGACCGGCGTTGGCGCTCGTGCTGGATACGCAACAAGTTGATCACGTCCGCCCCCTCCAGGGCCTCGTCAATGTTATGCGTCACCCGGCAACCAAATTGTTCGAATGTCCGCGGCACCAGCGTGGACGGCCCAGCCAGCGTCACGTGCGCGCCGAGTTTCGTCAGCAGCCAGATGTTCGACCGCGCCACGCGCGAATAGAGTATGTCGCCGAGAATCGTCACCCGCAGCCCGGCCAGCTGGCCCTTCTTCTCGCGAATCGTGAACGCATCCAGCAACGCCTGGGTGGGATGCTCATGCGCGCCGTCGCCGGCGTTCACCACGCTGGCCTTGAGCCGCGACGCCAGAAAATGCGGGGCACCGGCAGCCGAGTGCCGGATCGTGATGATGTCCGCCTTGAGCGCCTGCAAGTTCAGCGCGGTGTCCTTGAGCGTCTCGCCTTTCACGAGACTCGAGGCGCTCGTATCAATGTTGATCACGTCGGCGGACAACCGCTTGGCCGCTAACTCGAAACTTGTCCGTGTCCGCGTCGAAGGCTCGACGAACAGATTCACCATCGTCTTGCCGCGCAGCGACGGCACCTTCTTGATTGTCCGCTGGCCGACCTGTTTGAACGCGGTGGCGGTATCGAGGATGAAGTTGATTTCCGCCACCGACAATTCCTGAATGCCCAGCAGATCTTTTCGAGTCCACGCGGTCGCTTTCATTTTTCGATCACCACCTCGTCGAGTTGGTCCACTTCCGTGAGTCGGACGCGAATCCGCTCCGCGCGCGCCGTTGGCACATTCTTGCCGACGTAGTCCGGTCGGATCGGCAACTCGCGGTGCCCGCGATCCACGAGCACGGCGAATTGAATCCGTTGCGGCCGGCCGAAGTCCGCCAACTCATCCATCGCCGCGCGGATGCTGCGGCCGGTAAACAGCACGTCGTCCACCACTACGATGTCCTTGCCGGTGACATCGAACGGGACTTGTGACGAGCCGACCTTGGGTAATTCTTCCCGCAGCGCGAGGTCGTCGCGGTGCATCGAGATGTCGAGCGCACCCACTGGAAATTGCCGCTGGCAGATGACGCTGACGCGTTGCGCGAGCCGGTGGGCCAGCGGTTCACCGTGCGTGCGGATGCCGACAAACGCGAGCGCGGCCGGCGCGGGATTGTGCTCGACGATCTCGTGCGCCATGCGCGTCAACGCGCGGTCAATGGCCGGGGCGTCGAGGATCACGGTGGCGCTCATGGGCGAAAAAAATCCCCACCCCGTCGGGGATGAGGGCGATTTGGTTGTGGCGCTGGTTTCATGTTGGCTCCTTGCCGGCCTCGCGGGACCAGCTTAAAGGGGCGGCACGACGCGGACAAACTACGAGTTCGACGACGCTGCGGAACCGGGGCGGCGATTCTTCCGCCAGTTCGACCGGTGCTTCACGATCCAATCGAGCAACGCGCGCTCAAAACCGATGTCGTAGCCGGCCTTCTCGCTTTCCAGCCATTTATGACGCAAAATCTCCTCCCGCTCGGCGAGAAATTCCCGGTACAACGAAGAATTCATCACCATTTTCTTCGCGTCATCGTTCATGTCGCGCGTCGTGCTCATCAGTCAAAATTGCCGAGCATGGCCTATTTCTAAGGTCGCGATTTCTGTAACACAGCGCCGCCGGCAGTGCAACCCCTCAATTACCGAACCCCCACGGCAGCGCGCTGAAACTCCACGGTCAACCGGATAATCTCACGCAACGATTTCGTCGGCTGCCAGCCCATCAGCTGATAAATTTTTTCCGTGCTCGGCACGCGGCGGCGCATGTCCTCGAACCCTTTCGCGTACGCCTGCTCATACGGGATTAACCGCAGCTCCGACCGGCTCTCGGTGAACTGTTTCACCCGCCGCGCCAGTTCGAGAATCGTCACTTCCTCGCTGCTGCCGAGATTGTACACTTCGCCGACGGACCGCGGATGGTTCGGCAATTCCGTCAACGCCCGCACCACGTCGCTGACGTGACAAAAACACCGGCTCTGTTTGCCGTCGCCATGAATCACGATCGGCTCGTCACGCAGCGCGGCTTCCACGAAGCGCGGCAACACCATTCCGTACCGGCCGGTCTGCCGGGGGCCGACGGTGTTGAACAACCGCACGATGCGCACCGGCAATTCCCGCTCACGCCAATACGCCATCGCGAGAAACTCATCGAGCAGCTTCGAGCAGGCGTACCCCCACCGGGCAAACGCCGGCGGGCCAATCAACAGGTCGTCGTCCTCCCGGAACCGCTCCTTGTCGCTCTTGCCATAGACTTCCGAGGTCGAAGTGAGCAAGACCGGCTTGCGATATTTCGCCGCCGCCGCGAGGACGTTTTCCGTGCCGCGCACGTTGTCCTCGATGGTGTGGACGGGCTGCTTGACGACCAGATCCACCCCGACCGCCGCCGCGAGGTGATAGATGAAGTCCACTTGCTCCACGAGCGGCTCGAGCGTCCACAGATCTTGAATGGAGCCGCGTGTCGCGTGAAACCGGGGATTCGTCTGCACGCCGGCAATGTTCGACGCCGCCCCCGTGCTCAAGTCATCAATGACGAAGACCTCCTTGCCCTCCGTCACCAACGCCTCCGCCAGATGCGACCCGATGAATCCCGCGCCGCCGGTGATCAGTACACGCTGCACAACGCCGCACCCTACCGACCCACGTCGGGAAATACCACAAAAACATCTGGGAAGTTTCTTTGCCGCTCCGCCTGAGCGGGGGGTTGCACGGGAGGCTTACGTCCGCTCGTGCAGGCTGCGCTCGCTGGGGGGGATCAACTCGGATTTGTCGCGGCGCGGTTTGCCGCTGATGAGCCAGTTATCGTAGATCCGGCGGATGTGCCGTGGCGGAATGTGGAGGTGATACAGGGACGTCACCCACCAGTTCACCAACGTCGTCTTGATCGTGCCGTTCGCCTCCCACCGGCGTCCGCTCGTCACCAGCCCCGCCGGGATGAATGCCAGCCGGCCCGCGCGCCGGAGGCGCCGGGCAAACCCGATGTCTTCCATGATCGGGATGTCCGGGAACCCGCCGATCTCGGTGAACGTCTGCCGCCACGCGAAGATTCCCTGATCGCCATACGGCAACCGCAACCAGCGCGACCGCCAGCTGCTCACCTTCGCCACGAACTTGCACAACCGGCTCCGTGAATCGATCTGCAAATCAAACGCCCCGCCCACCGCCGCGTCGCCGATGATCCGCCGCTGCACCTCTTCCAGCGCGCCCGGCAAGAGAAACGTATCCGCGTGCAGGAACAATAAAATATCGCCCGTGGCATGGCGCGCCCCCATGTTCATCTGCTGCGCGCGCCCCGGCAGGGAGATGAAGACGAAGGGCGTGAACTGCCGGGCAATCTCCACTGTGCGATCCGTCGAACCGCCGTCGACCACGATGAGTTCCACATCCGGGTGGCTGGCGAGTTGACGCAAAGTGACCGGGAGGTTCACCTCCTCATTCAGCGTTGGAATGACCACACTGATTAACATCGTCGGCTCGCGGCATACCTAGCAGATCTCGGGGTGGATTCCAACAAGCAAATCGGGGCGCCTCTGTCGGCTCGACACCGCGCGGCTTTCCTCATAGAGTTCACCCAACCCAAAGGAGCACGCTCATGAAACGCATCACGTTCGCGATTCTCAGTGGTTTGCTACTCACCTCCGTCTCGTTCGCCCAAATGCCCGGCGGCCCACCGCCCGACCCTTGTGAAGCGCTGGGCAAGTTCTTAAACCGCGATGCGGCGTTCACCGCCACCGCCAAGGTCGTCACCACCGGCAAAAAGAAAACGGACAACCAGTCGTTGGAACTACTCTTCGCCGTCTCGGGCGGCAACCTCCGCAATGAAATGGACCTGGCCACCATGAGCGGCGTCGGCGCCGACGACATTGAGGGCATGAAACATCACCTGTATCAGGTGGCGCGGCCAGGAATGAA
>CAZJCX010000236.1:0-4937 GCA_964544425.1 uncultured Verrucomicrobiota bacterium
CCCGCCGGGTCCTGCGCCCACGCGGACAACGCGGCGGCGGGCGCCGCGAGATCCGCGCCGGCCAAGCTGGCCGACCGCGCCCCCACGCCGTTGCGAAATATACCGTTCGCCTGCGCGACGGTGGCCGCGCTGCACAAAAATGTCAGCAGGATTCGGGGCGAGATCATGTTCCTCCGCAAGTCCGTTCGGGCGGTCAGCATAGCAATCCTCATGCGCGCGCGCCCGTTCACCAATCCGGTCGCCGGGCATCGCGCTGTTTAACCGCGACAGCGGGCCACGCCGTGGCCAGCGGATGATGGCCGGCGGCGCGGCGGGCGTTGTCCACGGCCGCGTGGTAGCGGTGATGCGTAAGCTGATCATCCTGCTCCACCACCGACTCCGTGACCCCACCTTCCAGCCCGCCTGAAAGGGCATTGGACCTCGGCGTAGTTGACTTCGCACATGTGGAGGGGCTGTTTGCGTTGCGCCGCCCATTCCTGCGCAAATGGTTTTTTCACCGGGCTTGCGTTTGAGAATCCCCCGTAGCTGGTGGATGTGCGCTTTGGTCATCGGTTTGAGCAGAATCCCATCGGCGGTTGCCTGGCACCACCGCGCATGTTCCTTCTTCGATATCGAATTCCTTGCGCAGCCAACGCGGGATCACCACCTGCCCCTTCACCGTGAAGCGGATGGTATCGGTTTCGACAAGCTCAGGGTGACAACAACGAGCGGGCAGTTTTCAAGAGCCGGTGAGCTTGTTGTATTTCGCGTAGGGGTACCAGTACGGTTTGATCTCGGCCTTGTAGTCGAGGTGGACGTGTTTGGTTTCGCGGAATTCGTCCAAGCCCTCCTCGCCGAGTTCGCGGCTGTGGCCGGTCTGGCGCATGCCTCCGAATGGACCGGCGTCGTTGTCGGTGAGCGGGTCGTTGATCCAGAACGTGCCGGCGGTGATTTGGTCCATGGCTTTCATCGCCCATTCCATGTTGTTGGTGTAGATGTTCGCGCCGAGGCCGTACTGGCTGTCATTGGCGAGCGCAATGGCGTGGTCAATGTCTTTGACGCGCAGGATGGGCAGGACCGGGCCGAAAGTTTCCGTGGCGACGAGGCGCATTGTTTGCGTCACGTTCACGAGCACGGTCGGTTCGTAAAAGAAACCTTTCGTGCCCCGTCGTTTCCCGCCGCAGAGAAGTTTCGCGCCGGCGCGGACAGCTTCCTGCACGCGAGCGTGGACATCGTTTAACTGCCGGAGGTTGATCATCGGGCCGAGATCGGTGTCCGGCCTGAGACCGTTGCCGAGCTTGAGGGACTTGGTGAATTTCACGACGCGCTTGGTGAACTCATCGGCAATGCTCTCGAAGACGTAAATGCGTTTCGCGCTGGTGCAGACCTGACCGGCATTGAGAAACGCCGCCCACGCGCAGGCTTTGCTCGCGATGTCGAGGTCGGCATCTTCGCAGACGATGAACGGGTCATTGCCGCCAAGTTCGCCGTGGAATTTCTTCACCTGCGCCGCGCAAAGCTGCCCGACGCGCTTGCCAGTCTCGACGCTGCCGGTAAGCGCAATGAGGTCCGTGCCGGGATGTTTCACGAGCGCCTCGCCGATTTCCTCGCCGTAGCCGGTCACGATGTTGACGACGCCGGTTGGGAGGTGTTTCGCGAAGATGTCGGCGATGGCGAGGAGGGAGAGGGGAGTTTCCTCGCTCGGTTTGAGAATCACGGTGTTGCCGGCCATCAACGCGGGCGCGACTTTCCAAACCATCAGCAGAAGCGGGTAATTCCACGGGATGATGCCGACCACGACGCCGTAGGGTTCTTTGATGGTGAAGTTGACTTGATGATGGAACGTCGGGGGCAGGGAGGAACCGCGCGAATTGCGGCCGACCTCGGCGTAGTATTGGAAACAGGCCGCGACCCACTCCACTTCGTCGCGGTTCTCGCACCACGGTTTGCCGCCTTCTTTGGTCATCAACGTGGCCAGCTTCTCGTGTCGGGTGCGCAAGTCACCGGCGATCTTGTGGAGCATCTGCGCCTTCTCCAAGGCCGGGATCCAACGCCACGTCGCGAAGGCTTGTCGAGCAGCGCGCACCGCAAGGTCGGCGTCGGCAGCGGTGCCGCGCGGGATTTGGTCGAGAACTTCTTCAGTGGCCGGGTTGACGACCGGGATGCGTCCGCGGGCTGGTTTGTGCCACCGGCCGGCGATCCATTGATGTTGCATGGCTTACCTCCTGCGGCGCGTCCGGCGGTCGCGCCTTACCTTAAGCGGCGGGTTTGACTTCTTTGGCGGCTTTCTCTTTGGCTTCTTTATCCAAACCCTTGTCAATCTCCTTCAAGGTGTCGGAAAGCCTATCGAGCATTTGGTCGAGCAACTCGTAGCTGATGTTCAGCGCCGGCTCGATGCGGATCGTGCGGGCGCTGAGGAGCGTACCGGCCACGAGGACGCCGCGTTTGAACAGACCCGCGGCGACCCGGTAGCCGATGAAGCGGTCGGTGAATTCGAGGCCGATCAGCAGCCCTTTGCCACGGACGATCTTGAGAATCTCCGGGTACAACGCCTGCAACGCGCGCAGCCGTTTCATCAAATACGCGCCCTTGTCAGCGGCTTGCTGTGCGAGATTTTCTTCCAGCATCACGTTGATCGCGGCGATGCCGGCGGCGCAGGCAAGCGGGTTGCCGCCGAAGGTGGAGCTGTGTAAGAACGGATTGTCTTCGAGCACCTTCCAAATCTTCGGCGTGCTCATGAACGCGCTGAGTGGCATGACGCCGCCGCCGAGGGCTTTGCCGAGACAGAGGATGTCGGGGACGACGCCCCAATTTTCGCACGCGAATGTCTTGCCGCAGCGACCCATGCCGGTCTGCACTTCGTCGAGGATAAGGAGGACGCCGTATTTGTCGCACAGCTCACGGACGCGCGGGAGGTAATCATCCGGTGGCACAACCGCACCGGCTTCGCCTTGAACCGGTTCCAGAATGATCGCGGCAATGTCCTCGCCGAGTTCGGTGAGTTTCTTCAACTCGCGTTCGAGGTCTTTGATGTCGCCGTAATCCACGAAATACACGTCGGAGAGCAGCGGTTGAAATGGTTTCCGATAAACGGCGCGGCCCATCACGCTGAGCGAACCCATGCTCTTGCCGTGGAAACCGCCGGTGGTGCTGATGAAACCGGTCTTCTTCGTGTACAGCCGGGCGAGTTTGAGGGCGCCCTCGACGGCGTCGGTGCCGTTGCTGATGAAGAAGCATTCCTGCAAATCACCGGGCGCGAGTTCGCCGAGGAGTTCGGCGAGAAAACCGCGCAACGGATCGAGCAATTCCTGCGAGGAGAGCGGCATGCGATCAAGCTGGGCTTTGACGGCGGCGATGATCTTCGGGTGCCGGATGCCCATGTTGTACACGCCGAAACCGCCGAGGCAATCAATGAACTTGCGCCCCATGATGTCTTCGATGATGGAGCCTTGGCCGGTCCATTCGATCGCCGCGATGTCCTCGGCTTCCGCGACAGATTTGCGGTATTGGAGGAAGCCCTTGTTGAAGTAGTCGTCGAAGTTTTCGAGCGTGTGCTTGATGATGTGGTTCTTGTCGTCAGGGTCGAGTTTCTTCCCGGCGGAAACCACGTCGAGATACTCGGCGGATTTGCGGAGAACTTCCTCGGGTTTGGTCTCCCGCCGCGCGTCTTTTAAGGGGGCCGCCGGTCGGTCGAGCACAGCGATGGCGGGCGTAATGTCTGGCTTATCTTTGAGTTGCTCTGGCATGGCCAACCTCCGCTTTCGCTGGGTTGGGGCACCTTAGCATAGTGGCCGGGAGGCGGCTAGGCGCAATTTGTAACTATCGACCGGAAAAGAAGTTCAGTTTGCCGGTGCCGCCGGCGGGGGCGGCATCCCGTAGCTCGGTAGGTCGCTCACGTTGGCCGGGGTGACGACGGTGTAGAAACGTTCGAACCACTCGCGCGCGGTGACCGGCTCCTTGGTTTCCGTGCTAGGTTTGAAGCGTGGTTGGATGGCCACATAGACAACTTCGCGTTCCATGAATTCGCGCAGGTGGGGACTGAATGCGCCCGCATCAACGACTTTCGGCCGGCGGCGCGGCATCTTTTCCCAATCGCCGGGCTGGAGCGTCGGGATGCCCACGAACGAGACCAGCGCGTCGGCGCTGGAATGTTTGCTGAGCAACGCAAAAAATTTCTCGCTGGAGATCAGCATGGACGGGCCGATCATCGCTTGGATCTGCGTGTCCACCGTCTCGACCGCGCGAATGCGAATGCCGGTGTGGGACTTGAGCTTGGCGCGAAACGCGTCGACCGGTGCCGTGATCGCCGGCATGGCGGTGTCTTTCGTCTGCATGACGATCAGGACAACATCACCCCGGTCGTTGAGCAACTGGGCGGTTTGTTCCGCGACGACTTCGCCGAGGCCTTCAAATGGTTTCAGGTTGATCTGGGGGGTGGGGGTGCGCTGCGAGAGGTAGATCGAGACCAGTGACGCCACGATCACAATGATCGAAACCAACGCCATCAACGGCCGCTTCACCTCGTCGGCCTTGAATTTGAAGACGCCGTGAAATCCGCGCCAGAGTGGATGGAACAGGTTGCGGGTGACCGCGCCGATGGAACCAAAAAACGCGCGGATGAGATCCCACACCGCTTTGACAAGCATTTGCAATATCGACATGTTCGACGCCTCCTTGCCGTAGCTGACGGAAAATCTGTAGCGTGTTGCCGCCTGCATGTCGAGCGGCAATTTTCCCGCAGCCAGCGCGGGCCGGATCTGACCACAGCCACCGTCGCGGCGGCGGTGGTGCGAGCGTCCCCGCGAACAGGGGGCGGCCGGCCTCGCGGGGACGCTCGGTCCACCGCGTGTGCCGTTCCTTTCAACCTTTTAGTCCGGTGGTGGCAATCCCGCGGATAAACGTCTTCTGCGCGAGCAGGAAGACCACGATGATCGGCCCGATCACCACCGTGCTGGCCG
>CAZJCX010000237.1:0-1402 GCA_964544425.1 uncultured Verrucomicrobiota bacterium
GTTGATTTTGACGGCGTCGGGCGGACCGTTCCGGCAGACGCCGCGGGAAGAATTCGAGAAGATCACAGTAGCGCAGGCGTTGAAGCATCCGTCGTGGAACATGGGGCCGAAGATCACGATTGATTCGGCCACATTGTTCAACAAAGGGCTGGAGATGATCGAAGCCCGGTGGTTGTTTGACATCGAGATTGATCGCGTGGACGTGGTGGTGCATCCGCAAAGCGTCGTGCATTCGATGGTGGAATTTCTCGATGGCTCGATCCTCGCGCAGTTGAGCGTGCCGGACATGCGCTATCCGATCCAGTATGCGCTGACGTGGCCGAAGCGCGTGCCGAATTCGATGCCGCCCACGGATTTCGCGAAGATCAGCCAGTTGACGTTCGAGAATCCCGATCCGGTCAAGTTCCCGTCGCTCCGCCTCGCCCGCGAAGCCGGACGCGCGGGTGGCACGTTGCCCGCCGTGTTCAACGCCGCCAACGAAGTCGCCGTCGCGCGGTTCGTGGACGGCCAAATCGGATTTCTGCACATCTTCGAAATCGTGGAACGGGTGATGCAGTCGCACCGGGTCGTTGCACACCCGACGTTGGATGCTATACTCGCCGCTGATTTGTGGGCCAGAAAGGAAGCCGAACGTGTCGCTTGAAGTCATTCAAACCATAATTGCCACGAAGATCTATCCGGCGTTGCTGGTGGTGTTTTTCTTTGCCCTGACGATTTTCATCCACGAACTCGGCCATTTCTGGATCGCGAAACGGCGCGGGATGAAAATCGAGCGCTTCTCGGTCGGATTCGGCCCGAAGATTTTTGGCTGGGTGGGCAAGGACGGCGTGGATTACCGGGTCTCATGGATTCCGTTCGGGGGCTACGTCGCGCTCCCGCAAATGTCGCCGATGGAAACCATCGAGGGCAAAACGGAAGAGAAAGCCGAGGAGCTTCCCCCGGCATCCCCCACCTCGAAGATCATGGTCGCGTTCGCCGGGCCGATCATGAACATCGTCCTCGCCTTTCTGCTGGCCGCCATCGTCTGGCTGGTCGGCCTGCCGCAGCCGGTCAACCCCTCGGTCATCGGCTGGATTGACCCCGGCAGCGTGGAAGAACAAATGGGCATCAAACCCGGTGACCGAGTCCTGACGGTCAACGATCAACCCGTCAAAACGTGGATGGACATCAATCGCACCGTCGCGCTGAGCCGCGAACCGGACATGAAGTTGCTCATTGACCGGCTCGGCGAACGACAGGAGTTCATCGTCCCTGCCACCGTCAACGAAGTGCTCGGCGTCAAAACCATCAACCTCTTCCCCAGCGGTCGCCCGTTCGCGCGCGATGTGTTGCCGGATTCGGCGGCGGAGAAAGCGGGCGTCCAGCCCGGTGACAAGTTTCTGGCCGTGGACGGCGTGCCCCT
>CAZJCX010000237.1:1461-3582 GCA_964544425.1 uncultured Verrucomicrobiota bacterium
CACACCAATCCGCGTCATGCGCGGCGAGCAAGTCATCACCCTCACCGTCATCCCCGATTACAACGAAAAAGAAAAAGTCGGTCGCATCGGCGTCATGCTCGATGACGAATTGGAGTATGAGATCGTTCGGCCCGGTCCGACTCCCGTGAGACAATTCCAGGATGTCTTCAAGCTGATGAGCGACACGATCTACGCCTTAGTCCACCACAAAGAGACCGGCGTCGGCGCCCGGAGCCTGAGCGGTCCGGTCGGCATCATGGGCGGCTGGTGGCATGAAATCAAAAATGGGGGCGTGCTGCGCGGCGTCTGGTTCGCCGTGCTGCTCAACATCAACCTCGCCATCCTCAACCTCCTCCCGTTGCCGGTGCTCGACGGCGGCCACATCATGTTCGCCATCTACGAATCCGCCTTCCGCCGCCCCCTTCCCGCTCGGCTTGTGCAGGCGGTCTCGACGGCGTTTGCGATCCTCCTGATCAGTTTCATGCTCTACGTCACCGTGTTTGATTTCAAACGCTTCTTCGGTTTCCGCTTCGGGGCGGACTCCAAACCAGCCCAGACCAACGAAGTCGCCCCCGCCATCCAGCCATGAACTACTGCGCCAACCCTTCCTTCTGGCAACGCCGACGTACCCGAGAAGTCAAAGTCGGCCACGTCGGCGTCGGCGGCGACAATCCGATCCGCGTCCAAACCATGCTCATCTCCGACACGATGAACACGGACGCCTGCGTCCACGAAGCCATCCCGATCATCGAAGCCGGTTGCGAAATTCTCCGCATCACCGCCCCCAGCATCAACGACGCGAAGAATCTGAAAAACATCGTGACCGCGCTTCACCAGCGCGGTTACAGAATCCCCATCGTCGCCGACATCCATTTCGTTCCCGCCGCCGCAATGGAAGCCGCCGAGTGGTGCGAGAAGGTCCGCATCAACCCCGGCAACTACGCCGACCGCAAAAAATTCGCCACCCGCGAGTACACCGACGACCAGTACGCCGAGGAACTGGAGCGACTGGAAAAGGCGTTCACCCCCCTCGTCCTGAAATGCAAAGAACTCGGCCGCGCCATGCGCATCGGCACCAACCACGGCTCGCTCTCCGACCGGATCATGAATCGCTACGGCGACACTCCGGCGGGCATGGTCGAAAGCGCCCTTGAGTTCGCCCGCGTCTGCCGCAAACATGGCTACCATGAGTTCATCTTCTCGATGAAAGCCAGCAATCCCAAAGTGATGATCCAAGCGTACCGGCTGCTCGTCGCGCGGCTCGATGAACTAGGCCCCGACTGGAATTACCCGCTCCACCTCGGCGTCACCGAAGCCGGTGAAGGCGAAGACGGCCGCATCAAATCCGCCGTCGGCATCGGCGCGCTCCTCGAAGACGGCATCGGCGACACCGTCCGCGTCTCCCTCACTGAAGACAGCGTCCACGAAATTCCCGTCTGCCGGGAGTTGGTGAAGAAATACAACGAACGCAAACTGGTTGCCGCCCGGCCCCTGACCGTCACCGAACTCCGCGACCCCTTCACCTACACCCGCCGCCAAACGCCGGAATTCGTCATCGGCGGACTCCGTCTCGGCCACGAACATCCCCCGCGCGTCGAATTACCGGTGCCGCTCACGTTGAGCCTGCCGGAGTTTCGCCGCATCACCACCAACGAGCCGGACACCTTCGCCGAAATCCTCCAATTCGACGTGCGCACGATGGCCGATCTCGGCAAACTGCGCGCCCTCAAACAACAACTCCGCGCCCTCCACATCTTTTCTCCCCTCGCCGTCCGGGCCGATCCGCATCTGCCGGTGTTTGAGGTCGCCGACAAGCTCAACCTCACCTTTACCGGCGCCGAAGACCTGCCCGCGGCGCTCATCGCGGCCGAAGGTCACACCGTCCAAATTGATCTCGCCGCCCAGTCACCGGAACACTTCGTCAAACTCTGCCAATCGCTGGCCGGTACACTCGAGAAATTCCGGTTTCACCAAATCATGCTCGCCGTTGACCGGGCCGACGGCCTTGATCTCATCGCGGCCTACCGGATTCTGGCAGCCCATGCCGGTCATTGTCCGATTCTCATCCGCGACCGCAGCGCGTCGTTGCTGACCGCCAGCACGCACATCGGTTCCCTGCTC
>CAZJCX010000237.1:3605-3895 GCA_964544425.1 uncultured Verrucomicrobiota bacterium
TCACCGGCGCGCCGGACTTGCTCGCCAACATCAAACTTGCATTCAACATTCTCCAAGCCGCCGGGGCGCGCACCTTCAAGACGGATTACGTCGCCTGCCCAAGCTGCGGCCGCACCCTGTTCGACCTGCAAACCGTCACCGCCCGCATCAAATCCCGCACCTCGCACCTCAAAGGCGTCAAAATCGCCGTGATGGGTTGTATCGTGAACGGTCCCGGTGAAATGGCCGACGCCGATTTTGGCTACGTCGGCACCGCGCCCGGCAAGATTTCGCTCTGGGTCGGAAAAACG
>CAZJCX010000237.1:3925-4919 GCA_964544425.1 uncultured Verrucomicrobiota bacterium
TCCCGGAAGACCAAGCCGTGGACGAATTGATCGCGTTGATCCGCGAACATGGCAAGTGGACTGAGCCAACTGCCAAACCGGAGATGGCCACCGCGTGATCCAGCCGTGGCCGCGCCAGCGCTCCGAGCCAGTCGCCGATTGCCGGATCTTCAAAGTACGCCGCGACACCGTCACCAGCCCGCGCACCGGCAAGTCGCACGAGATGTTCGTACTCGACCAACCGGATTGGGTCAACGTCATCCCGCTCACCGACGACAAGCACATCGTCATGATCGAACAATGGCGGCACGGCAGCCGGTCGGTCCACCTCGAAACACCCGGTGGCCTGATGGAAAAAGGGGAAAGTCCCGCAGCCTGCGCCCAACGCGAACTCTTGGAGGAAACCGGCTACGTGGCCGGTGACTTGACGTTGCTCGGCACCACCCACCCCAACCCCGCCCTCCAAAGCAACCGCCAACACCACGTTCTCGCCCGCCCGTGCCGCCGTGTCGGCCCGCCCCCACCCGACCCCGCCGAAGACATCCAAGTCCGCCTCATCCCGGTCGCCGACCTCCCCGGCCTCGTCCGCGCAGGCCAAATCACCCACGGCATCGTCATCGCCGGCTTCTATTTCCTCAACCATGAATCCTCTCGCTGACCGTCTCAACGATGTCCTCGCCGTCGAATGGGCTTGCGTGCGGGCATTGCGGCGGGCAGAGGCGCGGTGTGACGAACCAGGCCAGTTGGAAGTCATCAAGCGTGTGCGGAAAGATTGCAGCGTGAACTGCGTCAATCTCACCCACGCGGTGCGCGCGCTTGGCGGTCGCCCCACGGACATTCCGAGCACGCGGTTTTCGCTGCAACTCAAGGACGAGACCCTGGCGGACATCCTCGATCTCGCCCAATCCGCCCAGCAGCACATCATCGCCGAGATCGGCGCGCTGATTGATGAACCGGACTTGAAGGACTCGCGGTCGTCATTGGCGCTGGTGTTGCAGCTTCACCGGGACAATGT
>CAZJCX010000238.1:0-4836 GCA_964544425.1 uncultured Verrucomicrobiota bacterium
TGGTATCGCCGCGGGTGACCAACGAAACGGCGCGAAAATTGGTCATGCTCTCGGAAAAGTTCGAGCGTGTCGGCGTGCGGGTGGCCCTGAACGAATCAGGGTTGTGCATCCAGCCGGACGTTTCCGGGGCGCGGACGCGGAAGATCGAGAACGCCGACGCGATCATTTTGATCGGTGTGGATTTGCCGCGCCGGCAAGGCGTGTTGGCGGCGAAAGTCCGCACCACGGTGCGCCGCCACGGTGCGAAGCTGCTCATCTTTGATTGTCCGCCCAGCGACCTCGATCATTACGCCGATGTGACCGGCAAAGTGGTGAGCCTCGAACGCGCGTTCTGGAAGCGGGTCAGCGAGCTGCTGCAAACCGCGCGGCAGCCGGTCATCCTCTACGGCCCCGATGCCATGACGCCGGTGGGTACGACAGTGTTGGAGAAACTCATCAAGGCGTTTGAGTTGAATCAGGTGGGACAGGAACCCGTGCTGGTGCCGGTGCCCACCAGCACCAACAGTTTCGGCACGGTGACGGCCGGCTTGGAGCCGGTCGAGAATGTGGCCGATTGGCTGGAAGCCAAACCATTGTCGTTCCTGCATGTCCTGGCCGGTGATGAACCGGATGGCGGGGCGAGTTGGCTGCGCGAGCGTCAGGTCAAAGGGTTGCTCCGCCAGATCGAATGTGTGGTCGTGCAGGCCGCGTATCCATCGGCGGTGACGGAACTGGCGACGGTCGTCTTGCCGGCGATGGTCTGGAGCGAGAAATCCGGCACGGTGACCGGGTTTGACGGCGTGGCGCGGACGGTGACGCCCGTGTTGCCCGTGCGGAATCAGGCGCGTGATGACGCAGCAATCGTGGAGGCGGTGTACTCATGAACGTGGGCCAACCGTCGGGGTTGAGTATCGGGCAGGAACGAACACGTGGGACGCGTGGTCCACGGATGGAGGTGGGACAATGAGCGCGAGCGGCAAAGTGAAAGTCGCGACGCTGTGGTTGAGCGGATGTTCGGGGTGTCATATGTCGTTCCTTGATCTCGATGAGCGGTTGATTGACCTGAGCAAACTGGTGGACATCAAAGCCAGCCCGATCGTGGACATCAAGTTCGACCAGATTCCCGAAGTGGACGTCGGTATCGTCGAGGGGTGCGTGAACAACAACGAGCAGGAGGAGCATCTCCGGCATTTGCGTGACAAGTGCCGGATTCTCATCGCGCTGGGCGACTGCGCGATCATGGGAAACGTGCCGACGTTGCGAAACAAATTTCAACTGGACGCGGTCATGCAACGGGCGTTTGTCGAAACCGAAAGCACGGAGTTTGGCGAGGTGCCGACCGACGCGGTGATGCCGCGGTTGCTGAACAAAGCCCGACCATTGCAGGAGATCGTGAAAGTGGACGTCAGCATCCCGGGCTGTCCACCGGACGCCGACACCATCTGGTTTGCGTTGACCGAGTTGTTGGCCGGTCGATTGCCGCAGTGGGACGAAAGGAATTTCAAATATGACTGACCCCAAAACCATTCTGATCAATCCGGTGACTCGGATTGAGGGGCACGCGAAGATCACCATTCACCTGGACGAGGCCGGGGAGGTCCACGACGCGCGGTTTCATGTGGTGGAGTTTCGCGGGTTCGAGAAGTTTTGTGAAGGCCGGTACTTCGCGGAGATGTGCCAGATCACGCCGCGGACGTGCGGGATTTGTCCGGTCAGCCATCTGTTGGCGAGCGCGAAGGCGTGCGACGCGATTCTGGGCGTGGAGATTCCGCGGACGGCGAAGATGCTGCGTGAATTGATGCACATGGGGCAGATCATCCAGTCGCATGCGTTGTCGTTCTTTCATCTGAGCGCACCGGACTTGTTGTTGGGATTCGACAGCGACCCGGCGACGCGGAACGTGATGGGGTTGATCGCGGCGCAACCAGACATCGCGCGGAAAGGGATTCGGCTGCGGAAATTTGGACAGGAACTCATCAAGGCCACTGGCGGACGCAAAATTCACGCTGACTTCCCGGTGCCCGGTGGCGTGAACAAGGCGCTGACGGCAGCGGAGCGCGACGCGATGTTGCGGGATTTGCCGGAGGCTTTCGCGCACACGCAATTTGCGTTGGATTTGCTGCTCGGATACCACCAGCAGCATCTGGAGGAAGTGGAGAGTTTCGCCAGTTTTGATTCCAACTATGCCGGGCTGGTGCAACCGGACGGCGCGTTGGAGTTGTACGACGGCCGCATCCGGTTCATTGATCCGCGCGGCGGCATCATTCACGATCACGTGGATCCGCGCCGGTACCTTGAATACATCCGGGAGGCTTCGGAGGGCTGGTCGTTCATGAAGTTCCCGTTCATCCAGGCGCTCGGGTATCCGGAGGGGATGTATCGGGTGGGACCGTTGGCGCGCTTGAACGTGGCCACCAAGATGGCGACGCCAAAAGCCGACGCGGAATTGAAACGCTGGCGGGCGAGCGGGCGGGTGCGGACGAGTTCGTTCTACTATCACTGGGCGCGGCTGATTGAGACGCTGTATGGGCTGGAGCGGGCGGAGCAGTTGTTGCGCGACTCTGAGATCACGAGCACCGACATCATGGTGACTGGCAGTCCGCAGAACGAAGAAGGCGTGGGCGTGATCGAAGCGCCGCGCGGGACGTTGATTCATCATTACTGGGTGGACAAAGGTGGCCGGGTCGAAAAGGTGAACCTGATCGTGGCGACAGGCCACAACAACCTCGCGATGAACCGGGCCGTGCGCGCCGTCGCGAAAAAGTACGTCAAGAGCCAGCGGTTGCAGGAAGGGATGCTCAACCGGGTCGAAGCCGCGATTCGTTGTTACGATCCGTGTTTGAGTTGCGCCACTCACGCCGTCGGGAAAATGCCGATGGTGGTCGAGTTGCAGGACGCGACTGGCCACGTCGTGGACACAGTCCACCGGGAACCGTCATGAAAACGCTCGTCATTGGTTACGGGAACAACAGTCGCCGCGACGACGGGGTGGGCTGGTATGTGATTGAGCGGCTGCGCGAGCGCGGCTTACCGGGGGTGGACTTGCTGACGGAACACCAGTTGGAAGTGGATCTGGCGGAGACGATCCGGGACTACGACGTGGTGATTTTCGTGGATGCCGCGATTCCGACGGCACCGCACCGGGTGGACCAGTGCGGCCGGAGCAGCAATCGCATGCGGTGGCGCATTATCTGACACCGGCGGATCTGCTCGCGTTGAGCCAGCTGTTGTACGGGACGCAGCCGCGCGGTTTTCTGTTCAGCATTCGCGGGGAGAACTTTCATTTCGGGGAGACGCTCTCGCCGGGCGTCGCGGAAGCGGCCGGTGAGGTCGTGCGCGAGATTCGGCAGATGATGGCGTTGCTGGAACCCTCGAAGCCGGTAGCCATCCATCGCGGAGGCGTTGGTGACGGCGGTGCGCCGGGAGTTGGGCGCGCAGCCGGTGGCGACGGTGCGGCGCGTGCGGGTGCAGGTGGGCGCGCTGCGATTGGTGGAGCCGACGGCGATGCAATTCTGCTACGCGGGCGCGGCGCGGGAGAACGGGTTGGGGCGATCGGAGTTGGTGATCGAGCCGGTGGCGGCCCGGGCGGAGTGCCGGCGGTGCGGTGCGGAATTCGGTATCGAGGAGCCGGTATTTCTCTGTCCGCATTGCGACACCGCCGACGTGCGGGTCATCGCCGGTCATGAGCTGAATCTGATCGGGATCGAGTGCGAGCTGGCGGCGTAAATCTTGGCCGGTGACATTTTGGCGGATCATCTTGCTGCGATTGACAGCGTGTCGAGTCTCGTGGATCGAAACATTCTCCGGCAATTCCCGCAAGCCGTTGACAGCGCGCGGATTGTCAACTTGTCGCAGTGCGTGGCATGAGCAGTGCAAAAGCGACTGGCGTGAACATCAAAGTCCTGCGAAATGTGCTGGAAGCGAATGACCAACTCGCGGCGCGCATCCGCGAGCGGCTGACGCAGCATCACGTCACGACGATCAATCTCATCAGTTCGCCCGGCGCCGGCAAGACTTCGCTCCTGGAAAAGACGATTGCAGCGTTGCAGGGACAAACCCGAATCGGCGTGCTCGAAGGCGATATTGCGACGACGCGCGACGCGGAGCGCGTTGGCAAGCTGGGCGTGCCGGTGGTGCAACTGCTCACGGGCGGGGCGTGCCATCTCGAAGCGCCGCTCGTCGAACGCGGACTAAGCGAGCTTGATCTCACCGCGCTCGATCTGCTCTTCATCGAAAACGTCGGGAACATCGCCTGTCCGGCGGAATTCGATCTCGGCGAGACGGCGAAGGTCGGCATCTTGAGCGTGACCGAGGGACACGACAAACCCGGTAAGTATCCGCTCCTGTTCCACGAGATCCGTGCGCTGGTGCTGAACAAGGTGGATTTACTGCCGCACACCGATTTTGACCGCGCGGCCTTCCTGCGCGACTTCCGCAATCTCAACGCCCGGGCACCGGTGTTCGAGGTGTCCTGCCGGACGGGCGAGGGGCTGGCGGCGTGGCTGCACTGGTTGGAACACGCGTGCGAGGGCGACCTTGAGGCGACCGCCCACTCTCACGATGTGCTGGCGGGTGTGATTCAGCCGCACTCGCATCCGCATCGCACCAGCTTCGCGGGGGTCCAATGAAAACACGTGTTGCCGCCCGGATTCTTGGTCGCGTGCAAGGTGTGGGCTTTCGGCCGACGGTCTACCGGTACGCGACGGAGTTGGGTTTGGCGGGCTTCGTGCGTAACGACCCGCAAGGCGTGCTGCTGGAAGTGGAAGGCGAGGGCGAGAACGTCGGGCGGTTCTTCAGCGAGCTGACGTTGCGCCCGCCGCAACAGGCAAAGATTGTCGAGATTCAGACGCGCGAGTT
>CAZJCX010000239.1:0-492 GCA_964544425.1 uncultured Verrucomicrobiota bacterium
TGACGCTCGATGACCGGGTGTTGGTGGATTCATGGGTTCACGAAAAGGGCGAGAGCTGGAATGAGTGGTTGCACGGCATCGAAACCCGGCAAGGCGCGCCCGCCCGGGTCGCGCGGAACATGCCATTGCCGGCAGTGACCGGCGCGGATGAACCGCCGTTTGTCGTCTGTTCCCGGCATCCGAACGGCGCGACGGCGGTGGCGACGTTGCCGCGCGTGTTCGGCGGGAAACGTCACGAGCAGCTCCCGCTCGTGGACGTGACCATCGAAGCCGACGCGACGCGGCCGGTCGGCATCTTCGGTGAATACCGGTCGCTGACGATTCGTGGTTCAGCCAACGGCCGGTGGTGGGCGCAGGATTTGGCGGGAGATGAGGCGGTCGAAATTACGAGCCAGGTCCGGCGTGGTGGTTGTCTGGATGGACGCTTGTTGAAAGAAATCGGCACGCGCCCCGGTGATGCGTCGGGGCCCGGGCTGGTGGTGCAGGTGATGT
>CAZJCX010000239.1:506-4819 GCA_964544425.1 uncultured Verrucomicrobiota bacterium
ACAGGCAGTGAGTTTCGGGGTATGAACGAGGGGTATGAAATTCGAAGACTGGCCGGAGGAATGACGGGAGTGGGCGAGGCTGACGCCCCTCGAACGCTTCCGGGAAAGCGAGAAGATCTTTGCCCAGTACCTTGCTATGGGAGGCAGCCTTGATCCCGACCCCGATCCGACAAGTCCTTTCTACGTTGCGTACGAATGGCGTCCAGACCCTGCTCATGGGCGGGCAGGCCTGCGTGTTCTACGGCACGGCCCAGTTTAGCGCGGCCTCATTACGATGGATCTGACCGGCCTCGTGGGCCTGGCAATTTGCACCTTTTGAATTTATGAAATCGACTCTCGACTTGCATTGCGGCCCGCGCCGATTCGTCGCGGAACAACACACCGACGGCTGGCGGCCGGTGGGGTTGTTCCTCGGCGACCAACTGCGAATGAAATTCAAGGACGACGCGTTTCTCTCTGTGAACACGCTGCGCCCGGCGGCGGAGCGGATGGAACGCGTCGGCGATGGCGCGCGGTTCACGGGCCGGGCGGACTACTGCGGGTTGCCGGTGGATTGGACGGTGACGATTGCGCCGGAGCCGGCGTTCGACGGGTTCACCATCGAGACGCGCGTGACGCCGGTGGAGACGATGGAGTTTTACGACGTGTTCAGCTACCTCGAAACGCCGGCCGAGTATGACGGCAGCGAAGAACAGTTGCACGTCATCGGCATGAACCCGGTTGCGAAGTATCAGGGCGACAAACTCGTGTCACCTGAGTTGTGGTTCAACCCGATCTGGACGTGGGATCACAAACGCACCCACAAAAATCTCGCGCCGACGCAGTCGCCGTTTCTCTGCACCCGGCTCGTGCGCGGCGACGCGGCCCGGCATTTCTCGTTGTTCGGGCATTGGGACGTGTGCGACTACCGGCTGCTGGCGGTCGTGCCGGGTTGGACAAATCCGAATCGGTATCAATTCCAGGTCGGCACGATGACGTGGCGGGCGTCGTTGCACAAAGACCCAAATTACATTTTCGAGGGCGGGCGCACGTACCGGCAGAAGTTCAGCGTGTCGTTTGCGGATGAATTACCCGGTGGCACGCTCGACCGGTGGTTGTTCCACCCGTGGAGTTTCTCGTTGCGGCACTCATTCGACCTCAAGCCGGAACCTGACCGCCACGGCGCAACCTATGCGGCGGCGGCGCGGTGGTACGGCGATGTGTTGACGGGCGACACGGAACTGTATGGTTTGTATCACCCCGAAAAGGGCACGACGGCCTACTGTCCGGGGAGTCATCCGACGCGCGAGATTGGGTACGGGCACACGCTGACGACGTGGTGGGTGGCCGGGTGGGTGGCGTACCAGAGCGCGCTCATCGGCCCGGCCCGCTGGCGCGACGATTACCGGCGGTTGCATTCGACCGGCCTGTTGCACGCGGTCGCGGAGGCGGAGAAAGCGGTGGTGAACTCCAACGGCATCGGAGCTTGCGGTTCGGCGCACGGCGCAGTGGCGATGCTGCGTTATTTGCGGCACGTGGACGATCCGGCGTTGCGCGCGGCGGTGGACAAACTGGTCGCGACAACGCTGGAGAAAAGCGTGTTCCACGAACACGGCACGGAAGCGCAGGTCGGATTGATGGCGGCGGAGGCCGGTGAGACCATGCGCGCGCTGGAATTGCTCGACGCGGCAGCGCAAGGTCTCGATGACGATTTCTGGAGTTTTTCGTGGGAGAACTCGAAGTCCGGTCTGGCGACGCGCGGCCAGATGCATTTCCAAGGCCCGGCGGCGGCGATTCATCTCGCGGTGTGGGCGCACCGGCAGACGGGTGACCCACGGTACCGGGAACTCGCGCTGCGATTCGGCCGCAACATGGTGGCGCTCGGGTACGCGACGTTCAACGACAGCGCCGATCCCGAGTTCGATTGCCGGGGTTGGGCGAACGGCGGGACGTCCGGCCGCGATCTGTTCGCGGAATTTCCGCCGTGGGAAGCCAGCGAAGGCATCCGCGCGCTGGCGGCGATTCTCGAAGTGGCCGACGTGCCGGAGTTTTACGATTTGGTCTGGTATTTTTCGCGGAGCTATCTCGCGAGCTTCCCGGCCGCGCGCCGCAACAAACGCGGCTACACGCCCGACGGCACGCAGCGGGTCTGGTTCAACGACGCGGTGAAAAGCGAAGCCGCGGTGATTCGCGACCGGTATCCGTATGTCGCGTACGAAGACCCGGTCAACCAGACCTTGCAGGCGAGCTATCAGACGATTGACGTATTTCCGAACTACCTCGCGTTCGGCGGCGGTCTCGCCAGCGCCGACGACGACCGGCTGCTCGTGCTCTGTCCGCGCGTGATGCGCGGCGACCTCGCCGAGCGGACGGAGCGGCTCGTCCACGTCTGGAATCCGACCGGCGATCAGATCGAAGCGATGATCTCAGCGGGATTTGCGACTGGCCAGTCAAAAACCCGGTCGATCAGAACTAAACCGCGTTGTCTGACTACTCTGACTATTACATAGAGTATAACTAGGTTTATAGTTTCTGCTGTGATCTCTCGCCGCATCAGACCAGAATTATTTCTATCAACGCCCAAATTATGCTGTTGACATACACTCTATGTTATGTGTATACAGCATATAGTATAACACACGCCAATAGATCCGGGAGCTGATCGTTTCCAACGGGGTGATTGTTAGTGGGCGCTGAAGTTCGGGAAAATCGTGGCAGATCTGGGGCCATGGAAGAAGCGCGGCGATTGGTGCAGTGCGGTGTTGGTGTGGTCCCTGGCGGGACAGATCGCAACCAAAACCAAAAAGGAGATTCATTCCCATGAAGGTTTCCCATAGCTTCGCCATCCTCGTTGTTGGCCTGAACGTCTTGCTGGGTGGAGCCCCTGCCTCAGCATACAACATCAATTATTCCCTGCCGCAAGATGGCAGAGTCTCGATCAACATCTACAACCCCCAAGGCAACATCGTCCGGCAGTTGCTGATGGGTTCAAATCAGGTAGCCGGCGCGCACACCCTGGTGTGGGATGGGAAGGACAACTCGCTGACAAACCCCGTGCCTAATCCCGAAGCTTGTTCTTGGAAACTATTGTCCATGCCAGGCACAAATGGGCTGACGGCAACGTATCTCATGGCATTGGGAACCTCTTATTCCTTTAATACCAACGACACGGTATGGTGGACGCGAGCGGCACCTGGATCCCATGCAGGACCCGTCGCTGTCGCATCCGATGGTCGAATGATGTATGTGGCTGGCGGCACAGAGCGCGTAGAAGTTGGTTTCCTAGCGCAATCTATGGATGGCGGGCAGAGGCACTTTTCATTGCTGGATAACTATGTCGCGCTTGCGGCAGCTCCCTCTAACAGCGTAAGCGCCCTGAACCGAATCTACGCGCTTCGGTATGACGGGCATCCTGGTCAGACAAATTCCTACAGTTGGACGACAAACATTGTGTCCGGGGTTACGAACATTGTAACAGTGACCAACTTGGTGAACGCATCAGTTCAGGTGGTATATCGATTTGCCTACAATTTAACCAATAACAACTTCTTTGGGGACTGCTCCGGCGGCGAACGCATTTTCGGAACGGGCATCTGCAACGCATTTGTTGTTGATTGGGACACCGCCCTAACCAACGACACAGTTCGCTCCTTTGGGACCGACTTGTCTGTGCGGGGTGCTTACTGCGTTGTGGCGTACAAGTCAGTCAACAGCATCCGCTGGTACAATCCGATCAACGGGGCTAAGGTCGGGCAAGACGCATCTGTTCCAAGTCCTAACGGAGTTGCCATTTTGGATGATGGGACGACTTACGTTACCAGCGGCAACTCGATTTTGAGATTTTCTGCGGGAAGCACGACCTCGACAACTTGGAAAAGTAATCTGCAGAGTCCAACGCGGCTCGCCTACGATAGCTATAACCATTCGCTAATGGTATTCCAATCCGGCACTCAGCAGATTCTTCGATTCGATCTTTCGACGGGCTCGCTCGTCTTTACTTACGGGGCAGCAGGAGGGCGACAAATGGGCCTTTATCAAAGCCAATCGAATTCATTTCTGAGCGTCAACAGCATCGCACCTGACACGACCGGCGGCTTTTTCGTGGCCGAGGGGCCTGCCGCGCCGCGACGTGTGGCGCGATTCAATTCCACCGGCCAACTCATCAAGGAATGGTACGGCGGCCAACGTTGGGCGGCACCGGTGCTGGTTGATCCAGACGACATCTCGGTGGTGTATATGGGTTCGCACTATGGCGGCAACCCGTCGATCGGCCAGTTCATGCGGCTCAACGTCGATTACACCAACAAAAAGTGGAACATCCATTCCACGTATGG
>CAZJCX010000240.1:0-373 GCA_964544425.1 uncultured Verrucomicrobiota bacterium
GATGCCTTTCGCGACTATGTCCAACGCGGCGCTCCCGGACTGGCGGGGGGCGCGGGTTTCTTCAGCCACGCCGACCACCGGCTCGTGTTGCTCAATCAACTCGGCACCCGGCAGTACTCCGAGTTTCAAACGCGGCTGACCGACCGGCTGCATCGCGTCGCCGCCGAGCCGCGCGCCCAACAACATCTGGCCGCATGGCGTTCCCATGTTACGGTCGAAGCCCGCTCCCTCAACGAGCGCCTGATCCGTCACGAGGGGGCGCACCAATTGTTTCACGCCCACCGCATTCACTCTGCGGCCGGTGTCGAACCCACCTGGCTTACCGAAGGTCTGGCCCAGGATTGGGCGACCACCGAGATTGGTCGTCGCCATG
>CAZJCX010000240.1:510-4787 GCA_964544425.1 uncultured Verrucomicrobiota bacterium
CCAAAGCTGGGCGCTTGTGTATTGGTTGATGCAAGATCAGCAACGCGACCGGTTTTACAGCTTGCTGCAGCACTACCGGTCCGCGTCGGACTTCGAGGCGGAACCGGCCGAAACACTCGCCCGCCAGTTGGGCGTTCCGTTTGCGGACGTCGAAAAGCAGTGGCGGGACTTCCTACAACGCCTCTGAAATCAGTTTTGCCGCCCGCGCACTGCACCCCGGCCCGCCCAAGCCCGTTACGACCGCCGCCAACTCACGCCGTTGCGGGCCGGTATCCCGCAACAGGTCGCGCACGGCCTTCGTGATTTGCGCGGGGCGGGCCTGATGCTGGATGAACTCCGGAACGATTGATCTGCCAGCGATCACGTTTGGCATCGCCAGCCAGTTGACTTGCACGACCGCCCGCCCGACGAGGTAGGTCAACCAATTTACTTTATACACCACCACCAGCGGACAACCGGCAAACGCGCATTCCATCGTCGCCGTCCCGCTCGCCGTGATCGCCAACGCCGCGCGCCGCATCCAGTCGCGCGCGGTGCCGACTTCCACTCTCACGCGCGGATGCCGCATCAGTGCCGCCGTCCGCTCGTCCGCTGCGGCCGCCACGAATTCCATCTCCGGCAAGGCCTCCACCACGGCGCACATCACGGGCCACAGTTTTTCCACTTCCTTCACCCGGCTACCGGGTAGGAGCAGCACTGACTTCTGACTCCTGACTTCGGACTTCTGTTCCTGCTCCGCGAGCGGATGGCCGACAAATTCCACCTTCAGGCGCGGGGCGTGTTTCGCATACCAATCCTTCTCGAAGGGAAAAATCGTCAGCATCAAATCAACATCGCGCTCGATCTGCTGCGCGCGGCTCGCGTGCCACGCCCAAAGTTGCGGGGAGATGTAGTAGATGACCTTGATCCCGCGCCGCTTCATCTGCGCCGCAAACCGCAGATTGAACCCTGGGAAGTCCACCAGCACGACCGCCGCCGGTCGCCGCCGTTCCGCCTCCGCGACGAGCTGGTCGAAAATGCGCTTAAACTTCCGGTAATTCTTGAGCACCTCCACCAAGCCAACGACCGCATGCTCCGTGAGGTCGAGCAACACCTCCATCCCCGCCGCCTTCATCTTCGGCCCCCCGGCGCCGAACACCTTCACATCCGCCGGTAGCTGCTTGATTACCGCCGCTGCATGTGCGTCCCCGGACGCCTCACCGGCGATGACCATGATTTCACGGTTCATGGCGTGTCCGGTTCTCCTCCACTGCAGGCGTGAGTCACTTCAAGCCCAGCCATAGCTTCATTGCGGATTCAATCGGGGCCAGTTGACCGGGTAGCAGCAGTGCGATGCGGCGAACCAGTACCGATGGCGGGACGCTCCGGGTTCCTTGGACATCGAACACCCCGGCCGCCAATCCGGGAACCGTCAGGCTGACTTCAAAGCGTGTCGCTCGCGGTGCAGAGGTATGGGGAACAATCGCATACAACGCGCGTTCGTGGTCGAGGAAGGACACGCTGATAACCAGCGCCGGTCGCACCTTGGCGGCCAAGCCAAGATCCACTTGCCAGACCTCACCGCGGTGGGCGGCTGGCATGGGATTCCTCGGCGCGGTCGTACTCCTGAAAGGCACGATCGGCGGCGAGAAGCAGATCGGCTCCGGTTTCGAGCCCGTGCGTGTCCTGATAGATCAACGCGCCTTTGCGGTCGCGAAACAGTCGGTCCACGTCCGCTGCCAATTGCTTCAACTCGCGCTCACTCAGCGCGGGTAAAGCAGCCTTGATTTCCGTCAGCGTACTCATGCGCTGCACCATAACGCGGCGGATTCAGCATTTCAACGCCTTCTTGCGCCGACGTGGAGAGCGCATCGCCCACCTCTACCAACACCCATTCAGAAGTCACGATGGACGAGTGGCGTCGCGATTGAACTCGATGGCGCGCTGGTGCAATTCATCCGATGGATTCAACAGCACAAGGAAATAGACCATGTCGAAGAAGACCGGCCGTATTTCTTGGGCACGCCATGCAGGTCCTCATCATGCTGTTTCGCGTAGTCAGCCGGCAAGCCTTCGCCAGTTCCCGCAATCTCCAAGAGTTCATTCCAAACCTTTTGGGGAACTGCCTCCAACAACTCGTGCAATTTGGCGTCCAGTTCGGACAACTCTTGCCGTTTGAGTTTTGGGAGTTCTGCGATGATCTCTTGCGTGTTCATGGTTGGGGGTAGTGTTCACGCTCCGGCAACTCAAACCTCCGGCATCTTGCACATGAGTTGACGCTTTGACCTGATGCCTGATACACTTCGACCGATGACGAAGACGTAATGATCACGCGGACCATCATGCTTGCAGCGCTATGTGCATGTATCCTTGCTCAGCAGGCTTTGGCGGAAGTAGAGAAGATTTTTGCCGGTGGGTATCACACTGTGGCGTTGAGTACAGATGGCACGGTGTGGACTTGGGGGTATAACGGCCACGGTGAGTTGGGCGATGGGACGAACACTGATTGGTATACGGCCAGGCGAGTGGAAGGCTTGGCTGAGGTGAGGGGCGTGTCGAGTTGCAACTTCCACACGCTCACAGTTACATCGAATGGCACAGTTTGGGCTTGGGGTGAAAATGGCGGATGGCAGTTGGGTGATGGAACACAGAAAAGTAGGCACCGCCCTGTCCCAGTCAGTGGTCTTGGGGAGATTGTCGCCGTCGCCGCCGGTATGTCTCACAGTGTCGCGCTGGGTGTGGATGGAACGTTGTGGACGTGGGGCTACAACGTCTACGGGCAGTTGGGAGACGGCTCGACGATCACGAGAACCAATCCGGTTCACCTTGCGGGTGTCACAAACATCGTGCAGGTCTCGTCTCATCTCCAAAACCTCGCGCTGGCTACCGATGGAACGGTTTGGTCGTGGGGAAGCAACTATCGCGGGATGCTGGGTGACGGCACAACGAACAATGCTAGCATCCCCGTACAGATCAACCATCTGGCCGGGGTGAAGGCAGTGGCGACCGGCGTAACGTTTAGTGCAGTGGTCAAATCGAACGGAACGGTTTGGACGTTTGGGGCAAACAATGCCGGTCAGCTCGGCGATGGAACAACCATTGATCGATATTCGCCTGTGCAAGTGAGTGGCCTCAGCGCTGTCGTCGGCGTAGACGCCGGTTGGTTTCACGCTCTTGCGTTGAAAGACGACGGCACCGTCTGGTCGTGGGGAGCCAACAATCATGGTCAGCTCGGAATCGGATCGACGAGCGACAGCGCTGTACCTGTGCAAGTAGTCGGGCTGACAGATGTTGTGGCGATCACGGCGGGGCACTACTATTCACTTGCACTGAAGTCGGACGGCACGACCTGGGGATGGGGTGCCAATTTCAATGGTCAACTGGGAACTGGGACCAACACAACCGTCTCCCTGCCAGTGCAAGCTGTCGGGATCGGTCTGAAGAATGGTGATGCATTTTCTATGACTGCGGTCGCGACTATGGGTGGAACAAATCTGCTTGTTTGTTTCCAGAGTCTACTGGGGGTGAGTCACGCGCTTCATCGGACGACGAGTTTGAGCACAGATGATTGGTCCATCATCGCGTCCAATCTTGTCGGAAATGGTTCGACACTCTGCGTGACGAATACTCTATCGGGGGCTGCCTCCAACTGTTTCTACAAGGTTGTGATTTCGGTTCCTTAGCTTGTTTGCGCTGGAATGGGGGGGGCAGCAGGTCAATCAGTGCATGGGGCTTGGGCGGAACTCCTGAAACTTGCAATTGTTGGGGCGGGGTTGTCGGTTGCGCAGAGTGCGGTGATCTCCAGCGCGACTTCGAGGGCTTGCTTGGCGGCTTCGCCGGTGACGAGGGGGTCGCGGTGGGCGCGGACGGATTCGATGAAATGTTGCAGCTCGAGCTTGAGCGGTTCGTCGCGTTCGATGGGGACTGGTTCGCGGACGATTTTCTTGCCGGCAAACTCGCTGACGATGGTGGCGCTCTTGCCGGCCAGCAGCTTTTTGATGAGACTCGATTCGGCGGCATCGTCACCGGTGATCCGGTAGATCTCGCCTTCTTGTTTCATGTAATCGAGTGAGATGTACGCGGCGCCGATTTCGGTGCGGCCGAAGATGCGGATTTTGCGCATGCGCTCGGGGCTGACGCGGCTGGCGGTAATGTTGGCGACGCAGCCGTTGGCAAATTTGAGGCGGGCGTTGGCGATGTCCTCGCTGTGGCTGAGGACGGGGATGCCGACGGCGTCGAGTTCGGTGAGCGGAGCGGTGACGAGGGAGAGGACGACGTCGAGGTCGTGGATCATCAGG
>CAZJCX010000241.1:0-4761 GCA_964544425.1 uncultured Verrucomicrobiota bacterium
GTACCACCTTTCGGCAGTTGACCCGGATCGTGGGGCGGATGAGGATGACTATGAAGCGTGCGCTCAACGTGTTCAAACAGAAGTACGTCGACGAACGAGTGAGTTCCTTAGAGAAACAGTACCGCTCAAACTATGGATTGAATTTGTTGGGGGAGCGCTAGCTGGAGCGATAGCTGGCGGGCCAACTGGACCGGGGGGTGCACTGGTAGGCTTTGTGACTGGAGCTGGGGGAGGGGCAGTGTTTGCTTTGGTCGACATCGGCATCACTTACTTCTTTAGCAAGGAGTTCGATGCGGATCGACTCACGCTTCAAGAATGCGGCCGACCACCTCGTAGAAGAATGCCATGAATACGAAACCCGGTGAGCGGAGCGCGATCAGGATGCTGAGCCACCGTACTAGCAAGTGGCTCCGCTGGGCGCACATGAAACGCCGAACTTTTATTAGAGCAACGGCCGCAACAGTGATGTTTCTGGGATTCAAATATCTCATGCTGAGCCACGTACTGATCCACGACAGCAACGTGGTTGCTAACGTGATCGGTGGATTTCTTTTTTGGTGTGTGATGTTCTTTACTTTCGACCATCTATTAGAGGATTGAATTGGTGCCACTGAATGACACTTCCTAATCTACAATGCGGCGGATCAGATCACGGCGATGACGCAAGGCGGGTTGGTGGAGACGCGGCAGTATAACTTCCGGAACCAGTTGACGCGGATTACGGTGGCGGGGCAGATGGATGTGGAGTACCGCTATCCGGCGACGCAGAACAACGGTCAGATCACGCAGATGAAGGACTGGATTTCGGGCGAGGAAGTGAATTACAGCTACGATGCGTTGTCGCGGCTGAGCGCGGCGTCGACGACGGGGCCGGAGTGGGGTTTGTCGTTTGGCTATGACGGGTTTGGGAATAAGGTGTCGCAGACGGTGACGAAGGGGACGGGGCCGTCGATGTCGGTGGCGGTGGATGGGAATAACCGTGTGGTGGGGCAGACGTACGATGCAGCGGGCTTTCCGACGGCGGTGCCGGGGATGTTTACTGCGTTGACGTGGGATGGGGCGGGTCGGCTGATGTCGGTGGCGGTTGCGGGCGGTGGGACGGATACGTATCAGTACGATCCGTCGAATGCGCGGGTGTGGCGGAACAACCGGTTGTTTGTGCGGGGCGTGGGCGGGGAGGTGCTGGCGGTGTACGATTTCAACGGGGTGACGAGGCAGTTCACGTTTGTGCGGCGGTATGCGTGGTTTGCGGGGAAGATGGTGGGGAAGAGGGAGGACCGGTTGGGGACGGTGCAGACGGGGAGCCGGTATTATCCGTATGGGGAGGAGTGGCCTGCGACGGCGCAGGACGATGTGAAGTTTGCGACGTACTGGCGGGATGGGAGCACGAATCTGGATTACGCGATGAACCGGTACTATCAGGCGGGGTTGGGGCGGTTTTTGAGTCCGGATCCGTATCGCGGGAGTGCGAGCGTGGCGCGGAGCGGGTCGTGGAACCGGTATGCGTATGTGGAGGGGGATCCGGCGAATGCGAATGATCCGAGTGGGTTGTGCAGGGTGATCGGGACGCATTTCATTTGCGACGTAGTGGCGACGGGGGTGGATCTCGGGCCGGGCGCCGGATGGATCGGCATCGACCGGCCGCCAACCTATGAGGAGACGGATATTGGCGAGACGCGGTATGCGGGCCTTAGTTTCTATCATGGTGAGCGCCGCCGGGGGGCCGGCTTCGCCGAATCCGTGGCAAATGGTCTGATCGCAGCGGTGCAAGCAGGCGTCTACACGGAATGTGGGGCATTGGCTTCCTTCGCCGACATAATGGCTCAAGAGAGCTTCTATTCGTCGTACGGCCCAGCGTCGTGGGCTTCGGAGTTTGTTGATCAATTTCGAGTATTCATTGGGGCAAGAGATCCGTCAGTGGCAATAGCGAATCACGCAGGGATACCAATCAGGGATGTTGGACATGAAAGGCCCCCACAACTCGGCAATGGTCGCGAGGCGCACAACAATCTCAACTCTGGCTATCGGCCTGATTTCGTTGACTACAACGAAGTAATATTCAGGACTCCTCACGACCAATCGCATCACTTTTCGGCATTCTTTCAACTTGGTTACCACATCCAACAGCAATACGGATTCCTCGCAACGCCTGCTTCGGGGATTGCCGCCTATATGGTGGACCCCTGGAACACTGGCGATCGGAACCTGTCATTTGCGGCGGCTGCAATGGGTCGAAGTCTTGCGAGCGGAAATTCGCGCCCCGACACAATCGGGAGTTGGATTCGGAGAGTGCTCTGCGAATAACACAGGAGGGATCAACACTGGGTATGGTCCTTTCAGAACGCGTCGTTCGAGGCACACGAGCGAAGGAATAAAGTGGTAACCGGCAGAAGTATTGCCGACTGTTTGTGTTGAGGGAGTTCAATGTCAAATCGGAGATGCGACGGCAATATTCGATGGTTCTGGTGCGGCAAAAGACTACTGACACTTCTCGCCATAATGACCGCTGGAAAGGGGTGCTCCATCTGCGACAGTGGTTATGATGGAGACGCTTTGATGCGATCTCTGTCGCCCAATGGACTTGCAAGGGCAAGTGTCCGAATCTACCGTCCGTGTTTTGGATATCACCGCGTGGGCGTCTTCGTAGAGATGTTAAGACCTGATTCACCAAATGTGACATGGTCAGAGGCGAAGGAAGTTTATCGTGGCCCTACATCGGACGATTTTTATCTTTCTTTTCTGGCTCTAGCGTGGCTCCAAGACAGCTCATCGTTTGCGGTGGCTTTCAGTAATAACATCAATGGAGAGCAGTTTTTCTTATATTTTAGATCCGATGGATCTCGCATTATCTATCCCAAAGACAGTTGGCAGTATTTGAAAGCTATCCAAGGTGCTATCGCAAAAGATTATGGATCAGATATTCCGGAAGCCAGTCGGAGTTGGCGCCGGGGAGTCAGTGCAGCAGGGAAAGATGCCTTTTTTGCGAAATATATGCGTCCTTACTTAGAGAGCTTAGACCGCAAGAACAAACTGAAGAGGCAGTGATAGCAGTAGAGAACGTCCGGGGACGGGTTATCAGAAGCAGTCCAAGACGGAGCAGACGCTGGATGTGTATGGGAACGTGACGCAGACGAAGTTGTATGGGTTCGGGAACCTGACGACGCCGGCGCGGACGTACACGAACACGTATGTGGCCAGCGGCAGTTATGCGGCCTATCATGTGAACAACCGGCTGTTGACGAGCCAGGTGACGGATGGAACGACGACCCTGACGCTGGTGTCGAATACGTATGACACGGGGACGGTGGTGGACACGCCGACGGCGCCGGGGCAGTGGAACGGGTCGCACGCGGGGCCTGCGGGGAGGCTGACGGTGTCGGTGATGCCGGGGGCGGTGCGGAACTATCAGTATGACAAGACGGGCAACCTGGTGCACGCGGACGATGGCTACGGGCACTCGGTGGATACGACGCCGTCGCAGGCGGCTGATTATGCGCGGCCGGGGCAGATCCGGCCGAACAACGATGGGAACCTGGCGGAGACGATGACGTGGAACACGGCGTTTCTGGGGTTGACGCAGGAGAGCGGGCCGAATGGAGCGGTGGCGGCGCTGACTTACGACAGTTACGCGCGGACGCAATCGGTGACGTCGGCGGATGGGGCGGTGACGACGTACTCTTATGCGAACGCGCCGGCGGCGGTGACGGCGACGACGAACGGGCGATGGGTGAAGTCGACGTTCGATGGGTTCGGACGGACGATCAAGGTGGAGCGTGGCGATGGCGGGGGAACGAAGTCGGTGGTGGAGACGGAGTATGAGCCGTGCGCGTGCTCGCCTTTGGGGAAGGTGAAGCGGGTGTCGCAGCCGTATGCGCCGGGGGAAACGGTGTACTGGACAGTGTACACGTATGATGCGTTGGGACGGACGGTGTCGGTGGCGTTGCCGAACGGCAGTGGGACGAACACGGCGGTGTACGAGGGCAACGCGGTGACGGCGACGGATGCGGCGGGGAAGTGGAAGAAGCAGGAGGTGGATGCGTTTGGCAATGTCGTGAAGACGACGGAGCCGAATCCGGCGGGCGGTGCGAATCTGGAGACGACGTTCACTTACAATCTGGTGAATCAGATGACGGGTGTGAGCATGACGCGGGGTGCGGTGACTTGAGACGCGGAGTTATGTGTACCACATGACGACGTTGCGGCTGGTGTCGGAGACGCATCCGGAGTCGGGGACGACGACGTTTGAGTACAACGCGGATGGAACATTGTTCCGGAAGACGCTGGCAAACGGGAAGACGGTGACGTTCAGTTACGATGCGCTGGGGCGGGTGCTGGGGATGAACAACTCGGGGCTGCCATGCGAGAACCGCTGGCACTCTTATGACGATGCGTCGCGGAATGCGTACGGGCGGTTGTGGAAGGTGAGTTACGGGAGCCCATCGTGCGGGACAGTGCCGCTGGGTTTCGCGGAGGAGTACACGTACACGGCGAGCGGGCGCGTGACGCAGAAGAAGATCGTGGTTTCGGATAGCGGCGGCACGGTGGGGACGTTCCAGGTGGACAATACGTTCAACAACGAGGGTCAGGTGACGTCGGTGAAGGCGAGGCAGGGTGCGGGGGCGTACGATTTGGATATCGCCTACAGTTACGATTCGATGGGGCGGGTGGCGGCGATGACGGGGAGCGCGAGTGTGTCGGGCGTGAGTTACAATGCGGCGGATCAGATCACGGCGATGACGCAAGGCGGGTTGGTGGAGACGC
>CAZJCX010000242.1:0-328 GCA_964544425.1 uncultured Verrucomicrobiota bacterium
ATTCGAAGTCGGCCGCGGGGTGATCGAGGCGCTCGGTCTCGGCATCGATCTCAAAGCCGGTGATGTCGCGGCGCGCGCCAATTTCTGCTCGCTCGACGCCAAAGGGCTCGTCACCGACCGCCGCGCGGGGCGGATTGACACCAAAGTTTGCGAAACCCAGGTCGCATTGCTCGCGCAGAAAATCAAAAAAATCGGCGACGTTGAAATCATCATCAAACCCGGGAAAGGTCACCGGTTCGTCGTCGTCTTTCGTGGCAAAGGACTCGAAGGTCCGCTCACCGACACCGATCCGCATCGGGAAGGATTGCCGATCGCCGTCGCCAAACCG
>CAZJCX010000242.1:358-2081 GCA_964544425.1 uncultured Verrucomicrobiota bacterium
AAGAAAAGCGTCAAAGCCACAAAGACCGCAAAAGTCGCGGCCGAGTTCTACAAACAAGCCTTGCCGCTGCTGAAAAACTACCGGCCCGCCAACGGATTCCTCCTCCGCGGCATCGCCCACCAACCCAAAATCGAAACATTCGAAGAGCGCTACGGACTCAAAGCTGCAGCCATCGCTATCTACCCGATGTACAAAGGACTGGCGCAACTCGTCGGCATGAAAAAAATTGAAGGCCCGCAGACTGTGAAGGAAGAGTTCCACGCGGCGGTGAATGCGCTGCGCACCCACGACTTTGTGTTCGTCCACGTCAAGGGCACCGACATGGCCGGTGAGGACGGTAATTTCGCCGCCAAAGTCGCCGCCATCGAAGAGGCCGACGCTGCGCTGGCCGCCTTGCTGGCCGCGCAACCCGCCGTCATCGCCGTCACCGGCGACCACAGCACGCCCTGCGCGATCAAAGGCCACAGTTGGCACCCGCAGCCGGTCTTGCTTTACGGCGATTACAGCGGGTGGGACGGCATGGAACGCTTCACCGAACGCGCCGCCAACCACGGCAGCCTCGGCATCCTCGAAGCGAAATATCTCATCCGCCTGATGCAGGCGAACGCCAAACGCCTCGACAAATTCGGCGCGTAGCCGGTCTCGTAACCAAATTATCGCCGGTCTGTCAGCCCGTCGCCATGCGCGGAGCGAATCCTCGCCGCGTCATGGAATCGAAATTACTCGTCCCCGCCGCCGAACTGGCGGCCTTCATGAACGCCGGCTGGCCCGGCGACGCCTGGTACCTCAGCGACCACGCCGAGTACCTCTGGGAAACCACCTTCACCACCGGCGCGCTCGGTCACCTCTACGAGGCCCGCGACCCCGCCGCGCTCCTCCACCTGCACGACTACGACGGCTGCGTCCGCTGGCAAGGCCCCGGCCACGACCCCACCGGGGGGCGCGGCTACCGGCTTTCCGACTTGTTCCGCCGCTGGCAACGCAAACGGCAAGATGTCATCGTCATCGCGTATGTGCCCCGGGAAAAGCAGGCCGGCGTCACGGCCGCGCTCCGCGAGGCGGGATGTCTGCTCCTCAGTGGCGATGAAACCGCCACGCCCCCACCGCGGGAATTGGTGACAATCCAGTGACGATCACGGGCCACGCGACCAGACCGGCCAATAATCCCATGATTCTCGGTTGCTCTCGTGAATCACAAATGTCCGAGAACTGACAAGGATCGTCCGTGAAGTGGATGCCGCGACTTCGCGGTTGTCATACGATGCAGCAGATAGATGGTAAACAGTTTCAGCCAATGGAGGGACAGAACATGGGTGCGTTAAAGAATCGGGGTTGGGGACTGGTGCTGGCCGGGTTGCTGGGTGGAGTCGTCAGTGCCGTGGCGGTGCCGTTGAACTTGGATCCGATGCTGGAGCCGGTGCCAGACCTGTTCTCCGGTGAGATTTACATCAGCTACGATGACGGGGCCGACGAGTTTAGCGCCACCGGCAATACCTCGGCCTATACCGACGCGGGGTTGACGATGTACGATGTGCTCGATTCAGGCACGCCGCCGTTCGCGGGGCCGGGCACGTTCTCGCTCGCGGCCATCATTACCGAGTCAGGGACGCTGGTCAGTGGCACTGTCAGCATTGGGGGCCGGATTCCCGACTACGGGATTGATCCCGTCCAGCCGCTGCTGACCGGCACGCTGACGCAGTTTGGTTACCTGAATGGCGACCCC
>CAZJCX010000242.1:2100-4740 GCA_964544425.1 uncultured Verrucomicrobiota bacterium
CACCGGCGGCGCGCTCGCGGCGGATTACGGCGCGGTGGCGGGGATCATCATGGACAACTACGGCTCGACGTTTGCCGGTGATTTCACCGTTAGTTTTGACAACGACGGGACCGGGGTGGCGGATACGCGGATGCTGATTCCGGAACCGTCCACGGCGTTGCTCGTCGTGGTCGCGATCGGCGGTTTGGGTGCGGCGGTGCGGCGGTCGCGGACCGCCGTCAAATAATCATCAACAGAAGGGAAACGAGTGACTTATGCGACGTAAGCTGACGGGGCTTTTTTGCGTTTGTAGCCTGGCAATTGGATTGACAGAAACACGGGCGGGACTGCTCGGCGTGGACATCGCCTCGGAGCCGCTCATCACCTATCTCAACACGGCTTCGACCGCGACCCGATACGTCGCCTCGAACCAGACGTTCAGCGTGGACGCCTCACCGTCCACCATCAAGTTCACCGCCAGCGAATCCACCCTGACGATCTTCTCGCCGCGTGCGCTGAAGATTCGCGCCCTCGTGGACAACACGGGCGCGCTGGTCAGCGGCGCGGCTGGTTCCGACCTCGTCATCTCCGGCGTCGTCGGCCGCGTGGTTGGCACGGTCACCAACATCTACTCCGGTCTGCTCCTCGAAGGTGAAGTGACTGCATTCGGTCATCTCGACACCGGCACGACGGTGGACAACTACGACTTCCGCTTCACCGTGACCGGCGGTTTACTGGCCGATCTTTTTGATTGCGACACGCTCGCCGTCCAGGTCACCAGCGAGGGTTCGACTTTCACCGGCAGTTTCGCTGCGAATTTCCAGGGTCGCGCCAAAGGCAACGTCGGTTTGGAAGACCTCACTCCGCCGGCGGTCGTGTGCCCGGCTGGTGGCGCGGAGAACCCGCTCGTGATTGAGTGCAACGCCCAGTCCGGTGGTATGGACGGCGCCTATGTCACCTACCCCCCCGCGCAGGTCAACGACACGTGCGACGCCAACCCGCAAATCAGCTACGTCCCGCCGTCCGGCAGCTTCTTCGAGTTGCCCGCAGGTGCGATGATGACGAATCACACGGTCGTTGTGACCGCGGTGGATGCCGCCGGCAACACCAACTCCTGCTCGTTCGTGGTCAAAGTGCAAGACCTGGAAGCGCCGGATTTGAATGACAACGAGAATCCCGTCGTGGAGCCGTGCACCATCGGCGCGCTGACCTTCTGCAACGCGCCCGGCGAATGCCACGCGAACGTCACCCTCCCGGTGCCGGTCGCCACCGACTGCTGCACCGCCAGCCCCGTCGTCACCGTCGCCGCGACGGACAAGAACAACGTCGTGATTCCCCTGAACTTCTCGGCCGGCAACTTCAGCGGCCAATTTCCGAAGGGCAGCAACTCCGTCACCGTCGTCGCGACGGATGGGCACGGCAACAGCGTCCAAAGCGTCTGCCCCGTCATCGTGAACGACTGCGAAGCGCCGGTCATCCTGTGCGAAGACTACACGGTGGTCGCTACCAACTGCGTCACCGAAGTCGATGAAGACGATGACGACGACCGCGGCTGTCGCGGTGAATGGCGCCGCCGCAAGTCCCGCTGCCATAAGCACTGGTGGAACTGCCACGATCGCGGCGACGATGGTAGCGGGGACGGTGTCCGCAGAGCCGCGGTCACACTCCCGCCGGTCAGCGACAACTGTGATGACGAAGTCTTGGTGCAGTCCAACCCGCCCGCCGGCACGTTGCTCGGCGCAGGCCAACACCCGATCGTCGTTACCGCAGTGGATTCCTCCGGCAACACAAACACCTGCAGTTTCACCATCACCGTGTTGGCGGGATTGAAGGTCAAGATTCACTCGCCCCTGCTCGACGACAACAAGCCGGACAACGTCGAAACCGACACGGACGTGCGCAACAAGTTCATCACGGGCTGCAAAGTGCCGCACTATGTCTCGTTGCACGACATCTGCACTGGCGAAGATGTCACCGCCCAGATTCGCAACTTGGTTACGGTCAAACTCGACGTAACCGAGCGACAAGGGTCGTACACTGATTCGGTGCTGTATCAGGATGTGGATGAGAATCCAAGCACACCGGAGGACGACGGCACGTTGATGTACTACTGCTACGGCAAGTTCTACTACAACCTCCGCACGAACGGATTCACCCCCAATACGCTCAACAGTGACCGCTTCTTCCGCTCCGACATCAAGGTGTTCTACAACACCAATCCCGATGTCATCGTGGGTCGCGAAGATGCCACGCTGGAGAGCAAGGCTTGGTAAACGCGGTTGATGGGCTGTGATGAAGCAGTCGCTCGTCCTCTCGCTGGCAGCAATCGCAGTCGTGGCGGCGCTGGTGTTCTACCAGCGCCGCTTCGGCGCTTCGGAGCCAACCCCGGTCGCCCGCGACGCCACGCGCCCGGTGGAGGCCGCGTCCGATCTTCCGCTGGAAAATGATATTCCGGCGGATCTCCCCGACGACTCGCGCGAAGGGCCGCCGGTGATCATTTCCGGCGACAAAGCACTGGCGACGGTCAACGGCGTCGCGATCACGTTGCGCGATCTGATGGCCGTCAGCGCCACCAACACCACCGAACGTTCCATGTCCACCGTCGGCTACCAGTACCTGCTCGACCGGACGAGTTCGCGGTGGATCGCCCGGTCGAGCAGG
>CAZJCX010000243.1:0-4734 GCA_964544425.1 uncultured Verrucomicrobiota bacterium
GGCATGGAGCGCGCCGACCTGCTCAAGGACAACGGCAAGATCTTCATCGAGCAGGGCAAGATCATCGATACGGTCGCCGCCGCCGACTGCCGCGTGGCGGTCGTGGGCAACCCGGCCAACACCAACTGCATGATCGCCGCCAGCGTCGCCAAGCGCCTGCCGCCCGAGCGATACACCGCGATGGTCCGCCTCGACCAGAACCGCGCGGTCACGCAGCTTGCCAAGAAGGCCGGCGTGACGGTGAACGACGTGGCCGACACGTACATCTTCGGCAACCACAGCCCGACGATGTTCCCCGCATTCCACCTGGCGAAGATCAGCGGCAAGCCGGTGCCGCAGGTGATCACCGACCTGGATTGGCTCAAGGGGCCGTTCTGTGAGACCGTCGGCAAGCGTGGCGCCGCGATCATCGCCGCCCGCGGCGCGTCGTCGGCCGCCAGCGCCGCCAACGCGCTGGTCGATCATGTCCGCGACCTGGTCACGCCCGGCAAGGTTCACAGCGTGGCGGTCAAGTCCAACGGGCTCTACGGCTTCGACCCCGAGGTCTGGGCCGGCCTGCCCGTCCGCACGACCACCTCGGGCAGCTACGAGGTCATCAAGGACCTCCCGATGGACGACTTTGCCAGGACCAAGATCGCCGCGACCAACAAGGAACTGGTCGAAGAGCGCGAGACCGTCAAGGCAATGCTGTAGTCGATCCGCCCGCAGGGGATGATCGCTCTCCTGAGCCCGCACCAGCCCACGTCAAGGACGTGGGCTTTTTCGTTGCGCGGTCATCCGATGCAGCGGGCAAAAGCGCCGATACGTCCCGTCTGGTCTTGCCCCCGACGACAAGGCGGCCGAAGGCCGGGTAATCCGCATCGGTCTTGAACAGCCGCACCCGCCTGGCGGCGCGGTTCCACATTTGATGCACGCTCCCGCCGGGGCATTGACGCGCTTGTCTGGGCATGACGCCGACCGCACCAACACTCCCCGGCCAAACAAAGAGCTACGTCCCGTTTAATCTAGCCCGAGGCGGTGATCGCCCGCAAGAGCACCGACCGGCCGGGCATGCGCCCCTTCGATCGGGAGACCTGTCGCAGGCGGAGCGTGGTCGAGCAGAGCGTGGGATGGCTCAGGGAGGCCCGCCGGATCGGGACACGATTCGAGAAGTACGCCGCCAACTTCCTTGGTATGCTCAAGCTCGCGTTCATCCAGCGTTATCTGCGGGTTCTCGATCCGTCAAACACAGCCTGGACCTGTGCCGCCACCGGCCGCTCAGCTAGTCATGACGCAAGAGAAAATAAGCCCTATTTTAGGATTTGGTTGGCCTTGAGGTAAAATCCGAGATTAATAATGCCTGCCAAGCACAGCATACAGGCAGCAAGCACATGTTCCCAATGATAAGTCCCTAGCAGCAAAAACATACCGACTCCGGAGATTATACCCAAGATGCCAGAAAGCAAGTTCAAAGTTGGACGCGATCTCCGCACGAGATTGCATTTATATTCGATTATCATTACCGAGGTTTCCTTGTGTAATCGACCGATTCTGCTAGTCGCTTCATAGCCCATTTGCACGGCTCGCCGCAAGCATTTGTCCTCTCTTGAACCGTGTTATACTTAGCAAAGAACTCTTCCGATTGCCGAGGAGGCAAGATTGCGGCACGATCTTCCAGCCACTTATTATAATCATCAATGCATTTGGTACACGTACCAAAACAATAGAGTGTAATTCCTGCGCTGCCCACACCTGACAAAGTGCCGCCGACTCCAATTCCGATCCCGATTGCAGCCCATGGTATGAGGCCGGTCGGATCGGATTTCGATATTGGATTTGAGGACACATACCAGTACGCGTTCATTCCGTCCACGTAGGGCCCGTCCGGGTGAGGATCCTGCCGCGTCCACCGCATGAGCGTCGGTGAATAGTCGCGGAATCGGAAGTGGTACAGCCCCACCGCCGCATCAAACCGCCCGCCCTGGTGCAGGTGAACCCAGGCGTAGTCGCTTCCGCCCGTGTCGGCCGTCCAGTCGGCGTTGAGCACCTCGAAGCGGCCGTAGGGGTCGTAGATGAACCGCTCGACCACGACCCCGCTCTCATCCACCAGCGCCGTCACGTTGAAGTTGGCGTCGCTCAGCACATACAGCCGCGACTCCAGCGTGCCGTTGTCGTCGAGGTCGGCGTCCCGCAGGACCATCGCATCGACATAGACCGCGCTCCAGACGTATCGGGCGTCGACCGAGCTGTCGCCGGCGTCCACGTCTTCCAACACCTGCCAGTCGGCCGAGTAGTAGCGGATTTGCACCGTCTGGCTGACCTCGCCCGGGTCGGTCGTCACCACGATCCGCCGGTTCAGGGCGTCGTAGCCGTAGGCGACCAGCACATTATCCGACGCGTCGCTCACCGACACGAGCATGCCCCATGCGTCATACCCCAACGTCCGGCCGGCCTCGTCACCGGTCACGTTGCCCGCGGCGTCATACGTCGGGCTATAAGCTCCGACGCCGGCTGTTCGCCCAGTCGAACCGCGTTCCAACGGTTTCGCCAGATTGCTTGTATCAGCCAGTGCATTCTTTGGGGCAACAAGGAACTCAGCCCTACTTCGACTCTACCTCAAAGTCCGCACGCTCAAAAAATAACACACGCTCCTGTTCAGGGTCTCGTACCAAATACCTGCTTTCGACCATCGGCAACTCCCTCCCATCCAAGATTTCAATCCAGAAAGTAATCTGACTCAGCGTAGGCTGTTTGAACTCGAGTTTCCTCACACCCGTAAAGGTTAGTAAAAGCTTATTACCGGTCGACTTATGCGATAGAACGACGGAAAGGGCTTGTGACATAGTCCCCGTAGAGTCAAATTTCTGACTTAGCGTTAGCGCCTCAAGAATGTTGAACTCTACTGGCTTGTAGGTATAGTAGCGCTCTAGTTGATTCTGTATCTCCGTCATGGCGCGAACTCTCCTGGAATATGGCTTCCAACTTCTCGCCCAAGTGGAAACTCTGCACTGTATTCATACCGATAGATTAAACGGGACGTAACTGTTTCTCATCCGCGGCACCCCGCTCTTCCGCGGCAGTCCGTCCGGCCGCACTGTCCCACCCATGTTACACGACCCCGTCGGGGCATTGACGCGCTTGTCTGGGCATGACGCCGACCGTACCAACACTCCCCGGCCAAACAAAGAGCTACGTCCCGTTTAATATAGCCCAAGCGAAACCCCGGCGACGCGCTGCACGCCCGCTCGACCCATTGACGGAAGAGGGAACTCCTGCTCAAGGTGGTGACCTACAACCTACTTAATCATCAAGCGTCCCTGCCGAGGGTCGCAACAGGGCCGCTACCTCCTGTTTAGTCCAGCCCGGCTTGACTTGAACGGAGTTATCCAAGGCCGACTGGCCATTCGTTGGTGCCCGTCCCACACCTTCCGACGTGTTGGGGTGATGCTTCGATGAGGCTTTGTAAGTGCCGGGCCCCTTTGGGGCAAGGGAGTTTGGCCAGCGAGGTTAGGTCTCCTTTTCCGTCTCAACGAAGCACGACAAACACACCGGACAACCCAGCCTTGCCAATGACGCCACATGTTTCGGCGACAGTTCGATATTGCATTGCGCCTGATAGGCGATGTCTATGGTAACCGTCATAGTCATACCTTGTCCCTCAAGGTCGGATCTCGCCCTTGCCAAGCTATCGATGATCTGGTCATCCGCAAATCCATCGTCACCACATTCGAGTGCCATCTTGGCACTTCCGAACGGCTGTGCCACCCCTTTGAACCGTCCCGTCTTCCCAATGGTCCCGGGCTCGCACGACTCGTCGAATGTCAGCGTATATCGCTCCTCGACGGCTCGCGGCGAGAAAGCGGCGCCCTGAAGCAAACAATAGCAATTCATCCACGTTATCATAGTCGTCCTTATTAATCGGTATACAAATCCAGCGGTACACCAATATTGATCTCTGTCCCGGTTTTAAGGGTTTTCAGGATGATATTGCCAGGGCAGACCAAACGGGACGTAGCTCTTTCTCCACCCGTGGCCGACCGCGGCGGCGCAGGGACGCCTTCATGCCCGCGCCTTGGCTGTCACCTGCTGCCCTTGCTTCGATCCGAACGCTCTGCGCGCGGTTGATGGCACTACGATACGTCCCGTTTTGTCCCGCCCCGTGTAGCTTGATCAAGGCAACTTCAAGGAGCCAACGTTGTTCGCGTACCAATAGATTATTAGGGTCATGCCGGCAATAACTTGTATCAAATTCGCGCAGAAACAAATCCATACTTCAACTCGCGCTCGACCCGAGTAGCTCGTCTTGATCCTTGCCGCGATGCGATCGCTCATGCGACTCCATCGGCCCAGCAGCCACGAGCTCATCCCGCCGAACAAAAGGCAGAAAAGTAAATATAAAGACAAACTATGATCGAGAAGGTTAGCAGCGAAGATCTGAGCAACGCTGTACGCTGCAAGGGTCATCACAGATCTTGTGCGAATGATGTCGATATCACATTCGCGCCATTGATAATGGCTTAATTTGCGTGTGTAGTTGAGTTGCTGCATATCGGGACGCCGCACGATCTTTACGATCAGGCTTTGACGCACCAGTGATCATTTCGGGGTTGGTCCATCCAGCTCACGACGTTTGTAAATCTGCCAGTTTGCCGACGCCCCAGTGCATTAAAGTCCCAGTCGCCGGCGTCGACGTCTCCCAGCACCTGCCAGTCGGCCGAGTAGTAGCGGATTTGCACCGTCTGGCTGACCTCGCCC
>CAZJCX010000244.1:0-4726 GCA_964544425.1 uncultured Verrucomicrobiota bacterium
CGGTCATGCCCTGCAGCTTGATGTCGAGGATCGCCGCATCCACCGGATGCGTCTGCGCGTATTCGATGCCTTCCCGGCCGCAGGTGCAGACGACGCAGTTGTATTGGCTCTTGAACACGATCCGCAACGACTCGCGCGGTCCTGCCTCATCGTCCACAATCAACAGGGTGGGTTTCGCGGCGGGCGCCGCAACGGGCGTGGTTTCCAAGGTGGTGGTGCTCATGATGATTTAGAACCGGATGGAACTCGTCAGGACAATCGCGTGCGCGTCACTCTCCCACTGGCCACCGGCGCCGACGGGATTCGTCGCCGGGATCGTGCGATCTTCCGAGAGACTGTATTGATAGGTCAGGTTGCCCGCCAGACGGCCGGTCTGGAACCCGACGCCGGCGCTGAACACGTGCCGGTCCGAGTCTGGCACAAGTGGCCCGAACGTCGCCGTCGGGACCGTGTTTTCGGAGAAGATGTACCCCGCCCGCAGCACCCACTGCTCGTTGAGCCGGTACTGCGCGCCAAACTCGTAGAAGAAACTGTCCTCCCAGTGAAACGGAATCGTCGCCCGCGGATCGCCGCTGAATGTCGGATTCGGCGAGCGCAGCCGCACCACGTTCAACGTGTCCCAGTGCGTCCAATCCACGTTCACTTCGAGCTTCAAATCATCCGTCGGCCAAAATGCATAACCGACCGCGATGCACATCGGAAAATCGAACTCGGCATTGGCCGAGGCGCGGTCGTTGAACGGCCCGGCATTCCCGATGGCCGCATCGCCTTTCAAATCAATGCTGAAGGGGCTGCGAAAGACCGCCGCCACCGCGTGCTGTTCATGGAGCTGCCACCGCACGCCCACGGTCGCACCCACGCCGACGCCGTCCGCCTCAAACTTGAAGAGCGAGCCGGGGAGCAGTGGCGAGTAGTTAAACTTTAACGTCGTGTCGCCGTGATACACGTTCAGGCTCGCGCCGATCGAAAGTTGGTCGTTGATCCGAAACGCCACCGTCGGAGCGAAATTCATCACCGCCAACTCCGCTTCCGTCACCACAAAGGCAAACGGCCCGCTCGCGCCCCAGTCAATCGAAAGCCCGAACGGCGCATTCACCGCCAGCCCGAACCGCCAGTCTTCCGTCCCCAAGTCGCTCGCCGCATAGAGATGCGGCAGGAAATCGAACTTCTCCATCCGATCGTTGCCCAACACACCGTTCACCTTCACGTCGCGGAACAACAGATACGACCCGCCCATCACTTCGGTGCCGGTCAGTTGCGTCAGACCCGCCGGATTGTAGTACGTCGCCGATGCGTCGTCCGCCTGCACAATGAACGCTTCGCCCTGCGCGGTCGCAGCGGCACCCTGGTCGGCATTGCGGAATCCGAGCGCTTGGACCGAGCGCACCGGGAGCAGCAGACTCGCGCACGCCAGCGCGACCAAACCCGCATTCCGAATCAAACCATTCATGTAAGTGGCCTCCATTGCCTGCCTTTTTAGCAGTGGATATGCCACGGCACTTGGTTGACACGGCGCACCGAGAACGCCGCCAGAAGGTTCAATTATGAACGAAAATCCCGTCAACTTTGCCGGGTTTCGCACACCGCCATTCGCCCTACAGTCCCGGTGTCGGCTCCGGGGTGACCGGCGTCTCCGCGTCCTCCGGCTCCGGCACGGCCGATCGCGGTGCTGGGACACCGAGCTTGTCCATCTTGTACCGCAACATCCGCCGCGTGATGTTGAGCGCCTTGGCGGCGTCCGTCATGACGCCGTCACAGCGGCGCAGCGCCTCCTCGATGGCGCGCCGCTCGATGTCGTCGGTCAATTTCGGCAGGTCGAGCCGACCGGCTTGGTCAAACTCCAACCGCTCACCCGCTTCGATGGCACGCGGCACGGACGGGGTCATCAGCAACGTCGCCTCGCTGGTCACCGGCGTCGGCTCGGCATTCGCGATCACGAATGGCAGGTTGTCCACGCCGATCTCGTTCGAGTCAGTGATGACGAGCACCCGTTCGATGGCGTGTTCGAGTTCGCGGACATTGCCGGGCCACGGGTAGTTGTTGAGCAAATCCAACGCGGCAGGCGTGAATGTCGGCTCCGGTCGGTTGAGTTCCTTGGCAAACCGCGCGGTGAAATGCTGCACAAGCAACGCGATGTCGTCTTTGCGCTCCCGCAGCGACGGCAGATAAATCGGCACCACGTTGACCCGGTAAAACAAGTCCTCGCGGAACGTCCCTTTTTTCACTTCCAGTTCCAGATTCCGGTTGGTTGCGCAGACGAGCCGCACATTGATCTTGATCGTATCCTGACCGCCGACACGGCGAATCTCGCGTTCCTGGATTGCCCGCAACAGCTTGCTCTGCGTCGCGATGGGCATCTCGCCAATCTCGTCGAGGAACAACGTGCCGCCGCCGGCCGCCTCGAACATCCCGATGCGGCGCTGCAGCGCTCCGGTAAAGGAGCCTTTCTCGTGGCCAAACAATTCGCTTTCCAGCAACTCGCTCGGAATCGCCGCGCAATGAACCGCGATGAACGGATTGTTGCGGCGGATGCTGTTGAAGTGCAACGCGCGCGCGATCAGTTCCTTGCCGGTGCCCGTCTCGCCGAGCACAAGCACGGTGCTGTCGTTGTCCATCAACCGGCGGACCAGCGAATACACGCGCTGCATGGCTGTGCTGCTGCCGACGATGTTGTCGAAGTTGTACACGCTCTGCAACTCGGCGCGCGTGCGGCCGGTCTCCTGTTCGAGCGACCGCTCTTTGAGTACCCGCTCGATGACGTGGCGGATTTCATCCACGTCGAACGGTTTGTTGAGATAATCCGCCGCGCCCAGTTTCATTGCTTCAACGGCCGGCTTGGCGTCGGTGATGGCGGTGGCCATGACGACTGGCAAGCCGGGCTGGATCTGCAACGCTTGTTCCAGCACTTGCAAGCCGGTCATGTCCGGCATCTTCATGTCCAACAAGACCGCATCGAACGGCTCGCCCGCCCGCAGCGCCGCCAACCCCTCCGTCCCCGATGCGGCCGTCACCACCTCATAGCGGTCCTTCAAAATGTAACGCAATGACTCGCGTGGACTTTCTTCATCGTCCACCACCAACACTCGCGCTTTGGCCATGACTGATTCCTCCTTGGTTGTTCCAACACGATTCGGTTACTGCTCCGGGGCGCGTCGCCGCCGGTTGGCGTCCAACACCTGCGCCAACCGGTTCTGATCGTCGTCCTCGGTTTCCCCACTGAAAAATTCTGACGCGCTGCGGCTCTTCGCCAACTGCGCCAACAACTTGTCCTCCGGATGCGGCTGCATCACCACCGGCACAAACAACCGCACCGTCGTCCCCCGCCCCAACAGGCTGTCCAACTCCAACCGGCCGCTGTGCCGTTCGATGATCTTCTTGACGATGGTCAGCCCCAACCCCACGCCGACGTTGCGCGTGGTCACGAACGGCTCCGTCACGCGCCGCAAATTGGCCAAGGCAATCCCTTCGCCGTTGTCCACGAACTCAATCTTCACCGCACCGCCCGCCGGCATCTTCCCCGGCGGCAGATCCGCCTCCGTCGCATCCGCCGTGCTGATGGCCAGCCGCACGCCCTGTGGCATCGCCTGCACCGCGTTGCGCATCACGTGCTCCAGCGCCTGCATCAACCGGATCTTGTCCCCGGCCAGCCGCGCGAACTTGTGCCCAAACGTCCGCTTCACCGTCACCACCGGCAACCCGGTCGGCTCCTCCGCCTTCTCGCCGATCGCCTGCAACTGCGCCACCTTTTTGCGCGCAAATTCCTGCGTCAGATTCTTCACGCACTGGTCCATCAACTCGTTGAGCGACAATTCCTCGTACACCAACCCCAGCGGCTGCGCGAAAAATGTCAGATTATTCACCAGCACATCCACCCGGTTGACTTCATTGACGACCACGCTGCTGAACTGCTCGCGAAAATCCTTCTCGTTGTACCGCTCCGGCAGCAACTGCCCGAAAATCTTGATCGAGACCAGCGAGTTCTTCAACTCGTGCGACAGCCGGTACGCCACCCGCGTGAAAAACTCCCGCTCTTCCAACTGCCGAGCCGCCGCCGCCTGTTCCTTCACCGCCGTCACATCGTCCACCAATGCCACCCACGTCGTTCCGCCACCCGTCGTCACCCGCGCCACGCTCACGCAAAATGTCCGGTGACTACGCGGCCACGCCACCTCCCGGCCTTGAACGCCCTGTCCGGTTTGCGCCGCCTCCATGATCACCGCCGCCAGCGCGCTGGGCAACTGCCGCACCGTCAGCGACTCCACCGCCGTCGCGCCCAAGTCCAACCACTCCCGCGCGCGCCGATTCAACTCCCGCACCCGCAATTCCGCGTCCAGGATCACCACTGCGGCCTGCAAGCTTGCCAGCACCTCACTCAGAAACGCACGCTGCCCGGTCGCCTCCGCCGCCACGCGATCCTGCCGCCACGCCAATCCGACCTGCGCCAACAAATGATGCAGCAACTCCAACTCGTCGTCCGACAACCCGCCCCCCGTCACCTTCGCCCCGCCCGTCAACACGCCCACCAGCTCATCCCCCGCAAACATCGGCACGGCCACATCCATCCCCAACAATTCCAACTCCCGCTCCGCCTGCGGATCCGCCAAGCTCCCGGCCCGCGCCACGCTACCCTCGCGCGCCAACCACTCGGCCACGCCGCCCAAGCTCACGTGCCGGCTCAATTCCGCCCGCGCGCCATGCCCCCCGGCCAGCTTCCATTCGCCATTTG
>CAZJCX010000245.1:0-225 GCA_964544425.1 uncultured Verrucomicrobiota bacterium
GCCGCCGGCAAGCGCGTGCCGCTGCGTTTCACCGAGTTGATGCCGGTCAGCACCAGCGAGATGCTCACCGACGACAATTTCATCTCCATCGGCCACATCCGCCGCGTCATCGAAACCAAATACGAACTCGTCCCCACGGACGCCAAGCTCGGCAACGGCCCCGCCCAGTACTACCGGGCCAACGGCCTGCCCATCGAACTCGGCTTCATCGGCGCGATGACGAAC
>CAZJCX010000245.1:275-665 GCA_964544425.1 uncultured Verrucomicrobiota bacterium
GCCTCGGCGCGCACCTCGAATATGATCTGAAACACGTGCTCCGCGACCCCGCCAAAACCGACACCGACCTCCGGCACGTCTTCGTCGAGACACTCCGCAACAAACCCGAACAACATGAGTTTCGCGACAACTACGTCCCCGGCCGCAAGATGATCGCGATCGGCGGATGAAGAAACTCTCGCATCTTGATTCCCAAGGCCGCGCCCGCATGGTGGACGTGTCCGCCAAACCAGTGCAGCGGCGCACGGCCGTCGCGCGCGGCGAAATCCGCCTCCAACCGGCGACCGTGCGGCTGATCAAAGCACGCCGCATCGCCAAAGGTGACGTGCTCAACACCGCGCGGATTGCCGGCATCCAAGCCGCGAAACGCACCGCCGAACTCATTCCGTT
>CAZJCX010000245.1:675-3577 GCA_964544425.1 uncultured Verrucomicrobiota bacterium
GTCACCCGCTCGCGCTGACGCACGCCGATGTGGAGTTGGAACTGCGGCGCGACCGGATCGTGATTACCAGCACAGCCACCGTAACGGCGCCGACCGGGGTCGAAATGGAAGCGCTGACCGCCGTCACCATCGCCGCTCTCACCATTTACGACATGTGCAAAGCAGCGGACAAGCAGATGGTGATTGGCGGCATCCGGTTGGTGAGCAAGCGCAAGGAATGAACACCGGGATCATCACCGTCAGCGACCGCGCGGCACGCGGCGAGTATGAAGACAAGAGCGGCCCGGCGTTGCGCGCGTTTTGCGAAGAGCACGGCTGGCCAGTCACACAACAGGTCATCGTGCCGGATGAGATGCCGGTGATTCAGGAGCGGACGCAAACGCTGGCGCGCGACTGCGCGTTGATTCTGCTGACCGGCGGCACGGGGATTGCGCCGCGCGATGTCACGGTGGAAGCCATTCGCGCCCTCGCGTCGCGTGAGTTGCCGGGTTTTGGCGAGGTCATGCGCGCGAAAAGTTTCGAGCGGTTTCCCCATGCCATCCTCTCGCGCGGTTGCGCCGCCGCGCTCGACCGCACGCTCATCGTCTGCCTGCCCGGCAGTCCTAAAGGCGCGGTGGAATGTCTCGGTTACGTCGCCGCCGCGATCCCGCACGCTGTGGATTTGCTGCGCGGCAAAGGCGCGCACTGAAAATGAGTCAGCCCCGCCGGTGTTACCGGCGGGGCTGGCACGTGAATCTGTTTCTGCGATTTACCGGCGACGCCGACCCAGCAGGGCGAGCAGGCCGATGCCCATGCCGACCGTGAGCGCGGTGGTCGGCTCCGGAATGCACTTGGAGCCGATGAAATCAATCTCCAGCAGCGCGCCGTTGTAGTTGAGCGTTTCCTGAATCTTGAGGTAGCCGGGCTGTAACAAGTCGGCAAACTTGAAGAGATAGACATGGTCAATGTCGTCGCCTGAATCATCCGCGCCGATGTCGGAGCGGGCGAGGACGGCGTTCCGGGTCGAGGTGTTCAGGCCGTCGAAAAGAACAACCGCACCGGAACTGAAGTCACCATCCGCGTCCCACCACAATTTGAACGGATCCAGCCCGGCGTCCTCCGCGATGATGAGATACGGAATCGCGCACTCGAACTTCTGGAGGTACAGCTTCGCGCCGTCCTTGAAGTCCACGTTCAACGGGGCATCGCCGGTGCCGTCCTCGAAGAAACCGGCATCATCCCACCGGCTGATTTCGCTGTTGACGCGACCCGCCATGTTGGCGAAGGACTCGCCGGCGTTTAGCGTGCCGGTGTGTTTCCAATATTCGAAGGCGAATCCGATCTCCACCGAAACCGGATCCACGATGTCGGTCTGGCCGACTCCAACCCCAGCGCCGTTCAACGTCAACGCCACGCCGTCCGTGCCGGTAAACGTGAACGCCGGCGCGGTCTCATTCGCCGGTGAAGTCCACGTCGAGAAGATGTACGCCTCCGACACCTGCGCCCGAGCGGTTGGCATCGCCACCGTCAACGCGCCACAAATCAAACCCGCGGCCCAATACCTCGTCATAGTTTTACCCTTTCCCTATTTTCCCGACCCCACACGTCAAGCCTGTCTCCGCAGGCTCCGCTCTTATAGCGCAGGTCATGCCACCAAGAATGAGAATGACGCAACTCCCGGCTGGCACGCAGGAACGCGCAGCCCAGATTATTCCTGACGTGCCGGGAAATGGCGGTAACTGGACAATGAATCCGCTACTTGTTCAGACGGTTGAACACTCGCAAACACTGGAAACCGGTCGCAGCCGCCGCCCCGCTTACGGGGTCAGGCGGTTAATCAACGCCATCACCAGGAGGACCGCGAACGGAGTCGCGATAATCGAAGCGCAAAACAACAGAGGCGAATCCAGCAGGTCAAGCTTCTGGTTGCTTGGTTTCATGCCCACACAATAGCCGGAACCGCGACCGCCGTCTGTCAGGTCAAAACCTGATTTTATTGTGGGGAAAAATCCCGACGCGGCCGGTCAAGCACAAATCAGCCGCTTACTTCGTGCCGGTAAACCAGTGGATCGCGGACTCGACCATGATGCTGTACGTCGGGTATTCGAGCTTCGCTTTGATGCGTTCCCGGTAGGTTTCGACGGTTTTGATGCTGACGCCCAGCGCGTCGGCGATCCGCTTCGAATTGAAGCCGCGGCCGATCATCTCAAAGACCTGCAATTCGCGGTCGGAGAGCCGGTGGATGGCGGGGCGGGAGGCGGTGTCGTTGCCGACCGACTCCGCGATGTCGGCGGCCATTTCCGCGCTGAGATATTTGTGCCCGGCCAGCACGCGCCGGATGGCACTGAGGATGTCATGCGGCGCGCGTTGTTTCGTGATGTATCCCAGCGCACCGGCGGCGAGGGAGCGTTGCGCGTAGATGGCTTCGTCCTGCATCGAAAGCACCAAGATGCGCGTTTCACAGCCACGCGCTTTGAGGTCCTTGATCAATTCCAGCCCGTGCGAATCGCGCAGGCTCAAATCCACAATCGCCAGCGCGGGTTGGGCGCGTTCGATCACTTCGATCGCTTCGGTCCGGCTTTCGGCCGTACCGACCACTTGCAAGTCCGGCTCGCCATTGATGACAAGCGCGAGATGTTCCCGGATCAACGGATGATCATCCACGATCACGACGCCGTGGCGGGCGGCGGCGGGGTCGGGCGGCGGTTTGTGGTTAGGAGCGCGGCGCATAGTGACACTGGATGATGGTACCACCTTCCGGTGCGTTGGCGATTGTGAGCGAGCCGCCAATCAAGGCGGCGCGGTACTGCATGATGTGCAGTCCCATGCCCGTCGGGCGGTCGGCTTCCGGCGGCAAACCGATCCCATCGTCGGACACCGCGAGCGTCGCTTGCCCGTCGGCGAGGCTGTAGCTGATCACGAT
>CAZJCX010000245.1:3621-4697 GCA_964544425.1 uncultured Verrucomicrobiota bacterium
GGAGATGGCTTCCTGCGCGATCCGGTAGAGGTGGATCGCCATCGCGGTGTCCGCGCACTTCGGCTCGACCGGGATGTCCACTTGACAGGAGACACCGTGAAGTTTGCGGACCGTCCCCGCCAATTCGTGCAACGCCACCGTCAGGCCCTCCGCCTTCAGCCGCACCGGATACAAACCGCGCGCGATCTGCCGGCCTTGATTGATCGCCACATCCACCAACTGCGCCAGTTCCCCCGCCTCCGCGGCCTCCGCGCCGGTCAGTTTCTGCGCGAGGCGCAGGCAGGCAAAATGTGTGCTCACGAGATGCTGGCACAAACCGTCGTGCAAATCTTGCCCGATCCGCGCCTGCTCCCGATCGCTCACCTCCAACACCTGCCGCTCCAAACGCCGCCGCGACGTCACGTCCGTCGAAATCCCGCAGACCGCTTCGACGCGCCCGTGATTGATGATCGGGAACTTCAAGGACAAGTAAGCGTGCGGACCGTCGCGGTGGGGCGCCACTTCGTCGAACTGGATTGGCTTTGCTTCCATCAACACCCGCAGGTCGTTGGCGCGAAACACCTCCGCCATTTCGTGGGGGAAAATGTCATGATCCGATTTCCCCACCACGGTGCAGCGCGTCACGTCAAACAACTCTTCGAACAGCCGATTGATCAGCACGTACCGGCCCGCCCGGTCTTTCAGATAAATCACCGCCGTCGAGTTATCAATGATGGACTGCAACCGCTCCTCGCTCGCCCGTAAAGCGTCCACCATGCGTTGCCGGTCGCTGACATCGAGAATGATCCCCTGCACGACCGTTGGCTGACCGCGCTGCAACGTCCCTTCGTCATGACACCACACGACCCGGCCATCCCGCGCCAACACTCGGTAGTCCGCGCGGAACACGCCGGATTCCCGGCACTGTTCATCCGCCGCCATCACCTTGACCCGGTCGTCGGGGTGGACCCGATTCAGCCACAGTCCTGGTGTCCCCGTCCATTCCGCCGGTGTAAACCCGAATATCCGTTCCACCTGCGGACTGACATAGAACCACCGGCCCTGCGGCGTCGGCCCCGCCGTGTACGTAATCACCG
>CAZJCX010000246.1:0-4691 GCA_964544425.1 uncultured Verrucomicrobiota bacterium
AGCTCGCGTTCCCCGTGCAGGTCAGCGCGCTGAACGCGACCTACGAGATGCAGTTCGGCCACGTCGAGCGGCCGACGCATTACAACACGCCGTACGATTTGGCCCGGTACGAAGTGCCGTTCCACAAGTGGGTCGACCTCGGCGAACACGGTTTCGGCGTCGCGTTGCTGAACGACTGCAAGTATGGCGGCAGCACGTATGAGAATGTGATGCGCCTGAGCCTGCTCCGCGCGCCGGGTTCCCCGGACCCGAACTGCGATCGCGGCCGGCACGAGTTCGCCTTCGCGTTGCTGCCGCATGCCGGCAACTGGCGCGATGCCGGGGTGGTGGCGGAAGCGTACCGGTTCAACCACCCGCTGCGTCCCGGCGCGCTCACCGGCTCATTCCTCAGCGTGGACACACCCAACCTCGTCATTGAAACCGTCAAACGCGCCGAGGACTCCGACGCGCTCATCGTGCGCCTCTACGAATGTCACGGCGCGCGCGGCGAAGCGACGCTAACCGTGCCCGCCGGCTTCACAAAAGGCCGCCGGTGTAATGTGCTCGAAGACGATGGCGAGCCGGTAGTGTTGGCCGGCAACACCGTCAAGCTGGCCTACCGGCCGCACGAGATCATTTCGCTGAAGCTCTCTTAACTTTCCAAGTTCAGCCACGCCACCTCGGCGGGCGTGAGTTCGACCGTCAGAGCCGGCCACGTGGTGCGGGTTTCGGCGAGGGTGCGGGGGCCGACCAGCGCGAACGTGGGGAATGGTTGGGCGAGCACGTACGCGAGGGCGATGTTGATGGGCAGGACGCCTTTCTGGCGCGCCAGTTCGATTGCCCGTTCGCGGCGGGTGAAGTTGTCGGGGCTGTGCCAGCAGCGGATCAATTCGGGGTCGTCCCGCCGGTCGGGTGCGCCACGGTCGGTGAAGAATCCGCGCGCCTGGCTTGACCACGCGAAGAGCGCGGTTTGTGTCTTGGCGAACCACGCGCGCGACGCGGCATCCGAGGCGGCGACACAATCGCGCCAGACCGGGGCGACCATTTGGGCGAGGCTGAAGTTGTTGCTGACGGCGGCGAAGCCGGTCAATCCCTTGGCGCGGGCGTAGTCGTTGGCCGTGGTGAACGACAAGGGGTCAGGGCGGCTGAACACTGCTGTCCAAGATAATCTGATCTTGGACGGATTCTGATTGTTTTTCGGCCTGTTTTCACGGGGAATCTTTTGGTTTCAAGATGAGGTTGTCGCGGCCGAGGGCTGGCTGCTGTCCAACAGCAGCCACGTTTGTTCCGCGACTGCCGTGCCGGGCGGCGTCGCAAACGGCGCGTCGATCCATTGCCACAGATCCCGATACGTGAACAGATTCCAGCGCAAGAGCGCGATCAGGTTGCTCAGCGCCCAACTCAGCTGCGCGCGCAGTTGCAGGTATTTCACCAGCAGCATCGCAATCAAGGCGGTCCAGATTTGGATGTGCACCGCGTTGGCGCTCGTGCCCACAAAAGTCTTCACCTTCAGGTATTGCTTCAGCGCCTTGAAGAACAATTCAATCTGCCAGCGTTCCTTGTAGATCGCCGCAATCGTCGTCGCACTCCACGTCAACTGAGTGGCCGAACAACAAGGGGTCAGGTCTGGACATTAGACATTGTGATTGACGGCGGGGGCGGCGGCGGGCAGGATGGCGCGCATGGCCAGACCGGTGCGGATTGATGTGGCGGGCGGTTGCTACCACGTGACCAATCGGGGCAACGAACGCCGCGCCATTTTCCGCGACGACCGGGATCGGGTGCGCTTCTTGGAATTGTTGGAGCGGGCGGTGGAGCGGTTCGGCTGGCGGGTGCTGGCGTATGTGTTGATGGACAATCATTTTCATCTGTTGGTGCAGACGCCGCAGGCCAATCTGAGTCCGGCGATGCAGTGGGTGCAGGTGGCCTACACGATCTGGTTTAATCGGCGTCATCGGCGGGCCGGCCACCTGTTCCAAGGCCGGTTCAAGGCGGTGCTGGTCGAACTGGAGTCGGCGGCATGGGAGTTGAGCCGGTATATGCACCTGAATCCCGTGCGGGTGCAACGGCTGGGACTGGACAAGGCCGCGCAACAACGCCAACGCGCCGGGATGAGCGGTCCGCCGGCTGCGGCGCAGATCCAAGAGCGGTTGAAGCGGCTGGGGCAATATGCGTGGAGTTCATACCCGGCCTATAGCGGTCGGCAGAAATCGCCCCGCTGGTTGAGTCGCGAGGTGGTGTTGACGCTGGGCGGGGCCGGCAGTCGGGCACAACGCGGGGAGGCGTATCGGCGCTACGTGGAAGACGCGATTCGGGAAGGGTTGTCGGAAAGCCCGTGGGAGCGATTGGAAGCCGGGCTGCTGCTGGGCGGGCGAGAATTTGTGGAGCGGATGCGGCGGCGGGCGCGCGGCGATGCGCGCGAGCAGCCCGCGCTGGGGCGGTTGCAGAAGCGACCGAGCTTTGAGATGATCGTGGCGGTCGTGGAGAAGGTGAAAGGCGAGCGCTGGGAAGGATTTCGCGACCGTTATGGCGACTGGGGGCGGGACATGGTGTTGCATCTGGGGCGACGCCGGGGTGGGCTGACGCTGCGCGAACTGGCTCGACGTGTGGGTGGGGTGGACTACAGCAGCGTGGCCAAGGCCGAGCGGCGGTTCGGAGAACAAGCGCGTTGCACAGCGAAACTACAATCCCTCGTGGCACGAGTGGAGAAAGAATTGTCCAATGTCCAGACCTGACCCCAAGTCGTTGAAGACCTGACCCCAAGTCGTTGATGACACACTGCTGTCGATGGTTGACAGCCATCAAGGACGGCGGCACAAATAGCGTCGTGACGTACGAGTACGATGCCGCCGGGCGCCGCACGAAGCGGACACTGGAGAACTCCACCTTCACGGTGTACGACTACGACAACGCCGACCAACTTACCAACCTCTGGCATCGCCAAATCGCCGGCACGACCAACACGGTCAGCCAGTACCAGTACGGGTACGACAATGCCGGCAACCGCGCGTGGGTGAAGCGGTCGCACCAATCCGGCAAGGGCGACGTGTACAGCTATGATGCCGCGGATCAGTTGATCAACGTGAAGTACAACGCGAGCACACCCGACGGAACCCCGACCGGCTGGGATCGGGAGGTGTTGTACTTCTTCGACGCGGCCGGCAATCGGACCAACTTGACCGAACGGGCGGTGCGCACCAATGCGCTGACCTACACGGTCAACACCCTGAACCAATACGCACGCGCGCGCCTCGCCGCCGGCGGCGCGGTTGGCGTCTGGGAACTGGACGAGGGCACCGGCACCACCGCAGTTGATAGCAGCGGGAACGGGTTCAATGGGACTCTCAAGGACGACGCGACATGGGTTGCCGGAGTTTCGAGCAACGGAATCTTGTTTGCCGACGTCGGTGGCGGTGACTATGTGGAGACCGTTGACAACAGCGCGCTCGAGGGTCTCAGCGCGTTCACACTGGCCGCCTGGATTCGATTGACCACCTTCTCCGCCGGTGACGCCAACCTATTCACCAAGAATGGCGCCTATGAGTTTGCCTTTGACAACGTGACTCCGCGCCGAATGGCGATCAGCGACGAGGCACCGGGCACTGCCGACATCGTCTGCTCCCGTAATCTGGACAGCAACGCTTGGGTTCATGTCGCCGTGGCCTATACCAACAATCTCGTGCGGTTTTTTGTGGACGGAGTTCAGGTGGATTCGTTCCCCTCAAATTTTGTGATGAACACCAGCAGCAGCGCCTTGCTGCTCTCCAGCAGTTCTGAGCCGCTGCTGGGTCGCATGGATCAAGCGCGCATCTACAACCGCGCGCTGAGCGGCCCGGAGATCATGCTGCTGACGCAAGCGCGGGATTACACGTACGACGCGAAGGGGAATCTCACGAGTGATCGGGTGTGGGGCTACCAGTACGATTACGAGAATCGGCTGACGGTGGCGACGAACGGCGCAGTGCGCGTGGATTACCGGTACGACGCCCTGGGGCGGCAGATCGAGCGGCGCACCTCCGGCAGTTCCGTCACCACCAACCGCCTCTACTACGCCGGCTGGCAGTTGATCGCGGAATACAACGGCACCGGCACCCTGCAACGCAAATACGTCTATGGCCCCGGGATAGACGAGCCGGTGCGGATGCGGTTTACCGGAGGCACCGGCACGAACTACTACTACCACGCCGACGGCCTCGGCAGCGTCACCGAGATCACCACCAACGGCGGGTTCAAGGTGGAAAGCTATTCGTTCGACGTGTACGGCACCCCGACGATGTACAACGCTTCCGCAATTCCCATTTCGCAATCCGCAATCGGGAACCGTCTCCTGTTCACCGCCCGCGACCGCGACCCGGATACCACGTTGTACAACTACCGCTACCGCTACTACTCGCCCAGCTTGGGAAGGTTCATGCAGGTTGACCACCTCAACCTTGCGGGTGGAGATCTTAATTTGTACCGGTATTGTGTAAACAATCCAGCCGGCTACACGGATTCATCAGGAGAACACCCTGCTGCTGCTGCCGCCGGATTAGTAGCAGCAGCTTTCTATGGGATTCAAATTGGTCACGATTTGGAATCGCAGGTTATGTTGGACGACGCAGAAATTCGCGAAGCGATTATCAGTAATCGGGCTACCATTGAGGCGCTTCGGCGAATTGGGATTGCCCCGATTTTTTGTACACCCTGCGAGGTGCTTGGGTTGAGGTTTA
>CAZJCX010000247.1:0-1749 GCA_964544425.1 uncultured Verrucomicrobiota bacterium
GGGCCACGCCGGCGCGATCATCAGCGGCGGCAGCGGCAAAGCGAGCGACAAGATTGCCGCCCTCGAAGCCGCCGGCATCGCCGTCGCCAAATCCCCCGCCGAAATCGGCGAAACATTGCTGCAACTGATGAAGTAGCTCTCGGTAGCGACAGTCTATGACCGTCGCCGTCGTGGTGGCAGAAAGACGGCAGTCACAGACCGCCGCTACAATCCGATTACAGCTTCACCCACTTCTTCGTCTTGGCGGATTTCTCGACGGCTTCGAGGACGACTTGGTTTTGGTAGCCGTCTTCGAAGGTGGGCTGGACGGAACGTTTGTCCACCACGGCGTTCACGAAGTCGGCCACGGCATGCACAAAGGTGTGTTCGTAGCCGATGATGTGGCCGGGCGGCCACCAGGCACCGGCGTAGGGATGGGTGCCTTCCGTGACGATGATGCTGCGGAAGCCGCGGCGGTCGGCGGGGTCTTCGTTGTTGAAGTATTCGAGCCGGTTCATGTCCTCGAAATCAAACGCGACCGAGCCGCGGCTGCCGTTGATCTCGACTTGGATGCCGTTCTTGCGGCCGAGGGCGAATCGGGTGGCTTCGAGATTGCAGAGCGCACCGTTTTGGAAGCGGCCGATGAACATCGAAACGTCGTCCACGGTGACCTTGCCCATCTTGGTCGAGCCTTTGGCGGAAAGGCCGCCTTGTTGGCTGGGGAGCGGACGTTCCTTGATGAACGTTTCCATCTGACCGCAGACGTCGCTGAATTCGCCGACGAGATACCGGCCGATGTCAATGATGTGCGCGCAAATGTCGCCGTGGGTGCCGGAGCCGGCAATCTTGCTCTGCAGCCGCCAGACAAGCGGGAAGTTCGGGTCCACAATCCAGTCCTGAGCGTACCGGGCGCGGTAGTGATAGATCTTGCCCAGCTCGCCGCGCTCGATCATCTTCTTGGCGAGCGTCAGCGCGGGGATGCGCCGGTAGTTGTGGCAGATCATATTGACCACACCGGCTTTTTTCACGGCGTCGAGCATCTGTTTGGCCTGCTTCGCGTCGAGCGCGAGCGGCTTCTCGCAGAGGATGGCCTTGCCGGCTTTGGCGGCGGCGATGGCGATTTCAGCGTGGGTGTCGTTGGGTGTGTTGATGTCCACGATATCAATCGTCGGATCATTCACCACCTCGCGCCAGTCGGTCACGAATTTGTCCCAGCCGAACTTGTACGCCATCTCGGAGACGCCCGCCCGGTCGCGTCCGCAGATGACTTTCATCACCGGCCGCGCTTTGAGCGTGAAAAATTTGTCGGCCTTCAGCCACGCATTCGAATGCGTGCGACCCATGAATTTGTAGCCGATCATTCCCACGTTGAGTGACTTCGCCATGATTTCCTTTGGGTTGGTAAAAGGGGTTGAAAGTTATCGCTGAACGCGATACTGCTAACCGAAAGCGAGCGAACCACGCGAGAAAAAACTTCAAAGTCCCAGCATGAGCACCAAACACGTAAAATTGCATATTCCTGGCCCGGTGGAGGTTAGCGCGGATACGTTCGTCGCGATGAGCCAGCCGATGATCGGCCATCGCGGCACCGGCTTTCAGGAGATTTACGCCGACATGCAGCCGAAACTCCGGCAGGTGTTGGGCACGCAGAACCCGGTCTTCCTCTCCACTTCGTCGGCGTGGGGCGTGATGGAGGCGGCGGTGCGGAACCTCGTCGGCAAGAAAGTGCTGAACTGCTGCTGCGGCGCGTTCTCCGACAAGTGGCTCGAT
>CAZJCX010000247.1:1759-4684 GCA_964544425.1 uncultured Verrucomicrobiota bacterium
GTGTCGAAGCGGTGCGGGAAGGACGCGGAGGCGTTGCAGGTGGATTGGGGACGCCCCATCCTGCCGGAGATGGTCGAGGCGAAGTTGCGGACGGGGCAGTTCGACGCGATCACACTTGTCCACAACGAGACCTCGACCGGGGTGATGAACCCGCTGGCGGACATTGCGGCAGTGATGAAGAAGTTCCCGGACGTGATGTTCATTGTGGACACGGTCAGTTCGATGACGGCGGTGAAAATTGACACGGATGCGCTGGGGATTGACGTGATGCTGGCCGGCGTGCAGAAGGCGTGGGCGTTGCCGCCCGGACTGGCGGTGTTCGCGGTGAGCGACCGGGCGTTGCAGAAGGCGGGGACGATACCGGGGCGCGGCTACTATTTCGACTTCCTCGAATTCAAGGCGAACCACGACAAGAACATGACGCCATCCACGCCAAGCATCCCGCACATCTACGGGTTGCAGTTCAAGCTGAATCAAATGCTCGCCGAGGGCTTGGACAACCGGTACGCGCGGCACCTGCAGATGGCGCACATGGTTCGCGACTGGGCAAAACGGAACGGCTTCGAGTTGTTCCCGCAGGCCGGCTACGAGTCGGTCACGCTCACCTGCGTAAAGAACAACCGAAACATTGACGTGGCGAAATTCCAAAAAACGATCAAAGAGAAATTCCGGGTGCTCATTGACGGCGGCTACGGTCAGATCAAAGGCAAGAGCTTCCGCATCGGCCACATGGGCGACGAAACCCCGGCCACCATCGGCCAGTTGCTGCCGATGCTGGACGATTGCCTGAAAGGCCTGTGAAACAAGCCGTCCTCGCCACCCTCGCGAAGCTCATCGAGCATCGTTTTGGCGTCGTCGCGGAACGTGACAAGACGTTCGCGTGGCCGACCGGCACCGTGACCGCTGACCTCTATCTGCCAGCCCCGTTGAACTGCCTCGTCCAACTGGACGACCCCAGCCATTGCACTCGGCAACGCGCCGCCACGATTCGCGCCTACCCACCGGACACGCCGCTGAACTACGACGTGCGCCGGTATCTGGCCGACACGCGCGACGGTGCGGCGGCGTTGGCGGAGTCTGACCGGCTGGCCGACCTGCTGCCGATGCGGCACGGGTTCAATCCCACCGTCCGCATCCGGTACGATGAACTGACCGAGCCGCTCGATGACTGCATCGTGGCCTTGCTCGCCAAACGCCTCGCCTATCATGCCGGGACGACTTTCCAGAACATGATCGAAACCGCCGGTGCCAAACCGCACTCGCGCGAACTGTGGAGAAACCTATGAAACGACTGATCCCCGTCCTGCTCCTCGTCTGCCTCGTCACCGTCTCCTGCCGGTCCACGTACTACGCGGTTTGGGAAAAACTGGGGCGTGAAAAGCGCGACCTGCTGCGCGGCAACGTCGAGAAAGCACGCAACGAACAGAAGGACGCCAGCGAAGAATTTAAGCATGCCCTCACGCAGTTGAAGGAACTGACGAAGTTCGACGGCGGCAAGCTGGAGAAGGCGTACAACCAATTCAAAGACCAGTACGACACCTGTGTCGAACGCGCGGACGCCGTGCGTTCCCGCGTCGAGAAGGTCGAGACCATCGCGGCGGATTTGTTTGCCGAGTGGGAGACCGAATTGAACAGCATCTCCAACGAATCCCTTCGCGCCAACAGCCGCGACAAACGCCGCGACACGAAGAAAAAATACGAAACGCTCCACGCCTCCATGAAACGCGCTGAACAGAGCATGGACCCGGTGCTCACCCAGTTTCGCGATTACGTCCTCTACCTCAAACACAACCTCAACGCCCAGGCCATCGGCTCCCTCAAAGGCGAAGCCGCCGCCATCGAACTCGAGATCGGCAAGCTCCTCCACGATATGAACCGCTCCATCCGCGAAGCCGACGAGTTCATCAAAGGGATGGAATAGCCGCCCGCGGTGGCAACACGCCCGGTGGGCCGAACGTCCCTGTGAGGCCACGGTTCGCGGGGACGCTCGCGCCACCGTTGCGCAGCAGGTGCTCCTTGCCAAAAGCCTTGCTGCATTTCGCAAGGTTCCGGTAGAGTCCGCGCCAATGACGGTGGCGATCTATGCGGGGGGGGCGGTCGTGTCTTATTTCATCGGCTCCATCCCCACCGGCTTTCTCTGGGGCAAAGCGCGCGGGATTGACGTGCGCACCGTCGGCAGCGGCAACATTGGCGCTACCAATGTCATGCGCGCGCTCGGCAAGGGGCCGGGCATCGCGGTGCTCATCATTGATGCCCTGAAAGGATTCGCGCCGGTATTTCTCGCGCCGCGGATCTCACCGGAGGTGGACGCCGTCACGTTGCAAATTGTCTGCTGTCTGGCCGTGATTGCCGGGCACAACTGGACGTGCTGGCTGAAGTTCAAAGGCGGCAAAGGGATCGCGACGAGCGCCGGTGCATTGCTGGCCATGTTGCCGGGTCCGTTTTTGGTCGCCTTGGGAGTCTGGGTTTTGGTCTTGGGAATTTCCCGGTACGTCTCGCTCGCCTCCATCTCCGCCGCGGTCGCGATCCCGGTCGCCACATGGTTCCTGACCCGTGACCCGAAGTTGACGACCTTTACCGGGGTGATCGGCGCACTGGCCATTTACAAACACCGGTCCAACATCCAACGGTTGCGCGCGGGCACGGAAAATCGCATCGCTTCGAGGAGGTCGGCTTGAACACAACGGTCATTGGCACGGGTGGTTGGGGCACGGCGTTGGCGTTGCTGCTGCACGGCAACGGTCACCGCGTGATGTTGTGGGGCCGCTTGGCGGAGGAAGTGGAGCCGATCCTCACCCACCGCGAAAATAAGCAGTTCCTGCCGGGTGTGAACATTCCTGACGCCGTGACGGTGACGCTCGACGCCGCGACGGCGTTGCGGGACGCCGAGTTGGTCGTGCTGGCCGTGCCGTCGCACGGGATGCG
>CAZJCX010000248.1:0-1215 GCA_964544425.1 uncultured Verrucomicrobiota bacterium
AGGGCTGTTTGGCGATGCCGAGCATCTCCACCAAATCGCGCAACGTGTCGGCCAAATCACAGGCCGCCTGCTTGAGCAACCGCGTCGCAACCACATCCCCGGCGCGCGCCGCTTCGTCCACCACCTGCGCCAACGCCGCCAGCACTGACCGGTCGTGCGGTCGCAAGCTGAACTCGATCAGTTTCGGAATGCTGGCCGGCTCGATGCCCAATGCTTTCGGAATCGTTTGCGCCAATACCGTCGCGTGCCGAGGCTGTTGCATCGCGCGCACCGCCGCCCGCAATGCCTCCCGGCCAATTTGATGCCCGCCGCCCCGGTCACCCAACACCGGACCAAGACCATCGAGTGTCAACCGCCGGCCATTCGCCAGATAGCCGGTGATGCGCGCGCCCGTGCCGGCAATCGCCACCACCCCGCTCGTGACCCCCGCCAGCGCCAAGGCCGCGTCGGCCTCGTTCAACCGCAAGACTGCTCCCGGCCACGGAAAGTGGATGCCAACAGAAGCGTATTGGACATCCCGCCGGCGCACGCCGCGTAACAAGGGGCGAAACGTGGCGCGGATGAGCGCCGGCGACCGGCCCGCCACGCCCGGCTTGGCGAGGCGGCGGAAACGCAGCGGCGTGCCGTCGCGTTTGACCAGCAACGCATCACACTTGGTGCCACCGGGGTCAACGGCCAACACGTAAGGGGTGTCGTTCATGTCATGGCGAACACGCGACTGAGTGCCACAGCCGGCAGCAGCAACGCCAGCACAATCACCGCGCCCGTCCAATCCCCGGTGAGCGCCACGAAAACCGCATCCACCACGATCAGGCCGAGCAACAACCACTTTACCGTCCGCCGCAACGACGGCCGGGTCGCCTCGTGGCGCGCAACGAATGTCAAACCGGCCACGTACAACCCAAGCGTCACCGGCATCCACGCGTGCTCCGCCGGCACGCACCGCATTCCGAGCATCAGGTTCAACGCGCGACAACAGCCCAGCACCACCGGCCCCAACGCGGTGATGTGTTTCGCCCACGCATTGTAAAAGAGAATCAACCCCGCCAGCAGCAGCGCCATCGTGAACGCGGCCGGCCCGGCCACCGCCGCCAGCGCCACCCCCACCGCCAGCAGGCTGAAGCCGACCAGCCACGCCGGCGCGAGCGGAATGTCGCCGCGCGGGAGTGGTCGTTCCGGCCGCTCGCGGCCGTCGAGCCGGTAGTCGAAACAATC
>CAZJCX010000248.1:1237-3290 GCA_964544425.1 uncultured Verrucomicrobiota bacterium
CGATCCCGCCCGTATATAAACAGGCGGAGGAGCCGACGACCGGCACGAGCAACCACGCCGGCGCGCCCCCGCCCACGATCAACCACCCCGCCAACGGATCGGCCACAGCGGTGAAAATATTCGCGACGCGCAGCAAGCGCGCCCACGCGAGCCACGGTGCCATGGCCGGGGATTGTGGCCGGGGAGAATGCGCTTGCACAGGAGATTTTTAGCCCTATCTTCTCGCGCCGAAGGAGAGCCGACCATGGAAGATTTGACCTGCCCCAACTGCAATGTGGACGCCGACAAGGAAGAACTGCGGCGTAGCAACGGGATGTGCCCGACCTGCGGCTTCGACATGAGCGGCGCGAAAGATGACGAGGAAGATTGGGAAGAAGAGGAGGACGACGAGGACGAGGGAGACGAAGAGGACGAGGAGGAGGAGGAGGACGACGACGACGAGGATGAAGAGGAGTAAACGTGCTCGTCGCAGTTTTTGAAGCGGGGCCGGTCGCCACCAACGGGTATCTCGTTGCCGACCGTGCCGGCGGGACGGCGGCGGTGATTGACGCGCCGCAAGGCGCGGCGGCGGACATGGCGGCGCGGGCGCGGGAGTGGAACACACCGATTCAACTGCTGCTGAACACGCACGGCCACTGGGACCACATCTGGGACAACGCCGCGCTGCAACGGCTGACCGGCGCGAAACTGGGGATTCACCGGGAGAGCGCGCCGCTGCTCACGATCCAGCAAGCCAAGTATTTCGGGCTTTCCGAGACGATGGAGGAAAGCCGACCGGATTTTTTCCTCGAGGAAGGCGCGCCGGTGAAAATCGGCACCCTGCAGTTTGAGATCTTCGATTGCCCCGGCCACTGTCCCGGCAGCGTGACGTTGTATGAGCGGAGCGAGCAGGTCGCGTTTGTCGGCGATGTGCTGTTCGCCGGCAGCATCGGGCGGACGGATTTGCCGGGCGGAAACCACGCGGCGTTGTTGCGCTCGATTCGGACGAAGCTGCTGACGTTGGCCGACGCGGTGCGCGTGCGGCCGGGGCACGGGCCGGCGACGACCATCGGGATCGAGCGGCGCCAAAACCCGTTTTTGGGCTGAAAAATCAATGGTTGCAAGGTTTCGGCGGTTTTTGTATAGCAACGCCCAACCTTTAACCCCTCAAGGAGGATCAAACAGGTTATGGCAAAGTTGACGAAATCGCAGATCATCAAGACGCTCGCTGAAAAGACCGAGCTGCCGAAGAAGAAAACCGCGGAGTTTGTCGAGGAACTCGTCAAGCTCGCGTACAAGGAAGCGAAAAACTCCTTCACCATTCCCGGCCTGGGCAAGTTGGTGTTGGTGAATCGCGCCGCCCGCATCGGCCGCAACCCGGCCACCGGCGCGCAGATTCAGATCCCGGCCAAGCGCGTGCTGAAGTTCCGCATCGCGAAGCAGGCCAAGGAAGCCGTCCTCGGCAAGAAGTAAGACTTTCGCCTCACGCGAAGTTCAATAAAGCAGCCCCGCCCGGTGCGGGGCTGCTTTTTTTGCGCCAACCTGTAGCCGCAGCCTTTAGGCTGCGCCGGCTGGCTGCGCGAACTAGGCCGGGACGATTCAGTTCCACCGATTTGGTAGGGCGCGACCGCCGGGCGCGCCGAGTCGTCGGTGATTCGCGGCGCGCCCGGCGGGCGCGCCCTACCACGCACCGTCCGGTGCGCCCTGTCGCACCCGTGGTTGACGCCGCTTCGCCGATGCCTTCTACCGACTGAATCGTTCCGGCTTAGCGCAGGCTGAAGCCTGCGGCTACTGAACCGACTTCTTCGTAAAGGCAGTGAGGTTGTTGATCCCGGCCGCGCGGGCGGCGTCCACAATCGCCACCACGCTGCCGTAGCTGGCCGCTTTGTCGGCGGAGAATTGCAGCACCACGTCGGGATTGCCGGCTTTCGCTTTTTGGAGCGCGGCTTCGAGTGATTTCAGGTCGGTGGGCTGACCGTCGAGAAACAGTTTGCCGTCGGCGGCGAGACTGATCACCACGCGGGCGATTTTTTCCCGGCCGAGTTCCTCCGCCGTCGTCGCCTCCGGCAAGGCC
>CAZJCX010000248.1:3300-4639 GCA_964544425.1 uncultured Verrucomicrobiota bacterium
ACCTTGACCGCGGCGGGTTGATCCGACCGGAAGGTGGTCGTCGCGATCAGGAACAGCACCAGCACGAACAGAATGTCCACCAAGTTGATGATCCGAATCTTGGGAACGTACTGCGTACGGGCAGAGACGTCGAAGATGCGCATAAGCTCAGTGATAAAGATGCTTCAGCAATTCATCCAAGTGTCGTTCGATTTCCAGCGCGAGAATATCAATGCGACGGCGCAGATACATGTAGGCGACCAACGCGGGAATCGAAATCGCCAGGCCGGTAAACGTCGCGATCAACGCCTCGGAAATCCCCCCGGATATCAACTGCGGATCGGTGATGCCGTGTTTCGCGACATCGCCAAACACCCGCACCATCCCAGACACCGCGCCGAGCAGTCCCAGCAGCGGCCCCAATTCCACCACGATGGCCAGCGTCGTCAACCCCCGCTCCAACTTCGCCATCTGCTGCCGCGCCATCGCCTGCACGGCTTCGACGTTCTCCGACTTCGCCAGCCACGCGTGCGACAACGCCGTCCGCGCCAACTCCCCGATCACCGTCGCGTCCTGTGCCGCGAGCGTCCGCACCTTCTCCGTCAAGTCCGGCGCGCGCGGCTGCCGCTGGATTTCCGCGACCAGCCCCCCGGCAATGATCCGTTTCCGCTGCAACGCCCACGTCCGCTCAATGATAATCGCCACCGCCGCCACCGAACAGACCAGCAACGGCCACATCACCACGCCACCTTTCAGAAACCAATCCGGCATCCGACCTCCTCAGTAGTAAAACGTGAAATTCACCTCGCGCGGCTCCCCGGCCACCAGCACGCGCAACTGCTCCGACAACGCCTCAAACGGCGCCGAATCCGTCACCGCCTTCTCACAAATCAACGCCAACATCTCCCCGGCGGTATTTTCCGTGCGGCGCAGGTTACCCACCTGGCCATCGTCATACAACTCGAAAGACACCGTCACCGCCCCGGCCCGCTCAAACAAACTGTAGCGGTCAATCAACGCCAGCCACCGGCTCTGCACCGCCGCGATCAACCGCTTGTCGTACGCCCCAAACGGACTCGCTGCCACGTTGAATGCCGCCACCCCCTGCCGGCTCACCCCTGCCGCCACCATCCGCGATTTGCTCGATACCAATTCCCGGCCCGCCGGCGGCCGCACCGCAGGCGTCCCGACCGACGGCGGCAGCGGATTCTGTGGCCCCAACCGCGCCAGCTGCCGGACATTCTCCTGTTTCTGCGCCGCCTCCGTCTGCTGCTCCTCCACGACCTGCATCCCCCGGCTGGCCGCTTCGCGTTTCTCCCCGGTGGAGCGAGCCTCCCGGCGAGCCGGCCCGACCGCATTC
>CAZJCX010000249.1:0-4371 GCA_964544425.1 uncultured Verrucomicrobiota bacterium
CATGCGGCACCTGCATCAGGATGCCCGCGCCGTCGCCCGTGTTCGCTTCGCAGCCGCACGCGCCGCGATGCCGCAAGTTCTCCAGCACCGTCAACGCATCGTCCACGATTTGGTGGGAAGCCCGGCCTTTGATGTTGACGACGAAACCGACGCCGCACGCGTCGCGTTCGTAGCGCGGGTCGTACAACCCCTGTGCCTTCGGCCCATGAATGTCCATTTTCATCTTAATGATTTCCGTTGCGGCCGTTGCCGTTCAACCCCGCGTGCAGCAGTTCCACAAAATGTTGCGCGCTCGCCGTGAGCCGTTTCCCGCGCCGGTGGATGATGCCCAACGGACGCGCGAACTCTGCGCCCGCAAACGGCACCGCCACGAGTGTGCCCGATTTCACCTCGCGTTGCAGGGTGGGGCCGGGCAGGATGGCGATTCCGGACGCGACCTCCACCGCGCGCTTGATGGCCTCGATGTTGTCGAATTCCAACGCCACGATCACCGTAACCCCATGACGCTTCAGAAACCGGTCCGTCTCGCGCCGGATCGTCAGGTTCTCATCCAGCGCCACAAACAACTCGCCCGCCAGCGCGCGCGGTGACACCTTCTTCTCCTTGGCGAGCCGGTGCTCAGGGTGACACGCGACCACCATCTCCTCCTTGCGCCACGGGATGACCACCACTTCCCGGCGCGACCGGGGAAACGACACGATGCCCAAATCAACCGTCTCCTCCACCACGCTCTCGTACACCCGGTCGGGATGGAGGTATTCCACCTGCGCCTTGGCGGGCGCGTGCCGGCGGCCGAATTCCTGCGCGAGCTGGTTCATGTCGCCCAAGCCCACCGAATAGATGGCGGCGATGCGGACGTGCGTGTTCGCCGTGCGCTGGAGCTGGCGGATGGACTGTTCCAAATCAGAATACCGATGCACGATCTCCCGGCAGCCGTCGTAGAAGGTTCTTCCTTCCGTCGTCAGCCGCAACGGACGTTGCGCCCGCTCGATCAACTGCACACCGAGGTGCTCCTCCAAGTGATGGACGGTCTGGCTGGCGGTGGATTGGGTGACCTGATTTTCCTCGGCCCCCCCCGCGAAAAACTCCGCAACCGCGCCACATCGCAAAATATTTTGAGCGCTTCGACCTGCATCAGAAACTCGCCATTACGAATCGCGATGTTTGTAGGTGGAGTTATTAGAATTGTCAATACTGTGTTTTGGTCGTTGGTTGCCGCGGTAGAAAGTTTGGGTTGGCGCGGCGACGGTCAACGTGTAAGAAATAATCAGGTCCGCTATGCAAATCACCGAATTCGCCTTCATCATTTACCCGGCTGCCGATCTGGCCCGGACCCGCGCGTTTTATGAAGGGGTGCTGGGGTTGCAGAGTGCCTTGACCGAGGTGAACGGAGACCAATTTTACATCGAATATGAAATTGGGCCGCATGTGTTGAGCGTGGGTAACGAGCCGTTCCTGAAGCCTGCCAGCGACGGGCCGCAAGTGGTCTTGGAGGTGGACGACTTCGAGGAGGCGATCGAGCATCTGCGTCGGCATCACGTCCCGTTCGCGATGGAGCCGTTCACCATGCCGAACTGCCGGGCGGCGATGATCTTCGACCCAGCCGGCAACAAACTCGGTATCCACAAGCGGAATCCTCGGTAGGCGGGATGGGGTGGGTTACCAATTGCCGCCGCGCTCCTCCTGCGCTGTAAAGTTTAGCCGCCTAAAGTGCCGGACAGACGCTTATCGGCAAATATCGGATCCCGAATCTGTTACGACATCCACGTAAAAACATAGAAGCAGACTATGCCGGATTTTTTGACAGTTCTTCCCGATATCGTCTTTCATCAAATGAGTTTTGTGATTGAAGCGGAAATTTGTAACATGCTCACTACAAGGCATCTCCATGCCGGTTGATCCGAATGTAGGCGGGCCTTTCACAGATTGGCCTACAGCTTGCGATGGGAGAGATGGGTGCATCACTGTCTGCGACAAGGGCAGGGGATCAGAACAACTAATTCGTATAGGGAAAGGGAAAATAATGATTCGTAAAGCGTTGCTGGGAGTGATGGCGTCCATGTTGTTGATGGGCGGGGTACAATCGGCAGTGGCACTGACTTGGGTGGATAATGACAACGGCGATCCGTTGAAATTCCTCACGCCGTCGAGTCCCAGTTATTCGTCCACGTTCAATATCTTGATTGATGGATTCGATCCGGCGACGATGAAGGTGACGTCCGCCACGGCGTCCTTCGCGTTTGCAGACGATAACGGCGATAACACCTACGAGTATGTGGACATCTTGCTTGATGGCAACCTGTTCATTGATGACCAGGAAGTCGATGGCTCGCATTCCAACCCTCCGCATTCGTATGACTGGTACTCGGGCGCGTTGAGCGGCACGTTGATTGGCAGCCTCAACAACGATGGCATCCTCGACTATACCGTCACCGTCACGTCGGGTGACACGTACCTCAAGCGAGCCAAACTCGTTGCGCAAGGCGGCTACCGAGTACCGGATGGCGGCACGACGGTCATGCTGCTTGGCGTCGGCCTGACCGGTCTGGCGGCCTTGTCCCGCAAATTCGGTCGGACGAAGTAATCACCCGGTTGTATCAAACCCCGGCCGGTCACCGCGACCGGCTGGGGTTTTGTGTTTACACGGGGGACGTTTTCCCTATTATCCGCCGCGTCTCGGAGGAAATTATTATGGCGACCACCAAACCTGCTCCCCAACTCAAACAATTTGCCGGCTTCTGGACGTTGACGGGCCAGCCCCTCGGCAAGACCGAATGGAGTCTCGAAGAAAAAATCCGCCGAGCCAAAGCGGCCGGCTTTCAAGCCATGGGCGGTGGCGCGGATGCCGCGACTGCCGCCGCGGTGCGCGCGGCCAAGCTGGACTACATTTGTTACATTGATAGCAACGATAACAGTTTTGCGGAACGCCTCCAAGCCGCCGCCGCGACCGGCTGCGCCCGCGTCAATGTCCAACTCTGGGATCACGACACACCGCCAAAAGTCGCTGCCAAGACCTGGGCGAAGATGCAACCGATCGCGAAGGAACTTGGCTTGGAAATTGACCTCGAAGTCCACCGGGACACTTGCACCGAGACGCCCGAAAAGACGTGGGAGATCGCCAGACTTTACAAACAAGCCACCGGCAAGAAGTGCCGGTTCTGTTTCGACTTCTCCCACTTCGCCGTTGTCAAACACATTGGCCCCCCGTACGCGAACCGGCTGCTCGACAATCCCGATCTCATCCAACTCGCCCGCCAGATGCACTTCCGCCCGTTCAACGGCCACCATTGCCAAGTCCCGATGACCGACGGCCACGGCAACCTCAGTCCCGAAGGCAAGTACTACCTTGAGTTTGTGGATGCGCTGCTCGCCTGCTGGCTAAAAGGCGCCAAAGGCGGCGAAGTCCTCTACATCTGCCCGGAAAACGGCCCCATCGCCCACGGCTACGGCCTGACCACATTCCCCAACGTGTGGGACGATGCCGTGTTGCTCGCCAAAGAGACCGCCAAACTCTGGCGGAAAAATCTTGCGAACTGGAAAAAGTAACCTCCGCCGCGCTCGGTGGGAACGGCTCTCCAAGCCGTCCGTCTGATGGGCTGAGACACCAGCGGACGCTTCGGAGAAGCGTCCCTACCGGCGCAGCACGCCGAACAAGTTCGTGTAATCGTCCGTCCACAACCGGTCGCCGGGCCGGGCGGTGGCGGGTCGCCACCGGGGATCCGACGCTAACATGCCCAAATCTTCTTCGCGCGCGGCCATCACAGCCCATTTCGACGGTGCTTTGTGAGCTTCTGCTTCAGCGGGCGATAGCTCGCGGTCGTTTTGAATCCGGCACACCCAACCGGCCTCCGCCGCCAACGCCGCCGCCACCGGCTCCAACTCCATGTGGCGGTTTGTCAGATGCCACACCAGCCACCCGCCGGGCCGCAGTTTCTGCCGGTATAACGCCACCGCCTCCCGCGTGATCAAATGCAACGGGATCGCGTCCGAATTGTACGCGTCCAAGATCAACATCTGATAGCCGGCGTCCGGCGCGCGCCGCAACGTCAGCCGCGCATCGCCCAACACCACCGCCACCGGCGCGGGGGCGTCGGCGAGGTAGGTGAACAACTGCTCGTCCCGCGCGATCTCCTCCACCACCGGATCAATCTCATAATACGTCCACTCGTCCCCCGGCCGCGCATAACACAACAACCCACCCGTCCCCAGTCCCACCACCGCCACCGCTGCGGGTGCCGCTTCGCGGGCCGCCATCAACTGCCCCAACGGTCCCGTGCGAGCATAATAGAAGATCGGTTCGCGGCGGCGGTCAACGGCGCGCTGCTGCGCGCCGTGCACCGTCGAACCATGCAACAGCCGGTGTAATTCACC
>CAZJCX010000249.1:4404-4620 GCA_964544425.1 uncultured Verrucomicrobiota bacterium
CAAAAAACGAACGCTCCTGCCACAACGTCGGCTTCTGCCAGCGCGCCTGCGCCGCGCCCACCACCAGCACCGCCGCCAGCCCCAACGCGAACCGCACCCGGCGCTTCGCAAACAGGTAGCAGACCACCGCCGGCACTGCCACCGCCAGCCGGCCGAGCAACGCCGCTCCGTCCGCGGCCGGCAGTTGCCGCGCCACGAGCGCCGCCGCCGGCGCCC
>CAZJCX010000250.1:0-1144 GCA_964544425.1 uncultured Verrucomicrobiota bacterium
AGCAGGCGGCTTTTGCCGTGAAACGATGGACGGCTGGATGCATCTGCCGCGTTACATTGACAAAATCCGCCTGCACCTCGCGGGCAAGTTGCATCCCGATTATCAGGTCAACCTCGGAAAAGGCTTTGACGGCTTGTGGCTGCAATACGCCGGCGTCACGCACGAACAGATGGTCGAGGTGGTGAGGAACTCGGTTTGCGACGGCGAGGTGTGCGATTGGATTCACCAGTACGTGAAGAAATCCGCCGCCGAGAAAGCCGCCCATGCGCAGGATCAGTTGTCACGTCCCAAAGCCGATGATCCCGCCGCACAGGAACGATTCAAGATGCGGCTCAAGGAAAGCGGCCTCGAACATCGCACCGACCTCAAGACGTTCGTGGATTACATTGACGCGGACGAGAAGCGGATTTGATCTCGCGGCTTCCTGCGCAAGTTGCCCTGCACACCGTAGTCACTCAGTGTGCGGGACACTTACCTCAAACCAACCAGATTGGTCCCCGCCGATTTATCGGCGGGGTTAAGGCAATCGCAACCGATACAGCCGCCCCGGCTCTTCCGGACTTGGCGCGACGGTGTAGGATTTGATCCCGCCACTCTCGGCAATCCCGCTGGTCACCTCCTCCCAGTCCACGGGCGGTGTCAGGTTCTCGGCCGATTCCAGCAGGAAACTTGCAGGAATTGCGGGCCAGGAGAGGGTGATCACCCCCCCTACGCAACTGGTCGAGATGGAGAGTTCCGGCGGACTCATGATGGTGAGCGTGCCGATGTTTGTGGTGACAGTGTAGTTCCCCAATTTGACGTCCGGATCACTCAACTCCGGCGTGATGGGGTAAGTCCCCGGTGGATCGCTGATGATCGCTGCTGAGGTGAACGTCGCGGAGATGTCGTCGTCATTGACCAGACCGAGGATCGAGCCGGTGAAGTCAGGATTGGCCGTGCCATAAACGCGATTCGTGTCGTTGGCCGTGACGGTCAAAGGCGCGGTGGTCACGATGAGCGTTCCGGCATTCGTTGTAATGGTGTAATTGCCCACCTTGGTGTCGGGATCAAGCAGTGCGGGGGTGATTGCATAAGTTCCGGGTGGGCTGTTTGTATCTGCGGTCGTGCTGAAGGTGGCAGTAATGTTGTCGCCGTTGGCAATGCC
>CAZJCX010000250.1:1179-1862 GCA_964544425.1 uncultured Verrucomicrobiota bacterium
CGCGCCATAGGTCCGGTTCGTGTTGTCCGCCGTGACAGACAGAGACGCCGGGGTGATGTTCAGCGTGCCGCCGACGTAGGTGAACTCGTAATGATCGTCCACGCCACCCCCGACCGTGATCGGGTAGACACCGGTGGCGCTGGCATTCGTAGCCGGTGTGCCGACAACCGGCGGCGTATCGAGCACCGAAGCATCCTCGCCCAGCACGAAACTGGAGTAGCTGAACGTCAGCAGTGGATTGGTTTCGGCATACGTCCGCGATTTGTTGTCCGCGGTTGCAGTCAACGATGCTTTGGCAATGACGATGTCGAACACATCGTTGGTGCTCAACGCGGGCGAACCGTTGTCGGTGGCAGTGACTGTCACGGAGTTCGTTCCCACGCTGGTAGGCGTACCGCTGAAGGTGCGAGTGGCGGGTGTGAAGGTGATGCCTGCCGGCAATCCGCTCGCGCCATAGCTCAATGTCTGGCCCACTTCGGGATCGCTGAACGTGTTCCCGGCGAAAACAAACTCGAAGGGTGTCCCGTAGATGCCGTTGGTGTCGGGGATCGCATTCGCGACGAGCGGCGGCGCGTTGATGGCGGAGACCACAACGGTCGCGAGCGCGTTGCTGCCGACGGCGTCGTTCAGCGAAACGGTATCCGAACCGGGGGTCATGCCGGCGGTGTAAGCACCCGTGTTGG
>CAZJCX010000250.1:1872-2854 GCA_964544425.1 uncultured Verrucomicrobiota bacterium
AATGGCGCCGCCAGAGTTGTTGCTGGCTAGGCTGAATTGATAGGGCGGCTGGCCGCCTGAGGCCGAGAAGCTGACCGCGCCGCCGACCACAACATTGGTCGAGACAGGAGCAATAACCAGCACCGGCGCTTGCGGACACTTGCCCGCGCTCCCGGCGGCGTAGATTGCAGCGATCTCGCCCGCGGACAGCGCGCGGCCATAGACGGACACGTCATCAATCATGCCCCGCCAGTAATCCGAACCGTCACCGCCGGCATCAACCCTCCCAATGTAAAACGGTTGATCATTCGTGTTGAGGATGCCGCTGTACGCTTTGGAAGCGACCTGCGTCCCATTGCGATAGAGCCGGATGGTGCTGCCGTCATAAGTGCCCGCGACATGCACCCACGTGTTGATGGGCAGCGCGACGGGATCCGTGGCGCGATCAATAGTCGTGCCGGCGCCGCAGAGAAACTCCAACCTCCCCTGGTAAGACCAGAGCAAGAAAGTGCGCCGCCACGCCGTCCCGGCGCCGCCAAGATCGTTCCACGTCCCAAGGATGCCAGCCTGTGTAGTGGGCGCGCCTTGTGCAAAAATCCAGGCTTCGACGGTGATGTTCGTCTGTTGGACCGCCGGCGAGAACGGTGCGGAAACATAACTGCCCAGGGTGCTGAAGTTGAACCCCGCTCCTCCGATGCTACACGGCAGATAAGATGCCGATCCGTTCAACGTTCCGTGGTTCAGCCCGGAAGAATCCAAAGCGTCGTTCTCGCCACGCCAGAAAGCAACAAGATCGGATGGCCTGGGCGTGCAACCCGGAGCGACAATCACATTGGCCGTGCCGCTCATGGGCTCAACAACAGCGGTCGTCATGTTGCTGGCGACTACTGAGTAGGTGCCATTGTTGGTCTGAAATCCGAAGCTGATCGCGTCGCCCGTTCCTTCGGTCGCAATTCCGGCGAAGAGCGAATTGTTGAACAGTAAATACGTCACGTTGGTTTCC
>CAZJCX010000250.1:2875-4544 GCA_964544425.1 uncultured Verrucomicrobiota bacterium
CAAACCGACAGCCACGCCTGGATCGCCGATGCAGGCAAAGCCGCCTCCCGTCACGTTGAAGACAGTCATCGTCGGAATGGCAAAGAGGTAAGCCGCGCCCGCCGCGCTGGCGCTGTTGTCGGCCTGGTTGCCATTGACGCCGGTGGCGTTGCTGTCCTCGGCATTCGCGCCGACGAGAATCAAGTTTCCGGATATCGCGGCGGCGTAACCAAATTGATCGCCCGCGCCGGCATTGGAGGCCTTGAGATAGACTTGTGGCGTCCAGATGGTGCCGTTGCGCTTGAACACGTAGGCCGCGCCGGACTCAACGGCGCTGTTGTTGCTTTGATTGCCGTTGACCCCGGTCGCGTTGCTGTCCTCGTTTTGCGCCGTGACAACAACGGTATTGCCGTCAATGGCGACGTTGACAAAGAGATCGTTGGTGTCTGTGTTCGAGGCTTTGAGATACGCCTGCTGGGTCCAGTTGGTTCCATCGCGAACAAAAAGGTAGGCTGCGCCCGCTCCCGAGGCGCTGTTGTCAGCTTGGTTGCCGCCGACGCCGATGGCGTTGCTGTCCTCATAATAAGCCCCCACTACAATCGTATCACCTGAGGCGGCTACCGAACCTCCAAAGGCATCGCCGGACTCGGCGTTGGCAGCTTTAAGGTATGCCTCCTGTGTCCACGTTGTTCCATCACGCACGAAGACGTATGCCGCGCCGGAGCCTGTGGCGTTGTTGTTACTTTGGTCGCCATTGATCCCAGTGGCATTGCTGTCTTCCCCGTAAGCTCCGACCACAACCGTGTCCCCGGAGATTGACAGGGAAGACCCGAAGAAATCATCCGCTCCGGTATTGGAAGCCTTGAGGTAGGCCTGTTGCGTCCAGGTCGTCCCGCTCCGAACGAAAACGTAAACCGCGCCCGATCGGATGGCGCTGTTGTCGCTCTGGTTGCCGTTGACCCCGGTCGCGTTGCTGGCCTCGCTGTCGGCCGCCACCACGATCGTGTCTCCGGAGATCGCCACTCGGCTTCCGAAAAAGTCGTTGGCTCCGGTATTGGAAGCCTTGAGATACGCCTGTTGCGTCCAATTCGTCCCCTCACGCACGAACACGTAGGCGGCGCCTGAAGCCGGGGCGCTGTTGTTGTTCTGGTCGCCATTGACACCGGTGGCGTTGCTGTCTTCGTTGTTCGCGCCCACCACAATCGTGTCGCCCGAGATTGCAACCGATCTTCCGAAAACGTCATTCGCTCCGGTGTTCGACGCCTTGAGGTACGCCTGTTGAATCCAGGTCGGCCCGTTCCTCACGAAGACATAAACCGCGCCTGAATCCGTGGCGCTGTTGTTACTGCCGTCGCCATTCACGCCGGTGGCGTTGCTGTCTTCGCTTTGCGCCGCGACAACGAGGGTGTCACCTGACACGGCGACGTTGATTCCGAACTGATCCAGCGTTTCCGTGTTGCCCGCTTTGAGATAGGCCCATTGGGCGATGCTAAAGATGGCGGGCGCGGCACCTACCGCCAAAGCAACGCGTGTCGAGTTCGTGGTCGAACTATCGCAGGCGACGGAGATGACGCAATCGAACCCGCTCGTGGCATCCGCCGCGTCGGCAACCGTGACTCCGCTGATCACGAGCGTCGCCGTCGTCGCGCCTGAAATCGTGCCGCCGTTGCCGGTTGGTCCGTCAATGAGA
>CAZJCX010000251.1:0-4497 GCA_964544425.1 uncultured Verrucomicrobiota bacterium
CTACTCCCGACGTTAGCGGGCTCGCGGTGAGATCCCGTCCGGTGAAGGTTACGTCACCGATGGTCACGCTAGGGCCTGTCGGAAAAGGGAACTCGAAGGAGATGGATTGCTGGATGCCCGGCACACCTTGAGAGGCGTTCATGAAAGCATTGCGGTCAAAATAAACAGAACTCTGCGGCCAGGCCAATTGTCCAGATGTCAAAGTCAACCCGGTCGCCAAAGCAAGACTCGTGAATCGTGTTTTGGCTCTCACTGCCTCCGTTTCCTGAAAAGCCGCCAACTGAGCAGTAAAGTGCCGAGGGCGAACAAACCCAATATGCCGGGCTCCGGAACCGTCACCACAACAATATTCCCAATCAATTCCTCGTGGAGATTTCCGAAGCCAAAAAGCCCTCCGTCACTGAATGTCAAATGCGTGATGGGCGTTGGGGTGATGAAACCGAAGAACCTGGAATCTGGATTGGTCGGCGCCGTGAAGCTAAAGACCTCGCCGTTGCTGAGTGAGACCGTCGCGGTAAACGCGGAGTATTCCGGCGACAGTAGACTCGAGAAATCCGCGCCAAAGGCTCGCGCGCCACCGGCAAAACTGATTCCAAGGGGAATGCCTGAGTCGAAATTGTACAAAACCGGCCCCGCTGCGCTGACAAAGGGATCATTCTTCCACAATAGATAGCGGCCGGCAAAAGTCACATCTGAGATGGTCAACACCGGGCCGAGTTCATCCGAGGGGAAAAAGTCGAGTGCGATGCTCTGGCAATGGCCCGGAATTGCCTGCGCCGCGATGATGAAATCTCCACGGTCAATGTAGAGGGTGCTCTGCGAGAGAGCGGACAGGGCTGAAGCAACAAGATAGACGCTCAATTGAAATGAGATGAAGCGAGGTTTCATTTGATATTTGATAAAAGGTGGATGCTTTGTTTAAGGATAACTGTACCAATTCAACTGGTAGTCATTTGTGCTCAAGTTTAGGTAAATTGAAAGAATGTCCATGTCAGCTTGCATTTGGGCGGTGGGGCCGCTGGTCGTTCGCCCTTTGAAGAAGACGAGAGTCCCGCCAAGCGTAGGAATCATGTCTGGACGGCCACTGTCACCACTGACACCAGTGTCATGATCATTGAAGGGTGGCTTGGCGGTGTCGGGATATTGAAAAGGCGGGAGGTTTGCGGACATCGCTCCGTGTTGGCAGGTTCGGAAACAAACGACACTGGAACTTGGCGCGGTTGTGACACGCAGCGGCGTAATACTCTCTGGCAGGTCGTCTGAAAAAATTACCAAACCGTAGTCCCCGCCTGAACACTCCTCTGGATTACGAATATAGTCGGCTCCGATGGTCATCACCACCGGCGTATTATCGGCGGCGTAAAACCAGACCCGCTTACCGGCATAGTGATTCGTGCGCAGTCCGCATATACCTTGGCCGTGACCCCGCATGTAACCATGCCTTTTTGTGAGGGCGGTCACACCGCCATCCATTCCGCCCCACTCGTTGAACGGCGAAAGCGCCGTAAAGCCGGGCATGCCATACAACATACAGTTGGTATTCCAAGTGAACGTCGGCGGCTGGCCTGGCACCAGCCAATAGGGCGGCTGTGGCGTTGACCAGAGGTTGATGGTCTTGCCGTTGGTGTGAGCGGTGTAGTTCGTCCAGATCGTCCAGGCGGGGGCGTCCAACACGACCAGCCGGGCAGCGGCGGAGTTGGACTTGGTGGGGCTGAAAGCCCGCAACCGATACAGCCCATTACTCGACAACTGGACGTTCGTCAGCGTGAGCGTCAGGTTGGTCGCGCCCGGAATCGCATAACCAAAGTCACGATCCCACTGGTAACCGCTCAGGCAACTTTGGGCCAGGGTGGCGGAAAAGACCGCCGTGGCCCCGATCGGCAGGATTTGGTAAGCGGGCGGGGTGCTGAACTCGGGCAAATCCATCAGATTGCTGCCTTGCTGATACTCGTCCCCGTCGCGGATGCAATCCCCGTCCGAATCCACAACCTGCCAGTGGCTCAGATCGCCAAATCCGTAATTCCCGTCTCCGCTTGCGTCTTCAAGGTAATCCGGCAATCCATCGCCGTCGGTGTCCACGGGCAGCCCGTTGGTCATAGCTACGTAGTGGAAGCCTATGTCCAGCCACGAATTGCCTTCCTTCGTTTGAGTTGTGTGATGGTAAAGCCCCCGCGAGGCGGCCGTCCAACTCCCTTTGCCAACCAAATCGGCTTGTCCGTGGTAGAAATCGCCCAAGGGGCCGCTGCCGTAACTGAAGCTGCTCATCACAATGTCGTTGACGCTCGCGGGTTGCAACCGGCCGTCGCAGTTGATGTAGGCGTTGTACTTATTGGTCATGGGCGTCGTGTAGGATGTCACACTGCAGTTGTCGAACGCGTTGTCCTCAAAGCGCCACAGATTCGGACTCGCCGGATTGTGGAAGCCGGCTGCTGTGCTCCACAGAAGATTGTTAAAAAAGTGCAGCGTGGTTGAACCGGAGCCAATGGCATAGACCGGCGCGCGGTGAAACAGGTTATTGTTCACGGTCGCCACCGATCCGGTGTTGCCGCTGAAATAATTCCATCCGCCCCAGAACTCGCAATCCTGCACCGAGAGGGTGGCATACGCCCAGGAAGTGTCATGCACCAGGCTGGAGCCGCCTCCGGGCGCAATGAAATGGGTAAAGCGGTAGTGACCATTCGGTGCTGGTATCTCTTCATGGTAGGAACTGATGCCCAGGCTGTAAGTTGGGTCGGTGTCGCCAATGAACACAGATTGTTCTTGTACCAGCGTGTAGTGGACGACCCGATTGGGAGACAACGGCGTTCCCATCGAAACAATCGCACTGCCCTCTCGCAGCCAGATGCCCGCGCCCTGGTTGTAATACCCAATGGCCACGCCGTTCGTGAGGTTCAGTGTCGCATTGGTGACGATGAACTGGGCTGAGCCAACTCGCAAAGTCTGCGCCGAAAGCCAGCGTGGGCCCGTTCATGTCCATCGTGAGGGGCGTCAAGCTATCATAGTTAATCAGGATCCAATTTGGCTCTGGGATGAAGGAATCCAGAAGGATTAGCAATGGCCCGCCACCGCTAAACGTGAGTCCGGAAACCGTCAATGGCTGGAAATACTCCATCCTCTCAAGTTGACCGACTCCGCCAGGCGGCAGCGGAGGCCCAAAACTCAAATCTGTGCGGACTCCTGCAATGCTGGAAATGGCCGTCTCAAATACGCTGCGATCCCGGTAAATCGTGCCTTGCCCAAGGCACGGCCATCCGCCCGCACACCCGGCGAGCACGGTGAGCCGGGCGACCCAAGCGATCCAAATGAACTGGGGCTTGGATTTCACGTTTTATGGAGATTCATGAGCCGCCCGCCGAGGAACAATGCTCCCAGCGCGAGGAACGCAAACACCCTTGGCTCAGGGATCACGTTACCGAAGGTTACATTGTCCAGCATCTCCTGATGCAGGGCGAAGGGCGCGGACGGTCCGCCATCATCGTAAACAAGGCTGCTGATAGGCTCGGAGTAGGTTACGCCGAAAAAAGTCCACAACCAGCCTGGTCCTGAGAAGTTGTGGACGTGTGATCCGCCCCCGACCAGGTTCACGGTCAGGGTGGCGTTATACGAGGGGCCGGGCTCGAAGCCGCCGGAAAAATCCGCACCGAAAGCCGTGACACCACCTGGGAGGAGGACGGTTACCGGAGAACCCCCGTCGAAATGCCAGAGGTACTTGCCATCACCAGGTATCGGCGCACCGTTGACTGCGACAACCAAGCGGCCATCAGGAGTGGTGAAGGTCACGCCCGAAGTAGTTATGTTGGACTCACCATTTCCCGAAGTCGGAAGGTCTTCGAAGGTAATAGTGGTGCTTAAACTTAGCGCGGCCTCGAAGGCTGACCGGGATGTGTAAACCGTGCCTTGGCAAAAAGCTGCTGGTGTTGCGAGGACCAAAATGCCAGCGATGGCGGCTTTGATAAGTGTGGGGACTCTCATAAATCCAAGGCTCAATGCCAGCCACTCCATGGCTCACTGCGACTATGTCATAGGACTGACCATAAACCTGACGCTTTCGCATGCCTGCTTGTAAACCCTGTTACGACCTTTCCACTCTGCTCCGGCCTCGTGTTTCCTGTCAATCCACCATTCTTGCGGCCTCCGGGGCAAGGCAGGGGGACATGCCTACTGCGAGGAGTGGAATCTGGGGCACAATTCCTTGTCGCCCGGCTGCTTCTTTGTCACGCTGGCGAGGTGATGTGGAAGTATCTTCTGGCCCTGGGGCTGGCGCTGGCGTGGCCGGCCTCAGGGGCGCAACGGGGGTTCGATTTCGCCGAGTTTCCGGCGGACCAAACCCCGCCCGGCTTCAGCAGCGTGGTGGCGGGCGAAGGCCCGCCCGGCAAGTGGCGGATCATCATGGACGACGTTCCACCCCTGTTGACGCCGCAAACCGACAAGTCGCCGCCGGTGACCAAACGCGCCGTCCTCGCCCAACTGGACCCGAACCCGACGGACGAACGTTTC
>CAZJCX010000252.1:0-804 GCA_964544425.1 uncultured Verrucomicrobiota bacterium
TGTCACGCCGGCGCGCACGCGGCCGGCATCGTATTCCCCCCAGATCGCCAGCACAGCGCCAGCCGCACTCAACACGGCATCCGCCTGCGCCCACCCGATGGGCAGGAGCATTGTCATCAAGGATGACAAGATGAACCGCGTCATTCGCCGAGCACCTTGAGCACGGCGCCGAATGCCGGTTTGGGCTTGCCCCGCCGGTCGAACAGCAGTGGATAATTTGCGCGACCTTTGATCGGCCAGTTGTTGAGCCACGAGTCGGCGTCAGTCACGCCCCAGAACGTGACTCGGTCAATCTTGTCGTGATGTTTCACAAAGAGCCGAAACAGCGCCGCGTACCGGTTGGCCAGTTGGTGGGAGACCTTCGGCGGGAGTGCGTCCGCGTACGGGTTGAATTTCTCCTGATAATCCGCCCGCAACTTCACGTCCGCCGCCATGCTCGGCAGTCCCGGCCACGGCAAGACGTCCACATCCAGTTCGGTGAACATCACCTTCGCGCCCGCTTCATGAAACTTGAGAATACATTCCTCCAACTGCTGCACGGTCGGATGGCCCAGCTTGACGTGCGCCTGATGTCCCAACCCGTCAATCCGAATCCCCGCCGCGCGCAGCCGGTGAAACAACGCCACCATCGCGTCCCGTTTCGCGGGCACCTCGGCATTGAAATCGTTGTAATACAGCTCCGCCGCCGGGTCCGCTTCGTGGGCATACCGGAATGCGTGCTCGATGAAATCCTCCCCAACGATCCGCGCCCACGGCGAATCACGGCGGATCGTCCCGTCGTCCCCCAACGCCTCGTTCACCACG
>CAZJCX010000252.1:824-4476 GCA_964544425.1 uncultured Verrucomicrobiota bacterium
CGCGATACCGACCAACGACCGTGTGGATGTGCTCGCGCATCCGTTTCAGCAACTCCTCGCGATCGGAGTTCGCGAACACCCAGTCTGGCGTCTGGTTGTGCCAGATCAATGTGTGTCCCACAATCCACATTCCCCGCTTCTCCGCCCACTCCACAAACGCATCCGCGTCCTCGAACTGATACACGCCCGGCCGCGGCTGGATCGGCTGCCATTTCATCTGATTGGTGGGTGTGGCGGTATTGAAATGCCGGGCCGCCAAGCGGCGCGAACTGGCCGGCAAGCTGTGCTCAATGGCCGCGCCGATTCGAAACCGGCCGCCAACCCGCGCTTTCAACGTCGGCGGCTCACTGGCTAGAATCGTCGTCGTCACCAGGAAAAACACCCCCACCAGTCTCACGCGCTCAACTCCAATCGGCCGTTCAAGCGGATTTGACGCGGGCGACGGCCCCTGACGCTGATCAGAAACCGACCAGCCTTCGTCTTGCTCACCGTCACGCTAAGCCTCTGGCGACCGGGATTCAGCGCTGTCACGTGCAGATTTTCGGACGCGGCCTCCGCGCCCAGCCAACGGAAGATATTTGTCTGCGCGCGCGGCTGCGACGGCATCCCCCGCGACTCTTGCAACACGCCGCCTCCAAGCGCGGCGAATGTCATCTGCAATCGCTCTCTACCGCCCCGCAACGAAACGGAATGACCCGTGCGTCGCGCGGCGGCGAGCGTGTGATACCGGGATTCCAACCAATGCCGGTCGACTGGCCGTTTCGCGGTCACTTGATCAATCACGAGCCAGTACGAATTGTCCACGAGCAACACCAACCGGCCGATGAACAGATCTTTCCACCGCGGCAAAATGATGTGCGAGGCGTCCACGCGAATTCCCAAGATGCCGGGCGCCTTCACCACTTCGGTCTTGTCGCAGACCGATTCACTGTGACAACTCAAGCCGTCCACGAAAATCGTGCTCTTCGAGTGCGCGCTGCGGCCGTAGATTTCGTGGCCACGTTTGGCAAACGTGGTGGCCATGTATCCGCCGTCCTGCTGGTCGGTAATCATCAACTCGCCGTTGACCCGGCAACGGATGCTCAACAAATCGAGCATCCCGTGACCTTCGATCTTCGCCGTCCCGCCGCGCACCGCCATCCGCAGCGCCGGGAAGACTTCGTCATCCGCCAACACCGCCCAATCCATCCCCCGGTACACTCGCGCGACCAGCACTTTCTTTTTCCAGCGCGCGACCTCGGCATCGGACGGGATGGCGTCAGCGGCAAACAACAGATCGCCGGTATTCGGACGTGAACCTGTACGCGCCTCCAAATACGCCGCCGCGCGCAACGCCGCGTGGCGGAGGTTAAGTCGTCGCGCGAGGAGAAAATAGAACGCCGCCGGATGCCACCCGTCGTTGTCGCCAAATGAGATGCCGGTGAAATCCACCGGGAACAGCAGCGACTGGCCGAGTTCCTTGATTCGCAAGGCGGGATGTTTTTTGCCGGTGACGTTCTCCCAACTCAGGACGTACCGGATCGCGTAGTTCATCGCGTAGTTCCAGTAGCCGGTGCCTTCGGGACAACCGCCACCGTTCTTGACGTACGACTGGAAGTACAACGCGAGCGATTTCTCGATGAACGGAATCAGTTTCTGCGCTTCGGGCCGGTCTTCGCAGATCGCCAGCGCCATGATTCCCATCCCACCGCAACAGACGCCGTTCCAGTTCGACCAACTCTTGTTCGCCCACCACGGCGGATTATCGAGACACCGCAACGCGGCGCTGAGGAGAAATTTGTCGAGTAGGCCATCGAAAACACGCCGCTCGTCCGCCGTCATGGCGGGACGAAACAAGTCGTACATCACGCCGACGGTTGCCGACAATTCGCCATAAGTCAGGCAGAACGCCATTGGGACGCTGGCCGGGATGGTGGCGTTGGCCTCGCAACTGATTTGATTCCAGTCGCGAAGTCCGGCCAGATGCCGGAGCGCGGCTTGCCGGTACTTCGGCTTGCGCGTCAATACCCACGCGGCGGTCAGATTCTGGAGCCGGCAGTTGATTGGGCGCGTGACCGACTGGTAGCCGACTTTGACGTCCGATTCACGAAGCAATGCCGCCCGCACCAACGCGTCGGCATCGCGGATAACCGCTTGGGCCGTCGCGCGCAGAAATTGACTGTGGAGGTTGGCCATGACATCGGGTCTGGCATAGAGTCGCGGCGAGGAGATCAGTTTCAGCTTACTCGTCATGGCTGAGTCGCCCGCATTCTGACGAAGAGTTGCGGGCTGGTCAACAGACTTGGACTGAGGTTGACCAGCACCGTCTCGACATCGGCCACCGGACTGCCGGGTGTTTGAACCGCGCCGGTATCCTCACTCCACGTCTGGAGGTCGGTCGAATACCACACCGTGAACGTGTAGCCGGTCAAGGCAGGACGGCGGCGCGTGTAGGTGAACGTGCCGGGACTGAAGTTGACCGGCTGGGCGGACGCGCTGCTGGTGGGATTCAGTCCCCAGATCCGCTCACAATCGTTGTTCACCCCGTCGAAGTCCGCCGTCGGGTCGCTGAGGCTGACGCCGGTAAACTGCGCGGCCCACGCGGTGTAATCCGAGGGGCGGCCATTCGGATAATAGAGATCAATGATTTCCTGCACGCGCGCTTTGACGGCAAGGGAGGCGGCTTCGTCGAAAATCTCGCCGTTGGGCCGGACTTGCTCCGCTGCGCTGACGAGGAGATTGGTGTCCCATTGCCGGGCGTGTTCGCGTTCGACACCGTAACCGGTGTTGTAGTTGGGCTGCTGGCCGTACCACATGAGGCACCACGCTTGGTAGCCGGCATTGTTCGTCGGCACCAGCGATTTGTATTGGGTGAGCAGATCGTAAATCTCGACGGGCGGAGTCAGACCGGCGGCGGCGACATTGGCGGCGAGCAGGGCGGGACTTTGCGGGAAGCTGCCCCAGAAATGGAACAAAGGCCGAAGGTCCTGGCCGACGGACTGGCAGAGTTGGAGGAGCTTACTGTCATCGTCGGTCGGATAAGCGACGCCGTAGGTGTCATTGGAATTGTAGAAATACCAGAACCGGCCCAGGCCGTCCCAGCCGTACAGCCGGGCGATGTCCACGAACTTCGCGTGGCCTTGCGGTTGGTAAGCTTTCTCCCAATCGGCCATGGCGACTTGCCGGGGCGAGAAATTGAAACTGGTCATCCAGAGCACGGCGGTGTTGTCCAGATTGTTGGTGACGTTCTTGCCGATGTAATCATACGAACCGCGGAAGGCATCGTCGAAGCTCGCGCCAAAATGCCGGTTCATGACCGGCACGTGCAGCAAATTGACGGCGGACTCCGTTTCGCCGCCGAACTTCGGGAAGAAGTATGAATGTCCCTGTTCGTGGAAGACGTATTGCGCGACATTCTGCGGGCCGGTGAGCAGATAGTTGTTCACGTTGCCGCCGTAGTCGGTTTTGGGGTTGTAGGAGAGATTCACCGTGGGGTACCCCGGGGCCAAAACGGAAGCGCGCAGGAATAAATCCACTTGGTAATACATCGTGTCCTTGCCGCGGTTGCGCGGGAAGCCCATCAAGTCGTTGCAGGCGTCCATCGCCAGATCCCAGTTGGCCAATACCGGGGCCGGGTTGGTGTAGTTGTAAATCCAACTGCGCGGCACCTGGA
>CAZJCX010000253.1:0-4456 GCA_964544425.1 uncultured Verrucomicrobiota bacterium
CGGCGACAAGGAGCATCCCTCGACGCTCGGCGCGCTGTGCAACAAGGGCGCGTCCATCGCCGAAATCGTCGCCACGCCCAACCGGCTCACGCGCGCGCACGTCCACGGCCAGCCGGTTGAAGTGGACGCCGCGCTGGCGCTGGTGGCCGGCAAGTTTCGGCAGATCATCCGCGACCACGGGCGGGATGCGGTGGCGTTTTACATCTCCGGCCAGCTCACGACCGAGTCGCAGTACGTCTTCAACAAACTCGCCAAGGGCGCGCTCGGCACGAACAACCTCGATTCCAATTCCCGGCTCTGCATGGCCAGCGCCGCCAGCGCCTACAAACTCGCGTTCGGCGCTGACGGGCCGCCAACCTGTTACGACGACATCGAACACGCCGACTGCTTTTTCATTCTCGGCGCGAACATGGCCGAATGTCATCCGGTCCTCTGGCAACGGGTAAAAAAGCGCGCCACCCGCAAACGGGTCCGCGTCATCGCCGTGGACCCCCGGCCCACGCCGACTGCCGAGGGCGCGCACCTGCATCTGCCGATTCGGCCCGGCACCGATGTCGCGTTGGTCAACGCGTTCCTGCACATCATCATCGGGCAGGGCTGGGTGAACGAGCGCTTCATCCGCGATCACACCGAAAACTTCAGCGTCGTCCGCGAGCTTGTCGCGGCGTGGACGCCCGCCCGCGCCGCGGCGGTCTGCGGCGTGACAGAACACGCCATCCGCCAGGCCGCGTATTGGTTCGGCACCGCCGCCGAATCGCTCAGCTTCTACACGATGGGCGCGAACCAAAGCACGCAGGGGGTCGCTAAAAATCTCGCGATCATCAATCTCCACCTCGCCACCGGCAAGCTGAGCCGACCGGGCAGCGGCCCGTTCTCGTTGACTGGGCAGCCCAACGCGATGGGCGGGCGCGAAGTCGGTTACATGAGCGGCGGCCTGCCCGGCTACCGTGACGTGACGAACTCGCAGCACCGGGCGGAAATCGCGGCGATCTGGGGCGTCCCCGCGCGGCGCATCCAGTCGAAACCCGGTCTCGACGCTGTCGCGATGTTCGAGGCGTTGGAGACCGGCCGCGTCAAAGCGGTCTGGATCGTCGGCACCAACCCGGTGGCCACGCTGCCAAACTCCAACCAAGTCCGCCGCGCGCTTGCCCGCGCCGAAATGGTCGTCGTGCAGGACTGTTATCATCCCACCGAAACGTCGCGGCTGGCGCATGTCCTCCTCCCCGCGGCGATGAGCGTGGAGATCGCCGGCACGATGACCAACTCGGAGCGGCGCGTCGGCCTGCTCCAACCGTGCGTCGCGCCCCCCGGTGACGCGCGGCCCGATTGGGAACTGGCCAGCCGGTTCGCTGCGCTCATGGGGTACGAAGAACAGTTCTCCTACACGAGCGCCAACGATGTGTTCGAAGAATACCGGCGGTGCGGACGCGACCGGCTGCCGCTGGAAGGCATCACGCACCGGCGCCTGAACCGGCACGCCTTGCAGTGGCCGTGCCCGACGGCTCACAGCCCCGGCACGGCGCGCCGGTATCGCAACCGCCAGTTCCCAACCCCGACCGGGCGCGCCCAGTTTCACGCGGTCGAATTCGCGCCGCCCGCGGAGAAATTGACGCCGCAATATCCGCTCGCGCTCACCACCGGCCGCCTCGCCCATCAATGGCACACCCGCACCAAGACCGGTCACGTCGCCAAACTCAACAAGCTCAACCCCGCCCCGTTTCTCGTGGCGAGCGCGACCGACGCCACCGCGCTGGGTTTGGCCGATGGCGCACCTGTGCGGCTCGCGGCGCGACGCGGATTCGCGCGCACGACGCTGAAGGTGGATGCCGCGCTCGCGCCCGGCACGGTCTTCATGTCGTTTCATTGGGGCCAGCTTTGGAACGAGGATGGTTGCGTCAATGCCTGCACCACCGGCGAAGCCGATCCGATTTCGCGCCAGCCCGAACTCAAGTTTGCCGCCGTGCGGCTGGAGAAAGACACGTGAGCGCGTTCTCGGCGGAACAAAAGGAGTACCTCGCCGGATTGCTGGCCGGTCGGGCCGCCGGCCGCACAGCCGCCCCGCCAGAACCGGCGATTCACGGCACGCCGCTGCAGGATCTCTGCAAACAAGAACGCTGGAAACACGAGCAGCACGGACTGGACTGCTGGGAGAAGCTCATCGCGCACGCCGACGCCGACAAGCTGCCGGACGACGCAGACACTTTCCGCTTCCGCTATCACGGGCTGTTCAACGTCTCGCCCGCGCAGAACTCGTTCATGCTCCGCTGCCGGATTCCGGCCGGTGAATTGACGAGCCGGCAGTTACGCGGACTGGCGGACATCGCGGCGGATTGGGGCGGCGGCTATGCCGACATCACCACCCGCGCGAACATCCAGATCCGGGAAATCCCGCCGCGCCACATCATCCATGTCCTGACCAAGCTCCAAGACCTCGGCCTGACCGCGCGCGGATCAGGCGTGGACAACGTCCGCAACATCACCGCGTCGCCAACCGCCGGATTCGATCCACAGGAATTGCTGGATACGCGGCCGTTCGCGAAGGCGCTGCACCATTACATTCTCAACCAACGCGACCTCTACGACCTGCCGCGCAAGTTCAACGTCGCGTTCGACGGCGGCGGCGCGATCAGCGTGGTGGCCGACACCAACGACATCGGTTTCGTCGCCGTGAAGCATCAGGGAACCGCGGCCTTTCGCGTTCAACTGGCCGGCATCACCGGCCACAAACAATTCGCCCGCGATTGCGGCCTGCTCGTCCAACCTCACGAATGCGTCGCGGTCGCCGCCGCGATGATCCGCGTGTTCATCGAACACGGCGATCGGACGGCGCGGAATCGGGCGCGGTTGAAGTACCTGCTCGACAAATGGGGCGTGGAAAAATTTCTGGCCGCCACGCAACAGAAGCTCGTCTTCCCGCTCGCGCGCGTCCCACCGGGCGATTGCCAGCCCGCTCATCCGCCCCTCCGGCACGGTCATCTTGGCGTGTACCGGCAGGCGCAGCCCGGTCGGAACTACATCGGCGTCGCCATCCCAGTCGGACGAATGACCGCGCGGCAGATGCGACGGCTGGCGGACGTGGCGGAACATTACGGAGCCGGTGAGTTGCGGTTGACCGTGTTTCAGAACCTATTGATCCCGCACGTGCCGGACGGTTTCGTGGAGACGGTCAAACGCAGTCTGGAACGGATCGGGTTTCATCATTCCGCGACGAGCTTCGCCGGCGGGCTGATCGCCTGCACCGGCAACGCGGGTTGCAAATACGCCGCGACCAACACGAAAACCCACGCCGTCGCGCTCGCCCGCCATCTCGAAACAACACTCGCGCTCGACCAGCCGCTCAACATCCATCTGACCGGCTGTCCGCACTCGTGCGCGCAACATTACATGGGCGACATCGGCCTGCTGGGCGTGAAGACACCGCTCGGCGAAGGTTACAACGTCGTCCTCGGCGGCGGCTGGGGCCACGAACAAGCGATCGGCAAGGAAGTGTTTCAAGGCATCCCGTTCAGCGAACTGCCGGCGCTTCTCGAAAACGTGTTGCGCGTCTATCTCGGCCAGCGGGCGACAGGCGAGGCGTTTCATGAGTTTGTCCGCCGGCACGACCTGAAAACGTTGCAGGAGATGTTCAGCGAATGTCCCACGACTTGATTCCGCACATCCCCGACTCCGCGCCGTTCACCGCCGAGCAACGCGCGTACTTGAACGGCTTCCTCGCGGGGCTGTTCTCGAAAACTTCACCGGCGTCCCCGCTCCCACCGCTCACCATTCTGTTCGGCTCCCAAACCGGCAACGCCGAGGGACTGGCCAAACAGGTTGCCGCCGCCGCCAGCCGGTCGGGTTTTGCGCCGACCATTCACGACATGGGGCAGTATCCCACCGGCCAGCTCGCGCAGGAAAAACGGCTGCTCATCGTCACCAGCACCTACGGTGATGGCGAACCGCCCGACAACGCGAAGCCGTTCTGGGAGTTCCTGCGCAACGGCGCGCCACGACTCGACCAGACGCAGTTCGCCGTGTTCGCGCTCGGCGACAAGAACTATCCCAAGTTCTGTCAGTTCGGCAAAGACTGCGACGCAAGGCTCGCCGAGCTGGGTGCCAAACGACTCCGCGACCGCGTGGACAGCGATGTGGATTACGAAGAGCCGTTCCAACGGTGGTTGGACGCCGCTGTAGCCGCGCTCGATGCGCGCGGCCCGGTCACCACCGCATCGCCGCGCTTGCCAAGCGCGGCTACAGGTTACTCGCGGAAGCACCCCTTCCCCGCGAAACTCATCACCAACCGGCTGCTCACCCGGCCCGGCAGCGCCAAGGAAATCCGTCACTTTGAATTCTCGCTCGAAGGTTCGGGATTACACTACGAAGTCGGCGACGCGCTCGGCGTGTGGCCGACCAACTCACCGGAGCGCGTGGCGGCGTTCGCGCGGATGTTGGACGGCGATCCGACCGGGTTGGCGGA
>CAZJCX010000254.1:0-2182 GCA_964544425.1 uncultured Verrucomicrobiota bacterium
GATTCCCCACAACAGCCGCATCGCCATGAAAAACAGGTGCCCCCCGGGCGACCAAAGCGGCGGGATGAAGTTGGCCGCGAGCAGCGGGTCGAGTTTGTGCAGCAGCGTCAAGGTGACGATCAGCCACAGCGCCCGCGCCAGCACGGCGCCGAACACGAGCTTGGAGAACCGCTCCAAGTGAACGAACGACAGCCGCCGCATCAGCAGGTACCAATGACCGAGGATCATCCCGACGTGAGTTGCGCCGAGCAGGACGGTGCCGAGTAGGACGCCGATGTCGAATAGCCAGATGGCGTTCGATTCGAGTTGCCGGGTTTGCAGGGTGGAGGCGGCCAGCGGGAGGACGCCGAGCACGAGTCCGGCGAGGCCGGAGAGGATGAGTAGCAGGCGGCCAATTTCCACTTTGTCGAGGCGGAAACAGCCCCACGCGGCGGTCGCGCCGATAACGGTCAAGCCGAGATACCGGACATCCCACCACGCGGCACCGAGCAGCTTTTTCGTCAGCACAAGGGCGACGGCAGCAAAAATGGCGGCGAGCAGGGCGTTGAAGGTGAAAAAGCTCGCTCGGATTTCCCGCGTCGGCAGCAGACTGGTGGCGAGCAAGGTGCCGACGCTCAGTTGCGTCAGCAGCATGCTCAAGACTTGGATCATCCGCATGGCGGCTCCAAATCAAGCTGGGGCGGGGCCGGGACGTCGTGCGGGAGTTGGCTCAGCAAAGCGAGGACGGTTTGCACGCGCAATCCTTCGCATACCGGGCCGTAGGGTTGCAAGAGCGCGGCCGCGCGCCGGGCGAGGCGCTGGGCCGGATCCGGTTTGGCCTGCTGCCATTTCAAGAAGGCGGCGGCGGTTTGGATGAGACCTTTGTAAAAATCACGCCGGTGATCGCGCGTGACCAGCCAGAGTTCCTCCAGCACTTCATGCGCGTCGAAATATTCCTGCCGATTGAAACAGGCGAAGTAGGCGCGATACCGGGGATCGAGTTCACTCATGGACGGTCTTGAGGGAGTTGTATCCATCGAATCCGTCCTTCACCCGGTCGGGGTTGGCGGGGTCGGCCTGCCATTTGCCATCCACCACGTATTTGTAGGGGTGCTGGCCGGGGGGGAGCCGGATGGTGATGCGCCACTTGCCGGCGGAATCTTTTTTCATGGGGGTGGCGGCGGTGTTCCAGTTGTTGAACTCGCCGGCCAGGAACACGGCCTGGGCTTGGGGCGCGAGACAGGTGAACTCGACTCGCCGGGTATCCGACAGCCAGCGCGGGCCGAACACGACGCCGACAACCACCAACAGCACGAGAACACCGGCCCCGACCACGATCCCTTGCCGGAGTTTGGCGCGGCGGGCCGTCTTATCAGCGGTGGCTGTGACCGTCAGTCCGAGCCGGCGCGCGGTGGCGGCTGTTTTCGCCGTTTGGAGGTGCGCGATCACCGCGTCATAGTCCCGGTAGCGGAGGAGGGGACTCTTGTTGAGCATCTTGTCAATCACCTGCTCGGTCTCGGGTGTCAGTTCGGGGCGGATCGTTCGCACGCCGGGCGCTTTCTCCTGCAATCGTTTCAACGCCAGTTCCTCGGGCGTGCCGGCCTCGAACGGCGGATGACCCGTCAACGCATGGAACAAAGTCGCTCCCAAACTATACACGTCGCTGCGAAAATCCTCGGCCCGCCGGCCGGCGCGTTCGGGCGACAGATAATGGGGCGAGCCCCACACTTCGCCTTCGGCGGCGACTTCGACGTTCGCCAGTTTCGCCAGGCCAAAATCCAAAACTTTCGCGCCTTGATCGGCCGTCAGGAAGATGTTCGCGGGCTTGATGTCGCCGTGGATCATTTGCGCCCGGTAGGCGGCGCGCAGCGCCTCGGCCACATCGAGGCCGATTTGCAGAGCCGTTTCCTCCGCGAGCGGGCCGGTGGACTCGATGGATTCGCGCAGTGTCTGGCCGCGCAGCAACTCCATCACGAGATACTGCTGCCCAGCGGTCTCCTCCACCAAATGAATTTGGGTGATGTGCGGGTGGCTGATCGCCGCCGCCGCGCGCGCTTCCCGCAGAAAATCGTCGCGAGTGGCGGTGCCGGCGCGCAAGACTTTCACGGCCACTTCCCGGTTCAACGTCGCGTCCCACGCCCGGTACACCTCGCTCATCCCGCCGCGGCCGACGCGGTCGCGCAATTCAAAATTTCCCAAACGC
>CAZJCX010000254.1:2271-3671 GCA_964544425.1 uncultured Verrucomicrobiota bacterium
GGTCACGTTGATCGCGGTTACCAAGACAGTCACCCCGGAACGGATTGCGGAGGCGCTCGACGCGGGGGCTGTTTTTTGTGGCGAGAGCAAGGTGCAGGAGGCCAAGGCGAAGATTCCGCTCGTGTCCGGTCGGGCGCGCTGGCATTTCATCGGGCATTTGCAGACAAACAAGGTGCGCGACGCAGTGGACTTGTTCGAGATGATCCACTCGGTGGAGAGCGTGAAGTTGGCGGTGGAAATCGACAAGTGGGCCGACCGGCTGGGCAAGACGATGCCGGTCCTGCTGGAAGTGAATGTGGCCGGTGAGGCCAGCAAGTTCGGCCTGAAACCCGCAGACCTGCCGGCCACGCTGGCGGAGTTGAACAAGCTGACGCGCGTCGAAGTCCGGGGCCTGATGACGATCCCCCCCGCCGGTAAGGATCCGCGTCCGTTCTTTCGGAAACTCCGGGAGCTTCGCGATGCGCACGGGTTGCCGGAGCTTTCGATGGGGATGAGTCACGATTATGAGATGGCGGTGGCCGAGGGCGCGACGATGGTGCGGATTGGGACGGCGATTTTTGGAGAAAGGAAGAAGACCGAGGAATGAAGGCGAAAACCATCCTGTTCGTTGGGGCCGGTAACATGGGAGAAGCGTTGATTCGCGGGTTGCTGGCGGCGAGAATTTTTGAGCCGTCGCAGATCAGCGCCACCGACATACGCGCCGACCGCCTCGACTACCTCAAGCAAACGTTCCGCATCCGCACCGGCAGTGCGCCCGCCGACATCATCGTGCTGGCGGTAAAACCGCAGCAGTTCACCGCTGCCATTTCATCCTTCATCCCGCATTCCTCATCCCTGATTCTGAGCATCCTCGCCGGCGTAACGACCGCCCGCGTCGAACGCGAACTGGGCGGCGCGTCGCGCGTTGTCCGTGTCATGCCGAACACGCCCGCGCTCGTCGGCGCGGGGGCGGCCGGGATTTGCAAGGGCGCATATGCTACGGAGGATGATCTGGCCACGGCGGAAGAGATTTTCGGCGCGGTTGGGGTCGTGGTGCGGACGGAAGAGGCGTTGATGGATGCCGTCACGGCGCTGAGCGGCAGCGGTCCGGCGTACATTTTTCATGTGGCAGAGGCGATGATCGCCGCGGGCGTGGCGCAGGGGTTGAGCGGTGAGGTGGCGAAACGGCTGACGGTGCAGACGATATTTGGCGCGGCGCGGTTGCTGGCGGAGAGCGGTGAGGCACCGGAGGTGCTGCGGAAGAAGGTCACTTCGCCGGGCGGCACAACAGAGGCGGCGTTGAAAGTGATGAGCGAGCGGCAGTTGATGGAGATTTTCCGGGAGGCGATCGCTGCGGCGACGAAGCGCGGGAAGGAATTGGCGGGTTGAGCGGGCGGGTCGTCGTGGTCGGCGGAGGCGCG
>CAZJCX010000254.1:3694-4451 GCA_964544425.1 uncultured Verrucomicrobiota bacterium
GCGATCACGTGCGCGGAAGCGAATCCCGCAGCGGAGGTCACGATTCTGGAGCAGGCCCGCTCGTTTCTGGGCAAGGTGCGGATTTCCGGTGGGGGACGCTGCAACGTGACGCACGCGCTGTTCGAGCCGCGCGAGTTTGCAACCCGGTACCCGCGCGGTCAGCGGGAGTTGATCGGGTTGCTGCAACGGTTCTCGGCGAAGGACACGGTGGAGTGGTTTGCGCGGCGCGGCGTGGAACTGAAGACGGAGGCGGATGGGCGGATGTTTCCGGTCACCGATTCGGCGCAGACGATTGTGGATTGTTTGGTGGGGGCCGCTCGCGCGGCGGGGGTGCGGTTGCGGGCGGGGCAGGCTGTAGCGGCGGTCTGCGATCGCCGCTCGGCTGGGGACGCCGACTGCGGTGCGCAGGGTGGCGGTCATAGACCGCCGCTACGGTTTTTGGTGAGGATGGCGAGCGGGGAGACTTTGGAGTGTGAGCGGGTGTTGTTGGCGACGGGTGGGTGTCGGACGGAGGCCGGTGGGAAACTGGCGGCGCAACTTGGTCACACGGTGGAGCCGCCGGTGCCGTCGCTGTTCACCTTTCACGTGGCGGTACCGTGGTTGCGGGAGCTGGCGGGGATTGCGGTCGAGCCGGTGGAACTGAGCGCGGCGGGGCTGCGGGAGCGGGGGGCGCTGATGATCACGCATACCGGCGTGAGCGGGCCGGTGGTGTTGCGGTCGTCGGCGTGGGGCGCGCGGGAATTGCACGCGGTGGATT
>CAZJCX010000255.1:0-425 GCA_964544425.1 uncultured Verrucomicrobiota bacterium
CCTTGATCGCGACCGGGTCGTCGTTCATCCCGAGCACGCACGACCCCTCGCACGGCGCCGGACAGACCCGCCCTGTGAACTCTGGGAAGTTGTTGGTCTTGGCCAGCCGGTCGTGGGCCTCTCGCCAGAGGCCCCGGTAGACGAGGTCGTTCCACTCCGGGATCAGGTTGTTGATCGGGCAACCCGACGCCATGCCGGCCAGCAACGAACCGTTGTGGCAGAACGGAATCCCGCAGTCCATGCACCGCGCTCCCTGCGCGCGGAGTTTGTCTTCCGGCATGTGCTCATGGAACTCCTGCCAATTCTTGATGCGTTGCGCGGGATCGAAATCCTTCGGCAGTTCGCGTTTGATTTCCAAAAAGCCGGTCGGTTTGCCCATTTAATTTCCTCCCACGCGCGCGAGGTCGCGGGCGTTGGCTTCGAAG
>CAZJCX010000255.1:444-826 GCA_964544425.1 uncultured Verrucomicrobiota bacterium
CTTCGTCGTCGCTGAGGCCCTGGCTCTTGACGCGGGCGAGCGATTCGAGGATGCGCTTGTAATCTTTCGGCATGACCTTCACGAATTTCGGGACCATCTCATCCCACAGCTTCAGGACGTGGCGGGCGCGGTCGCTGCCGGTGAGGCGCGCGTGTTGTTCGATCATCGCGAACACTTCGGCGATTTCCGTCTGGTGCGCCAGTTTTTCCAAGCCGACCATCTGGGTGTTGCAGCGGCCGGGGAAGGTGCCGTCCACATCCAGCACGTAGGCGATGCCGCCGCTCATGCCGGCGGCGAAGTTGCGGCCGGTCGGGCCAAGCACGACCACGCGGCCGCCGGTCATGTATTCGCAACCGTGGTCGCCCACGGACTCGACGACGGC
>CAZJCX010000255.1:870-4441 GCA_964544425.1 uncultured Verrucomicrobiota bacterium
GGATGAACGCCGTGCCGCTCGTCGCGCCGTAGAGCGCGACGTTGCCGATGATGATGTTTTCCTCGGGCGCGAACGTCGAGCCGGTCGGTGGATAGACGATGATCTGGCCGCCACTGAGACCCTTGCCAAGGTAATCGTTGGCGTCGCCCTCGAGTTCGAGCGTGACGCCGGGCGGCACGAACGCGCCGAAGCTCTGCCCGGCCGAGCCGGTAAATTTCAGGTGGATCGTGTCGGCCGGCAGGCCTTGCGGGCCGTGGCGTTTGGTGATTTCGTTGCCGAGGATCGTGCCGACGACGCGGTTGACGTTCTGAATGGGCAACGTCGCGCTCACTTTTTCACCACGGCGGATGGCCGGTTCGCACAGCGGCAGCAGTTTCGTCAGGTCGAGCGACTTCTCCAAGCCGTGATCCTGCGGCATCTGACAGTACCGGCCCACCTGCGGCGGGACTTCGGGCTGATAGAGAATCTTCGTGAAATCCAACCCCTTCGCTTTCCAGTGATCAATCGCCTGCCGCGTTTCGAGCCGGTCGGTGCGGCCGACCATTTCGTTGACGGTGCGGAACCCGAGTTGCGCCATGATCTCGCGCATTTCCTGCGCGATGAAGCGCATGAAGTTCACGACGTGATCCGGGTTGCCGGTGAACTTCGCCCGCAACAGAGGATCTTGCGTGGCGACACCGCCCGGGCAGGTGTTGAGATGGCAGACCCGCATCATGATGCAGCCGAGCACCACGAGCGGCGCGGTCGCGAAACCAAATTCTTCCGCGCCGAGCAACGTCGCGATCACCACGTCGCGGCCGGTCTTCAACTGGCCGTCCGTCTCGACCACGATGCGGCTGCGCAGATTGTTCAGCACGAGCGTCTGGTGCGTCTCCGCGAGCCCAAGCTCCCACGGAATCCCGGCATGTTTGATGGAGGAGAGCGGCGAAGCCCCCGTGCCGCCGTCGTACCCGCTGATCAGCACCACATCCGCGTGCGCTTTGGACACGCCGGCGGCGATGGTGCCCACGCCGACTTCCGCGACGAGTTTCACACTGATCCGCGCGCTGCGGTTCGCGTTCTTCAGGTCGTGGATCAACTCGGCCAGGTCTTCGATGGAATAAATGTCGTGGTGCGGCGGCGGAGAAATCAGCCCCACCCCGGCCGTGGTGCCGCGGACTTTGGCGATCCACGGATAGACTTTCGGGCCGGGCAATTCGCCGCCCTCACCGGGCTTCGCGCCTTGCGCCATCTTGATTTGCAGCTCCCGGGCTTTGGTCAGGTACAAGCTCGTCACGCCGAAGCGGCCACTGGCGACTTGTTTGATGGCGGAGTTTTTGGAATCGCCCTGGGGATTTGACCAGACGTACCGCTCCGGGTCTTCGCCGCCTTCGCCGGTGTTGCTCTTGCCGCCGAGCCGGTTCATGGCGATGGCGAGCGCCTCGTGCGCTTCCGAGCTGATCGAACCATAGCTCATCGCGCCGGTCTTGAACCGTTTGACGATGCTCTCGACCGACTCGACTTCGTCGAGCGGGATTGGTTGCGGCGCGAACTTGAAATCCAGCAGGCCGCGCAACGTGGCGAGTTGCTGGTCCTGCGTGTTGACCAGCGCCGAGTACTCCTGGAAAATCTTGTAACTGTTCGTCCGCGTCGCGAGTTGGAGTTTGTGCACCGTCTCCGGGTTGAAGAGGTGATACTCGCCGTCGCGCCGCCATTGGTACTGACCGCCGGCGTCGAGCACTTGCCCGTTGACCGGCCGGTCGGGGAACGCGTGCCTGTGCCGGCGCGCGACTTCCTCGGCGAGCGTCTCGATGCCGACGCCTTCAATCCGGGAGGCCGTCCACGTGAAATACTTGTCAATCACATCCTGGTTCAACCCGATCGCTTCAAAGATTTGGGCGCCGCAGTAGCTCTGGACGGTGGAGATGCCCATCTTGGCCATCGTTTTGACGACGCCTTTGACGGTGCCCTTGACGAAGTTTTTGACGGCCTGTTTGTGATCAATGTCCTTGAGCAATCCCTGCGCGATCAGGTCGTCAATCGTCTCGAACGCGAGATACGGATTGACCGCGCTCGCGCCGTAGCCGATGAGCAACGCGAAGTGATGCACCTCGCGCGGCTCGCCGGATTCGAGGACGAGACCAACTTTTGTCCGCGTGCCGTTGCGGATGAGATGGTGGTGCAACCCTGAGACCGCGAGGAGCGCGGGGATTGGCGCCTGCGCCGCGGTCACACCCCGGTCGGAGAGCACGAGAATGTTGCTGCCGCTGCGAATGGCCCGGTCGGCCTTCGCGAACAACTCGTCGAGCGCGGCTTCGAGGCCCGCGCCGCCCTGGGCGACCGGGTAGAGGATGGGCAACGTGATCGCTTGGAACCCCGCGCGGTTCACGTGCCGAAGTTTTTCCAACTCCTCGTTGGTGATGACCGGGTGGGTCAGGTTGATCTGCCGGCAATTCAAAGGGCCGGGCTGCAACAGATTGCCTTCCGAGCCGACGCCCATCTGCGACGAGGTGATGATTTCCTCCCGCACGGCGTCAATCGGCGGGTTGGTCACCTGCGCAAACAGTTGTTTGAAATAATTGTAGAGCAGCTGGGGTTTGTTCGACAGCACGGCCAGCGGCGTGTCCGTGCCCATCGAACCGAGCGGTTGCACGCCGTCGCGCGCCGTTGGGCCGACGATGACCCGCAAATCCTCGAACGAGTATCCGAACGCCTGTTGCCGCAGCGTGATGCTCGCATGGTCGCCGACGGCGGTCTGCTTCGGCTCGGGCAGGTCGGCGAGTTGGACGAGGTTTTCCTTCAGCCAGAGCCGGTAGGGGTGGGCGGTGACGATCTGGTTCTTCAATTCTTCGTCGGCCACGATCCGGCCTTGCTCGGTATCGATCAGGAACATCCGGCCCGGTCGCAACCGGCCTTTCTGCAGCACCTGTTCCGGCGGCACATCGAGCACGCCGACTTCGCTGGCCATGATGACCCGGTCGTCTTTCGTCACGTAGTAGCGGGATGGTCGCAGCCCGTTGCGGTCCAGCACCGCGCCGATCGCGCGCCCGTCGGTGAACGCGATGGAAGCGGGACCGTCCCACGCTTCCATCAGGCACGAATGATATTCGTAGAACGCCCGTTTCGCGTCCGGCATGGATTCGTGGTTCTCCCACGGTTCCGGGATCATCATCATCACCGCGGGCGGCAGCGACCGGCCGCCGAGCACGAGGAATTCGAGGCAGTTGTCGAACATCGCCGAGTCGCTGCCGTCCTCGTTGATGATCGGCTTGATTTTCTGGATGTCGACGCCGAACAGGTCGGACTCCAGCAACGCTTCCCGCGCATGCATCCAGTTCACATTGCCGCGCAGCGTGTTGATTTCGCCGTTGTGCGCGATGTACCGGTAGGGATGCGAACGTTCCCAACTGGGGAAGGTGTTCGTGCTGAACCGGGAATGCACCAGCGCCAGCGCGCTCGCCATGCGCGGATCGTTCAGGTCGGCATAGAAGGCCGGCACTTGGTCCGGCATCAGCATGCCCTTGTACACGATCGTCCGGGCCGAGAGGCTCGACACATAGAAATACTGGCCGCCTTTCACGCCGGAGTAGCG
>CAZJCX010000256.1:0-2443 GCA_964544425.1 uncultured Verrucomicrobiota bacterium
AACGTGGTGATCTGACCGATGGACTGAGATTTTTCGCCAAGCGCCAGCATCCGTTTCGCCATCGCGCTGATCTTGTCGTTGATCACTTGCATCGCCGCGCCGGTGGTCTCGGCAGTCTGGGAAAGGTTCTGCGCGTTCGTGGCGATGCTCGCCGCCGTGCGCGCCAATTCTTCCATCGTCGAGGACACCTCGGCGACAGTCGAAGACTGTTCCGTCGCGCCGGATGACTGCTGTTCCGATGAGGCCCGCAACTGCGATGCGGCGGCCGTCATCTCCAGTCCGGCATCGCGGATCTGAGACACCATCGTGCGCAAGTTGCCGTTCAGTTTGTTGAACGCCTCGCCGAGCTCGCCGATTTCATCGTGCGTGCCGACCTGCACTTCGGTGTTTAAGTTGCCGACCGCGACTTTATTCGCGGCGGTCAACAACTCCGCAGTGGGCTTGGTGATGGATCGCACGAGCCAGACACTCGCCACGGCCACCACAACGATCGCCAACACACTCCCGAAGATGATCGCAATGAACGCGCGCCGTTCCGCGGCCAACTGCTCGTCGTCCATCTGTTTCACCACTTCCTTCTCTTCCGCCTCCAACACGGTGAGCGCGGCGTGAATCTCGTTGGTCAGAACCGACTCCTCATGCGCAATGATTTCCGGCAAGGCGCCTTCCAAACCGGCCTTTCGCCGCGCTTCGATCAACCGCTGCAACACGGCCAGTTCCTGGTGGATCTTTTGCTCCAATTCGGCGATGCGCTCCTGCTGCGCCTGATCCCCCTTCGTCAACTCGCGCAACTCGCCGAGCTTCGGACGCAGACTGTCCGCCGTCTTTTTGAAGAGTTGCACGAAAGCTTCGTTGCCGGTGATGACAAACCCCCGCTCGTCATTTTCCGCCCGTTCCAGCAACAGGGCGGTCTCCTCCAACGATTCCAGCACCTGATGCGCGTGCTGGGCTTGGTTTGCCGCGCGAGACAGCGATCGGACGCTGTGGAGCGCCGCCACGCTGACTGCCAATAAAATGATCAACACCAGACCAAATCCACTCATCAGCTTTGTGCGAATGCTCATCGTCAGGCTCCTTGTCCGGCGGCGTTGCCGCCCACGAAACTTTCGGTTTTCAACACGGCGACCAGCCGGCCGTCCCAGCGGCACGTCTGCGCGATGGCTGCCGCCGCCGCGCCTTCCAACGTCGTCAGCGGCGGTTCCATCTGACTGACCGGCACGGCCGCCACGGATCCGACTTCGTCCACCACCACCCCGGCTTCCACGCCCTGTGCAGCCAACAAAATCACGCGACTGTGTTCGCCCCGCGCGCTGGCCGGCAGGCCGAGAACTCGTTGGGGATCCACCGCCGCCACAATGTTCCCGCGCAGATTCAAGATGCCAGCGACAGCGGCCGGTGCGGATGGCAGGTAGGTGATTTGCGCGCCGCGCACGACTTCACGCACCGCCGCCAAAGGCAAGGCATACCATTCCGAACCGAGCCGGAAGGTAATCAGCGATACGGTCGCTTCCTCGGTGGCGCGCTCCTCGTCGCCCACCGCATCTTCCGCAAGCATGATGGCTCCCGCGTCGTCACTCATGGATTCCTCCGCGGGAAGTGGGTTTGCAATCCCCGTGCCGGGCGTCGCGCGCCCGCCGGAACACAAGCCGGCGGGCGAACATGTCCCTTTTTGCTACTGGTCGCGCACGAGACTGCGCGGCGGAAACAAGGTTGTACGCGCTACCACGGCGTGATTTGATCGGCGGCGGCGAACAACTGCGGGAACATCCGCTTCAAGTGTTCGTCGTCGAACCGGTCGAACCCGAGACAACCCTCATGGTCAATCCCCTTCACATCGCAGGTCGTCGGTGCTTTGTGCGCCAGTTGCCGGGCGTTGTCCCACGCCACGATCAGTTTCAGGAACTCCTCGCGCGGCGTGTCGGCGGGCATCTTCTTCGCCAACCACGGATAGAGATGACGCAACTGCTCCACCGTCCACCGGTCGTACCCGTGGCAAAACACGCCCAAACGCGCGGCGGCCTGACAGGTCGTTTCATCGGGTCGCGTTTGACTGACGAGAAACTCGCGGACCTTTTTGAGGGCTTCTTCACGGGTGTAATTCATGGCAGGTTCTCCTGTTCTTCGTGATCCACCACGGCGGTGCGGCATTGCTCGCAGTAATGCCGCAGGTGCAGCCGCACCAGTTGATGAAACGCGCGGTTGATCGCCTCAAACATCACCAGCTGCTCGCGCTCCGTTGCGTCGAGGTATTGAATCGCCCACGCGCGGACGACCACTTCGCCGGTCAGCAAGACTTCCACCGCTTGATTGAGGTTGATGCGCCAATCCGGCTGGTGACCGAGGCGGTCGGCGCTCGCCCGCAATTCGTGCGTGTGCGAAACGGGCGGTTCATCGCGCAAGATCCGGACGACATCCCGCACCAGCAACCGTGTCACGCTCGTCG
>CAZJCX010000256.1:2453-3335 GCA_964544425.1 uncultured Verrucomicrobiota bacterium
CATGCGCTTGCCGGCCAGTTGCGCCGTGTCACTGAGCCGGTCGTTCCAGGCCGCGCAGATGCGGTCTTCCTCGCGTTCCAACAGCGCCGCGAGTTTCGCTTTCACATCGGTTCTCCGGTTACGCCGCTTTGTACGTGGTGATGGCCCGCATGTACTGGGCGCGTTCGTACGCGCCCGGATCCGGGCAGTGGATCTGGCTCATGCTGCCGCGCATTTGCGCCACGGACTCATACTCCCGCTCGGTCATCCACTCGCGCAACTCCGCTTCCACCGCCCGCAGGTGATCAATCCCGTGTTTGAGCAACGCCGAGCACAACATCGTCACGTGCGCGCCGACCAGGACCATTTTCACCACATCGTGCCCGGTATGAATGCCGCTCGTCGCCGCCAAGCTGGCTTGAACGCGACCGGACAACATCGCGATCCAGCGCAACGGCAACCGCATCGCATGCGGCGTGCTGAGCAGGACGCGCGGGCGCACCTCGAGCGCTTCCAGATCAATGTCCGGCTGGTAAAACCGGTTGAACAGCACCAACCCATTCGCTGCGGCCGCGTCGAGCCGCTTGGCCATATTGGCGATATTGCTGAACCGGGCGCTCAACTTCACCGCGACCGGGATCTTCACCACGGCTTTCACCGCCTTGAGAATGTCCACGTACGTCTGCTCCACTTCCGCGCCGCTGAGCGTCAGGTCTGCCGGGATGTAATAGATGTTCAACTCCAACGCATCCGCGCCCGCCTGCTCGATCTGCCTCGCAAAATCCGTCCAGCCGCCCAGCGAACAGCCGTTCAAGCTGGCGATGACCGGCACCTTCACGGCCGCTTTTGCCCGCTGGATGTGTTTGAGATAACCTTCCGGTCCGGGATGAAACTCGGCGGGTT
>CAZJCX010000256.1:3362-4378 GCA_964544425.1 uncultured Verrucomicrobiota bacterium
GAAATAGGACAGCGCTTCCGGAAAAGAATTCGTCCCGTGCTCGAGATGATGATGCAACTCGTGCCGGTCGCGCCGCAATTGCTCCTCAAACAGCGAGTACAGCACCACCGCCCCCACCCCGGCATCCTCCGCCCGCCGCAGGTTGCCTATGTCCTCCGACAACGGCCCACACGCCGACATCACCAGCGGGTTCTTCAGTTTCAATCCCAGATACGTGGTCGTCAGGTCCATAATCATCCTCTTAGGCAGTTACCGCGGTCGAGCCGGGCTGCGTCCCGGCACCGGCCACCGCAGCGGCATCGGGTTTGGTTTTGCGGCTGGCGAGATATTCGTAGAGCCTGAACCGTGTCTCGCTGTCTTCCTGCGCCATCCCGAACAGAATCTTCGCGTCTAGTGGTTTGCTCTTCGTCAGCATCTTGAACCGGTTCTCCATCATCAAATACTCCTCCACCCTCTTCGTCGGCGCCCGCGAATCGAGTTGCAACGGGTTCTCCCCGATGACTGCCCGCTGCGGATCATACCGGTACAGCAACCATTGCCCCGCGGCGACCGCAGCCTTCTGGTTCTGCATCGCCGTCGTCATATTGATGCCGTGCGCGATGCAATGGCTGTACGCGATGATGAGCGACGGCCCGTCGAAGCTCTCCGCTTCGAGGAATGTCCGCAAGGTGTGCTCGTCGCGCGCGCCCATCGCCACCGAGCCAACGTACACATGCCCGTAACTCATCGCGATCAAACCGAGGTCTTTCTTGCCGACCGGCTTGCCGCCCGCCGCAAACTTCGCAACGGCACTGCGCGGTGTGGACTTCGAGCATTGCCCACCGGTGTTGGAATACACTTCCGTGTCGAGCACGAGGATGTTCACGTTCCGCCCGCTGGCGAGGACGTGATCAAGCCCGCCGAACCCGATGTCGTACGCCCAGCCGTCGCCCCCGACGATCCAGACGCTCTTCTTCACCAGATAATCCGCAACCGACAACAACAACCGCGTGTCCGGTGTGGTCAGCTTTTGCTTC
>CAZJCX010000257.1:0-2049 GCA_964544425.1 uncultured Verrucomicrobiota bacterium
AGGTCGAGGAAGGAGAGGCCGCGGTTGGTGTACTTCTTGGCGATGGAGATGACGAGGCGGAGGTTGGCTTCGACCATCTCGGTCTTGGCCTGCATGGCTTTCTTCATCCAGACCTTGAGATCTTCGTGGGTCTTGAGGAACTCTTCGGTCGTCATGCGGACCTGGGTTTCCAGCGCTTTGAGCTTGCGCTGATCATCCTTCGTTTCACCGGCCGGTTTTTTGAGTTTCTTGGCGCGGTCGAGTTCCAGCAAAACGGCGTCGAAGTTTTCGCGCACCTCGTTGGCTCGCTCGACGAACTCTTCCAACACCTTCTGCTTGAAATAGAATTTGTCGAACAGCTTTTGCAGCGCGACATCCGCCTTCTTGAATTCTTTGTGGAGTTTTGCCTTTTCCTTTTTCGACAACCCCAACGGGGCATACTTCGCGTACCGAGCATCCACCACCCCGTCCGCCTTTTCCACCTGCGTCAGCAACCGGGGCAAGACGCGCATGTACTGCTCGCGGCTATCAATCTTTTTGTCGAGGATGACACGGTCAAACCGCTCCCGGCCACTCTGCAACCGGCGGGCGAGTGCCACGTGTTCTTTGGCGGTGAGGCCCAGGTTGTTGATGATCTCGCGGACGTGATTTTCCGCCGTCTCAATGCGTTTGGAAATTTCGACTTCCTGTTCGCGCGTCAGGAGCGGGACCTGCCCCATCTGTTTGAGGTACATCCGCACCGGGTCATCGAGGATATCGAGCCGGGAATCCGCCTTGGCCTGTTCCTTTTCCTCTTCGGCGGTTTCCTTCTTGTAACGGTCCACTTCGGAAGCATCAATGATGTCAATGTCCATCCCGCGCAGCAGAATCAGGATGGCGTCCAACTCCTCGGCGGACAAAATGTTCTCGGGCAGGATGTCGTTGACGTCGCCGTAGGTCAGATAGCCCTGCTCGTTGGCGAGCTTGATCAATTCCTTGATCTTCTCGTTCTTCTCATCACGATCCATGCGCGTGACAGCAGGCTCAGGGGGCAAGGGGGCCGGTTGTTTCTTGGCGCGAGATTTAGACATAGTTAGTTTGGGTCAGGGCTTATGGCTTCGAAGGTCTCCACACCGAAAGCCGCGAAATATGGTCGAGCTTGCGGCGCAAGTCAAGAACCCGCTGCTGCAACGTTACCACCTCGTTGCTTGACAGTCCCGGTTGGCTCAGCCGCAATTTGATCGTTTGGAACTCGCGCTCCACCGCGGCGCGTTCCAACGCCGCCAAGCAGTCTCCGGCGGCGGCTTGTAGTTTTTCCGGCGCGGGTGCCTGCTCCATCAATAACCGCGCCACCAACCGTTGCGCCTCGTCGGCCGTGCCGCTGCCCATCAACCCGGTCGGCCCCGACCACTCGCCCGCCGCGTGCAACTTCAAAATCAGTCGCACCACCTCGGCGGCCGGGCTGGTGGAGAGCCATTCATCCGCCAGTTTCTGCTGGGCCAACTGTACGACCCGCTCGTCGGTGAGCATGAACTGCAGCAAGAGTTCTTCGGCGGGATGTCCGGCCACCACCGCGTCCGCCGCTGGCTCCGGGGGAGATTCATTGGAGCGATCTCGCCGCCGGTGCTGGCGTAGCTCCTGTTGCAAGGCCGATTCCGGTACGCCGAGCTTCAGCGCGGTCTGTTGGAGTTGCGAAGCGCGCAGCACCGCATTGGGCACTTTCGCGATCCACTCGACGACCTGCTGCGCGATCTGCAACTTCCCGCGGTCCGACCGGGCATCGTGCAGTTTCGTCAGCCGCGTGAGGAAGAAGGTGAAAAAGCCGGGCGCGCCCGTGATAATCTCCCGCAGCGGCTCCGCGCCCTCCGCTTTGAGAAAACTGTCGGGATCATGGTCGCCGGGCAAAGTCGCCACACGAATCACCAAGCCCGCCGCCAACAGCGGCTCCGCGCTCCGCATCGCCGCGTTTTGACCGGCGGGATCCGCGTCAAACATCAACACCACCTCGTCGGCGTAACACTTCAGAATCCGCGCGTGCTGTTCAGTCAATGCCGTGCCTTGTGGTGCCACGACATTTTCCAGACCGGCCTC
>CAZJCX010000257.1:2134-4363 GCA_964544425.1 uncultured Verrucomicrobiota bacterium
AGTTTGCCTTTCTGAAAAATTGGCGTCTCCGGTGAGTTGACGTACTTGGCCTGCTCCTTGTCCCCGGTCAGGATGCGTCCGCTGAACGCCACCACGCGACCCTGTTCGTCGCAGATCGAAAACATCAACCGCCCGCGGAACCGGTCATATACGCGCCCCTCCTCCGTGCGCACCACCAGCCCGGCCGTCTCCAGCAACGGACCGGGCACCTTCTTGGCGCGCGCCCAGTTCACGCACGCATCCCACGATTCCGGCGAGTAACCGATCCGCCAGCGTTTCACCGCCGCGTCACTCAAACCCCGTTTCTGCAAATACGCGCGGGCGTCGGGCGCGTTTTTCAGATTGTCCTGAAACCAATTCGCCACCGAGTCATGCAGTTTCAGCAACCCATCCTTCTCGTCGCGGCTCGGACCACCGGCGGCCTCGGCCACCTCCAACCGGATTCCCGCCCGCTCGGCCAACCGGCGCACTGCGGCGGCGAACTCCAGATTTTCATAATCCATCACGAACGTGAAGACGTCCCCGCCCTTGCCGCACCCGAAACAGTGCCAGATTTGTTTCTGCTGATTGACGTTGAAACTGGGGGTCTTCTCTTTGTGGAACGGGCAAAGTGCCCGGTAATTGGCCCCGGCGCGTTTTAGAGGGAAGTACGCGCCGATGACCTCGACCACGTCATTGGCCTGACGCACCTGCTCCACCGCATGATCGGGAATGAATCCAGCCACGACTATTTCTCGACGGAGTCGGCTGAGGGCGCTTCGCGGCGCGGGATGTCCTTCAACAACCACACCTTGTCCGGGAAAGATTCCTCCACCTTCGCCGCGACAGCGGGGAAATGGCTCACCATGAACGACCCGAACCGCGACTCTTCGCCTACCTGACGTTGCCAAAAATCGCTCGGCGACAAACACAGGCACACACTCAACCACGCCAGCACCACCACCAGCCGCACCACGCCCGCCGCGGCGCCGCCCACGTTTTCCACCAACGCGCTGAACACGCCGCGTTTCAGTTTTTGATGCAAGACCCGCTTGACCACAAATGCCACCGCGTACACCGTCAGCGCAATCCCGACGAAGGCCACCACCTCAGCCACCGGCAGATCCAGACCGGCCTGCTCCGCCAGCCACGCCCCGGAAACCGCGTAAAAGGAAATCGCCAACACGACCATCACCACCAGTCCGACCGTGGTCACAATCTCGCCCGACAAGCCACTGCGCAGGCCGCTCCACACCCCGTAGAGCAAGCCCGTCGCCACAAACCAGTCATACCAATTCAAACCGCTCAGAAATTCCGCCATCCGCGCCACCTCCCTTCGCACCGTACCGGAACAGCCCGGTGATTTCTACCATATTGTGGGTCGTGAAAGAATCATTGCGCGGCGCGGCGTGGCTGTCTTAAACTATCGTGTCATGGTCGAGACTGAAGTCGGGATCGAGACGGGGACGGAGGTGACCGGGCGCGAGGCGTATCTGCGAGCCTACCGGTGGATGTTGCTGGCGCGGGTGCTGGACGAGAAGTTTGCCGGCCTCTACCGCGCCGGGAAAATCCACGGCGGCGTGTTCCTCGGCAAAGGCCAGGAAGCGCTCAGCGTCTCCATCGGGCTGGCCTTGGGATCCGGTGATGTGTTCGCGCCGCTGATCCGCGATCTCGCCGGCCGGTTAGCTTTCGGCGAACCGATCCTCGACGGCATCCGCAACTACCTCGGCTCCGCGCTCGGCCCCATGCGCGGGCGCGACGGCAACGTTCACCGCGGCCGCCCGCGGGAAGGGTTGCTGCCGATGATCAGTCATCTCGGCGCGATGATGGCGGTGGTCAACGGCATTTTGTTGGCGCGCCGGTTTCAGAACCGGCTCGCCGGCGTGGTCGGCGTCAGTTCGCTCGGCGAAGGCGGCACTTCGACTGGCGCCTTTCATGAGGCCCTCAACCAGGCCGCCGTCGAAAAGCTCCCGCACGTCATCGTCATCGCCAACAATCATTATGCCTACTCGACGCCCAGCACCCGGCAGTTTGCCTGTCAGTCGCTCGCCGAAAAGGCGGCCGGGTATGGCGTGGAGTCGCAGTCGGTGGACGGGACCGATTTGGGCGCGTGCTTGCGGACGGTGGGCGGCGCGGTGCAACGCGCGCGCGCCGGGCGGGGGCCGCAGTTGGTGGTCGCCCGGTTGCGCAAACTCGGCATCGTGCCCTCGGGGGTCTCCTGGGTCGGAGCCGGGGCGGTGGCCGAGGCAG
>CAZJCX010000258.1:0-4337 GCA_964544425.1 uncultured Verrucomicrobiota bacterium
CGGCATCGCGGTGACGGCCAACGGCGACGTGCTCGTGAGCAGCGGCGGGCAGGTCGTGCGACTTTCGCGACAGAACAAGACGCCGCAACCATTCCTGACCGGGCTGACCGCGCCCGGTCGGCTTGACGTGGATGAGAAGACGGGCGAGATCCTCGTCTTCGACGGCGGTGCGGTGCAGCAGGTGAAACGCTACTCCGCGGACGGCAAGCTGCTCGCCGCGTACGGTCGCCCCGGTGGGCGCAACGTCGAGGGCGTCTATGAGCCGGCGCATTTCTGCGACGTGGTGGACGTGGCGCACGATGGCGCCGGTGGGTTCTTCGTGACGGAGCCGGATTCCGCGCCGCGTCGCGTGGCGCATTTCGACGCCACCGGCAAGCTGCTGGATGAGCGGTACGGCGGGCAGATGTTCTGCACCGCCGCCGAGCCGGACCCGCGCGACCCGACGATTGTCTGGATGCAGAGTCATTGGGGTTGGTTGGCGAAACTGCGGTTGGATTACGCAGCGCGGACATGGCGGGTCGAGGAGACGTACAAGGTGGCGGGCAAGGCCGGTGGGCTGATCGAGAATCTGGAGGCCGGGCCGTGGCGCGTGCGGTATGCCGGTGACCGTTGCTATCTCGTGCGCGACAACGCGCTGACACCGCGGATTCTCCGGTACGATCCACAACAACACCGGGTCGTGCCGGTCGTCTTCGCCGACATGAACATTCGCGGCGGCGGGTTCAACCGTCTGACGCCGCAGGTGAAGGCGTTGCTCGGCAACGATCCGAACACGAAGTTCAACTCGTTCATCTGGACCGACCTGAACGGCGACGAGCAGCCGCAGGACAACGAGTTTCGCTTCTCCGAAGGCGCGGGCTGGTATTTCGAGGCGACGGTGACGGATGGTCTCGTGTTCTACGCGCGGACTTCGTTCGGGCCGGGCGGGCGGCCCGGCAAGGAGTTCTCGAAACTGGTCCGGCTCGCCCCGACGCGGTTCACGGACAACGGCACGCCGATCTACGACGAGTTTCCCAACGTGACCGATTACCGGTTTCTGCCGACCGACCTGCAGTACGTCGAAGCGATCGTCAACGCCTGCACCTTCGTCGCGCCCGACGGGAAGGCGTACTCGGCGGCGAACGTGTCCGACGGCGATTGCCAGGGCACAGTTTGGCCGGGCTACTTCTGCCGCGACAACAAGATCATCCAGTGGGACGAGACCGGTCAGTTGAAATGGGTGGCGGGCCGGCATGCCACGACGCCGTGGCAAGAACCGCCGCCGCCCGGTGAGTTGCACATGCCAACGAAGATCATGGGCACACACCGCGGCAGCGTGCTCGTCTCGGAGCGCGTCGTCACGCCGCTGGCGGCGTGGGACGAGAACGGACTCTACATCGGGCGGCTTTTCGACCGGCGCGCGGACGACAAATTACCGGCCGAGGTCTATCACTGGTTCAAAGTCCCCGGCAAAGGCGATGCCGATTACGCGATCCTCAACTACGACATGTTGTTCGGTGGCACGGTGGCGGAGGTGGGGCGCGACCTGTACTTCTTCGGCTCCGGTTGGAATTGCGTGCCGGTCTATCACGTCACCGGCTGGGACGAACTCCGCCGGCAATCCGGCAAGGTGCGCCTGCCGACAGTGCCGGTTTCGGCGCAAGCGGCGGGCACCGGTTTGCGCACGCAATATTTCGCCAACCGCGACCTCTCCGGCACGGCAGTACTGACGCGGGACGCCGAGAAGACCTCGTTGAACTGGGGCACGAACGCCCCGTCCGCGGAACTCGCGGCCGACGTGTTCTCCGTACGGTGGGAGGGGCAGATTGAAATCCCGTTCACCGAGACGTTCCGTTTCGGCATCAAGAACAACGGCGGCGCGCGCGTCTGGCTCGACGGTAAGCTGATCCTCGACGACTGGCAGGATTACGACGGCACGGCGTTGCCCTACACGAACGAGCGCTACCGGCAGACCATCGGCGAACCGCTCCCACTCCGTGCCGGGCAGCTTTGCCGGGTGAAGATCGAATACTACAAGAGTCCACGGTACAAAGAATTACCTCACGAAGCGCGGCTGCAACTTGATTGGGAAAGCGCCACGCTCTCGCGGCAAGCTGTCCCGGCAATCGCGCTCTATTCGGTGGCGAAATCGGAATGACGAGATTGGACCATCTCGATCTGACGCCGGCGAAGTGGATCTGGCTGCCCGCCGAACGCTGTCTGCCGAACACGTTCATCTTGTTCCGCCGGGAATTGAGCCTTGCCGCCGCGCCGCGGAGCGCCCGGGGATGGTTGACAGCGGACAGTCGTTACCGGCTCACGGTCAATGGGCGACGGATTCAATGGGGGCCGGCACCGAGCGATCCGCGTTGGCAGGAAGTTGATCCGTGCGACCTCACCAGCGCGCTGCAAGGCGGTCCAAATGTGATCGGTGTTGAAGTCTGCTATTTCGGCCACGGTGACGGCACATGGCCGATGGGGGCGCCGGGATTCATCTTTCGACTGGAGGTGGATGGGCAACTCATCGCCTCGGATGCCACGTGGCAGACGTTTCTGGACCGGGCGCACCGGCCGGGGATGTACAAGCGTTGGTTTCTCCGGGCGCTGCAGGAAGAGTTCGATGCGCGGTTGCATCCGTTTGGTTGGGACACGCCCGGCTATCGTCCAGACAATCGCTGGCTGCCCGCGCGCGAGTTGCCCGGTAAATCGGATACACCCGCCATTTTTGCCGGTGGGCCGGAATACAATCTGGGTTGCGATCAGCCTGCCAGTCAGGCGGCGGAACTGCGACCACGCGAGATTCCGTTGTTGCGCGAGTTCGATGTTCCGGCGCAACGGCTGACTGCGACGGGCGAAGTGAAGTGGTTGCGTGATCCGAACGACTGGTTCGAGTCGCGTGTGCCCGGTAGCTTCGAGATCGTTTCGGCGGGCGGCGATGCGCGGTTCTTCACGTACGAGTTCTCCGAACAGATCGTGGGGTTTCCGCATTTCACCATCGAAGCTGCGACCGGGACGATTGTGGAGTTGCTGGTGCGCGAGTCACACGACCCGGTCGACGGGCCGGCTTGGTTGGATAGCTACATCTATCATTGGACGCGCTTCATCTGCCGGGAGGGCGTGAATGAATTCGAGACATTCGATTTCGAGTCGGTGAAATGGCTGCAGCTTCATGTGCGGAACGCCGCGCGCCCGGTCGCGATCCGTGACGTCGGTGTGCGCCGGCGCATCTACGCGTGGCCAAACGAGCCGCAGATCCAGAGCAGTGAGCCGGCATTGCAGCGTTTGTTCACGGCGTCGGTGAACACCTTGCACAACAGTTGTCAGGAAACCGTCGTGGACGGGATGGGACGTGAACGGCAGCAGTACAGCGGCGATGGGGCGCATCAGTTGCACGCGGTCCGGTATGCATTTGGAGAAACCAAATTGCCGGCGCGGTTCTTGAAGACGTTCAGCCAGGGCATGACGCTCGACGGGTATTTTTTGGATTGCTGGCCCGCCTTCGACCGGCTTGCCCGTCTCATGCAACGGCAAATCGGGACGACCGGTTGGGGACCGATCCTCGATCACGGCGTCGGATTCAACTTCGATTGCTGGCATCACTACTTGGCGACGGGTGATCGGGAGGCCGTGCGCGAGCCGTATCCACGATTGCGGCGCTTCGCTGATTATCTGGCCGCGCTCCGGCGCGCTGACGGCTTGCTGCCGGTGGAGAACATCGGCGTGCCCTCGGTGTGGATGGACCATTGGGCGTACCGGCAACAGGGACATAAACAGTGCGCGTTCAATCTGTATGTGGCCGCGATGTTGCAACACGCACTGGCCAATCTCGCGACGGCGTTTGGCGATGATGCACAGCCGTACCGGCGGTTCGGGCTGGAGATCCAACAGGCGACCGTGGCGCGGTTCTGGGACGAACGCCGGCGCCTGTTCTTCGTGGGTGATGACCGGCTGTGCGATCGCTCTCTCGCCACCGCCATTCTGTACGACCAATGCCCCAGCGGCGAAACGACGGTCGCATTGCAAGCCCTCGTCGAGTGCCCGGCAACGATGGGTTTGTCGTATCCGGCGAATGCCGTGTGGCGGTACCGGGCACTGGCGAAATGTGGACGCACCGATGTCATTTTGCATGAGTTGCGCCACCGGTGGGCGACCATGAGCTCGGTCATCCACAACAACACGCTTCAGGAAATCTGGGATGCCCCGCTGGATGGTCTGGCCCAATTCAGCCATTGCCCGCTTGCGCCGCTGAATGTGTTGTTCGAGAACTTTCTGGGAATCGAGCCGACCGCGCCGGGTTTTGCGACTTAGAGCGTGTTTGGAAAGTCACTTTTTGATTCCGGAAATGGTTGAAATGTGAT
>CAZJCX010000259.1:0-4321 GCA_964544425.1 uncultured Verrucomicrobiota bacterium
ATGGTGGCTTTGACGATTTCTTCGATCTGCGCGGGGGAGAGTTCGGCCGGCAAGTACGACTTGAGGATCGCGAGTTCGGCTTTTTCTTTCTCGGCGAGATCGGCGCGGGCGCCTTTTTCAAAACCTTCGATGGAATCCTGCCGCTGCTTGATCTGCTTCTTGATGACCCCGGTGATGTCGGCGTCAGTGAGGCTTTCCTGTTTGGCGGCGATCTTGTGATACTCGATGGCGGACTTGAGCATCCGCAACGTGCCGAGGCGGACGACGTCTTTGGCGAGCATGGCTTGTTTGAGGTCGGCGGCGATTTGGTCGGTCAACATGCCGGGAGGGTACGGCGCGGGCGGGGCGGAAATCAAGCAGCGGATTAGATGGCATGTTTGCGGCCCCATTGGAGGCCGCGTTTTTCCCAGTTGCGAAGTTTGAATTCGATGTGGCTGATTTCGGGGAGGGCGCGGATTTGTTTTTCGATGTGCCAGAGGGCGCGGGCGGTTTCGAGGTCGCGTTCGACTTGGTCTTTCTTGCGGTGGCCGGGGTGGTATTCGAAAACTTCAAGTTCGCCCTCGAGGTACGCGGAGCTGCCGATGACTTGCAGTTCAAGTTTCTGGGTGTTGACGTAGTTGCGGACGAGGATGCCTTGGATCATCCGTTGTACGCGTAGTTCGTCGAGTGTCATGCGGATCCTCGCGCTCGCGTCGAGGCGGGCGGCTACTACTGAGCAAACCTTTTGCCAGTGCCCTGGTTAGGCCGTTGGACGGACGGGATCGCAGCGGGAGGGCTGCGGCGCAAGCCCGAGTTCGGTCAACAACGCACGGTCGGCGTCGCTTTCGGGGTTGGCCGCGGTCAACAACTTGTTTCCGTAGAAAATGGAGTTCGCCCCCGCATAGAAGCACCAGGCTTGGGCTTCGCGCGAGAGGCGCGTGCGTCCCGCCGAGAGGCGTACTTTTGCGCGGGGGACGGCGATGCGGGTGGTGGCGATGAGGCGGATGAGTTCAAAAACGTCCACGGGCGCTTGTTCGGCGAGCGGGGTGCCGGCGACGGGCATGAGGCAGTTGATCGGGACGCTTTCCGGTGGCGGGTCGAAGTTGGCGATGACTTCGAGCATCCGCAACCGGTCGTTTTCGGTTTCGCCCATGCCGATGATGCCGCCACAGCAGACAGAGAGGCCGGCGAGTTGGGCGTGGCGGATCGTGTTGAGCCGGTCTTGGAAGCTGTGGGTGGTGACGATGTTCGGGTAGAACTCCGGGCTGGTATCGAGATTGTGGTTGTAGGCAGTGACCCCGGCGGACTTTAGCTGGTGGGCCGCGGTCTCGCTGATCTGGCCGAGGGTGACGCAGACTTCGAGGCCGAGTTGGTGGACGGCCCGGCAGGTTTCGAGGACGGATTCGAAGGCGGCGGTTCCTTCCCGGACACCTTTCCACGCCGCACCCATGCAGAATCGGGTGGCGCCGCGGTCGCGCGCTTCGATGGCGCGGGGGAGGATTTCGGCGGTGGACAGGAGGCGTTCGGTTTGGACGCCGGTGGAGTAGCGGGCACTTTGGGAACAGTATGCGCAATCTTCGCTGCAGCCGCCCGTTTTGATGCTAAGCAACTCGCAAAGCTGGACTTCGTTATTTTGCCAATGGGCGAGATAAATCTGCCGGGCCTGCTGGACGAGGTCAAAAAGAGGTTGCCGGTAGAGAGCGGAGAGAGTGGAAAAATCGGGCTTAACCGGCTGTTGGGCAGTGGGTTGAGTCGTACCGGCAGTGGTGGCTGTCGCCATAACGATGAAAAAGATGTAACAGAATGGCCTGTTCCGTTGCAAGCACCATGCGATTCTGTTAGCCTGCGCGCCCATCATGGAGAAAGTGATCCAGCAGATTACCGGGATGTTACAAAGCCCGGACGGCATGCGGCGATGCGCGGCGGCGATGGTGTTTGCCGAGCTGAAGCTGAAAGACCCGGCCGTGGTGCGGGCGTTGGGCGAAGCGTTGAAAGACGCGAACCAGCTGCTGGCGCGCTACATCCTCGAGGCGTTTGAGGCGATCGGCACGCGGGCGGTGGTGCCGTATGTGTTGCCGTTGCTGGATGCGCCGGAAGTCGAGGTGAAATTGCGCGCGGCCGGCATCATCGCGCGCGCGGGCGGAGAGATGGTGGGCGAGTTGCGGAAGCAATTTCAGAAAGCCAACCCGCTCCAGAAACGCGTGTTGGTTGACATCCTCGCCCGGATCCACACCCGCGAATCGCTGGCGTTGATTTTGGACACGTTGTTCGATCCGGACTTCGAGTTGGTCAAGGAAGCCTGCCAAGCCGTCCGCCGCCACATTGCGGATGCCGCGCCGAAGGATCGGGCGGCACTGCACCGGCAAGTGATCCAGTTTATGAACGGCGCGCGCGTCCGTAAAGACGAGCGCGTGTTGACATCGTGCCTCCTCTTGGTCGGCGCGATCGCCGCGCCCGACGCGACCAAGGTGCTGCTGAAATACGCGCTGCCGCGCCACACGATTTACGTTCGCCGCCATGCCTTATTGGGGTTGAAGTCGCAGGAGTTTACCGGCAGCGCGCTGAACGCGGTGGCTGGGCAGATGTTCAAGTTGCTCGCCGAGGCGGATTACCTGAACATCGTTCAGAACGCGCTCGACATCATCGAGAAGATTTCGCAGCGCAAGTCTTTCGACAAACTCTGGCCGAAATACCTGACGAGCAAACACCCGGCCGTTCGCACCTTTGCCGCGCGCAAACTGGCAGCCAACGACAACGCGGCGACGAATCGGCTGTTGATGAAACTGCTCCGCAGTGACGACGTGCAGTTAAGCGAGATCGCGGCCGGGGCGTTGGCGCGGCACAAGGGCGCGACGAAATTGCTGCTGGGGGCGTTGGCCAGCGAGAAAAAAAGCGAACCGGCGTGGCGGCTGGCGAAGATTCTCAAACCGCACAGCGAAGCGGTGGACAAGGCGTCGTTGAAAAAATTTGGGCTGCTCGCCGCGCGCGAATTGCTGGCGGAGAATCCCCGGCACGAGGCGCTCTTTTACCTGTTGCGCAACTGCAACAACCACGTGGCCGATGGCGTGTTGCGCGACGTGGGGTTGCAGCTGAAAAAAGCCCGCAAGTGGGCCAAAGCCGTTGCCTGCCTCAAGCAACTGCAGCGGTCGGATGGTTTTGACGATGCGTTGCGGTTCGAGCTGGCCGTCTGCGACCTGAAACAGTCCCCCAAGGATGTGGCCCCGCATCTCCGCGCGGAAGATCACGCGTTGCGCGGACTGCAGCCGCTCGTGGCGAACAAGAAGTTCAAGCTGCTCGACCGGCTGAAGAAGGAGAAAGCGCTCGACGCAGCGGATTTATTTTACGTCGGCTTCCACTTTGCGGAGGGGCTGGGCGATGAGCAACGATTTGGCCGCGCGGCGCTCGAACACGTCGGCAAACGGTGGCCATCCTCGAAAGAGGGCAAAGCCGCGAAGAGTAAACTCAAGTCGTCTGTCCAACCCACCGCCGCCCCGGCCAGTTGAACCTGTCGCACTTCTGGGCTTGATGTCACCGGGGGGCAGTCCTAGACTGCGCTTGCTGTTCAACCAAAGGAGAAGGCATCATGAATCAAACGATTCGTTGGGTGGGAGTAGTGGCGGTCTTGGTGGGGTTGACCCTCGAAACGCAGGCGCAGCGGACTTCCCTCGTGGCGCGGACCCAATTGCGGCGAACGGTGGAGGATGCGGCGCGGAGCGCGTCGGGTGAAATTCAACTGCGGCAGAGTGGCAATCGCCAGCAACTCGATGTCCGCGTCAACCGGCTGGCAAATTTATCGTTCGCGCTCTTTCTGGGCACCAATGGCAATTCCTACGCCACGAACGATTTGGTGAACTACGTCGCGTTGCTCGGACTGCAGAATGCCCGGCAGGGGACGTGGAGCCGGTCGCTCAAGAACACGAACGAAGCGCCGCTCGAAGTGCCGTTCTTCGACAATCTCTACGAATTGAGTGGCTCGCTCTTCACCATCAGCGGCCCCGGCGAAAGCCTGCTGGCCGGCGTGACCAATCTGGTGAATTGCCTCACCAACTTCACCGGCGGCGTGACCAATGTGAATTGCACCACCAACATCCTCGTCGGCTTGCCCAATTCGGCGAGCGGCGCCACCGGCACGGTCTTCTCCGTGCTCTGGGCGCCGATCCCGCAGTTGCTGCGCAACCCCGGTATCTCCAATCGCACCGCCCGCGCCGACTTGGTCCGCCCGGCCGCACCCGCGCCCAGCCCGGATGCGCGCGGCAAAATTATGACCCGGTTGGTCAACGCTCGCGGCCAAAACGTGCTCGACATCATGGCCACCCGGCTGATTGCCGGGCAGGAGTACTCG
>CAZJCX010000260.1:0-4224 GCA_964544425.1 uncultured Verrucomicrobiota bacterium
GGGAAGGGAAACGCGGCGCGGCATTACTTTGATCAGGTTGCCGCCTGGCAAGGCCCGGCTGGATATCGGACCTACGCGCTGTGGCTGAAAGGCCAGAGCTTGCGTCGGGAGAAGAAGTGGCGGGAGGCGAAGGAGACATTCGAGCAGTTGCGGGAGATGCAGGGCGGTGTCGGCACGCCCGGTACACGCGCGTGGGTCGCCGAGGCGGATGGGAAAATCCGGGGAGCAAGCAAACCATGACAGCATCGTGGACGGTGGCTGCGGTTGCCAAGCGCGGCTTGTGGATGGGGCTGGTGGTCGCTACACTTGCTCCGATGCGGATGGAAGCCCACTGCAACCTGAGCTACTCGGCGACTAACGCGCCGGTCTGCGTGGGTGAAACCGTGGTGATCGAGCAAACGGGGCGCGACTGCGTCGGCAATACCAACACCGTCTATCACCAGTTCAGCTACAGCAGTCCCCAAGTGGTGACCAACTGTCCGGATTGCACCGGCTGCGAAGCGATCACGAACATCATCCACTGCGCGATCTTCACCGTCGTCGGTGTCGCGCGCGTGGAAACCAACTTTGTGCTGAGTTGTCCGGGCATCATCACTAATTTCACGGCCATCGCCCTGCCTGACGGCGCAAGTTTTCCCAACGGCAAACCCGTGTGGCGCGTCGAACCAACCAATGCCGGTAGCGTGACGCCAAGTGGCGGGCCGACGACGACTTTTACCGGCGACACAAACTTTGTCGGCAACGCGTTCGTCATCGCCGACGGCTGTGGGTCAGCCGCCACTGCCACCGTATCTGCGCTGGTGGTGGACTTGGACATTGACAGCGACAACAACAACGGCACGGCGGCTCTGCCCGACCGCTCGCAGGCGGAGGAAGATGTCGAGACCACCGGCAACGGCAAATTCATCTTCGTCAACCACAACGACGATGACAACGACAGCATCCCGGACTTCGCCGACAAGCAGGTGACCGGCGAAGGCAATCTCGTGCCAATCATCGTGTCGGTGAGTCAGCCGCTGGACTGGTCGCAAGCGACGTTGCAGTTCGATTACGCCGGCCCGACAGCCGTGGATTTGGTGAACACGCTGGGACAAGACCTCGGCCACGGCTACACGAACTACCATACGGCAGCGCTCAAACAGAACACGATCCGACTCTGGAGCATCGGCTCGCCGGCCGAAGAACGCACCAGCGCGAAGTACATCGTGCCCGGCACCACCTACACCGCGCAAACGTTGGGCTTCACCGGCACCAAGACCTTCTACGTGGAGGGCATCAACCCCGGCGCGGGCAACATCACCGTCACCCTCGGTCCCACCGGCTGCATCGATACCGTCAAAGTCACCACCGTCGAACCGAATATTGGGGTGAACTGCGGGAGTGAAGATCTCGGTTTGCTACGTGCCGGAACCCCCGATGACCGCTTCAGGATTAACCAAGCAGATGAACGTGTTGAGGATCAACAGGGTGGGTTCAAGTTCTGGTGGTCGCGGGACAGTGGTGGGACGTTGTCGGCAGAGGGCTTGGTGGATTTGGCGCCTCTGACAGTTGAACTACCCGCAAACCTTATTACCGCCGGCTTCATACCGATGTTGCAGATTCAAGGAGGAGCGTCGGTATATTTGTATCCCGCAGCCAGTGACCCAACAAACTGGCGACAGTTCCTGCGGGACACAATTGTTGGGTCAAACCAATTTGTTACGCTGGCTCCCCAAGGAGTTGCTGTCGGAGTGTCACCGGTTGCTTTCAGCAATCTCGTTGCTGGAATCAACGGATTGGTATTTAAGGTTAATGGCGGATCAGGCGCGCAAGAGCTGACCTTTCGATTGGTAATGGCCGAGCCGGGAGCAAGCGGCAACCAAGTCGTGTCCGACTCCCTCAAGGTCACAGTCCGCGATGCGCAAGATTATTGGCATTTCGTGTCGGCTCGCGGCTCGCAGGTGGGGGGATTCACCTATCACGGAGAGAACGGCGGAACATTTACCGCCTCACGATACCCAAACGCCGCCAACGTTGCGGGCAGCGCCGACCCTGTGCGGACTGAGTACTTGGTGTTTGTGCATGGGTACGCCAACAGCCAAAGCGATGCCCAGACGGCCAACAACGAGTATTTCAAGAGGCTCTATTGGCTGGGATACCGGGGAAACTATGTAGGTTTTGCATGGGAAGGTGACGAGTGGGATTTAGGATTGGTTACGCTCTTTGATCCCAACGTTGAAAACGCTTTTCAATCCGCGGAAAGCCTGCGGCTATTTGTTGCGGGGTTGTCTGGTAGTGTTGGCGCCAACAACGTCAACCTCATGGCGCATAGTCTTGGGAATCTGGTTGCTTGGGAGGCGTTGCGCACGCACCGAATCGTTGGCGGAGGCCAGCCGCTCTGTCGAACTTTGCTGAGCGTGGAAGCGGCAGTCTGGCGTGATTGCTGGGAGCCTCACGCAAGTTGGAGCAGCGCAGCTCCATCTGTCCCCGCGACATATTCTACCGATCAACTCCGGCAGCATTCATGGCGGTTCTGGTTCACCTCTCCGGGCAACGAAGCCACCGGTGCATTGGCGTTGGGTCGAGCCTTTAACAGTTACGTTGATGATGACGCGGCGCTGGTAGTTGCCATGCGACTCAATGATTATGTTTTTCGGGGCCTATCGCCCTTCTTGGTTCCCCGCTTCTGGCACTTTCATCGGCAGAAGCTTTACAAGAATCCGGCGCAGTATCGGCAGCAGTTTGCAAGTTCCCGAAGTCTCGCGAGTCACATGCCGGCGCTCATGCAGCCGAACATGCGAATTTTTCCCTACGGATACGTGAGACTTGCGCAGCCAGTCGGGGCTGCCCCGAACGCCTCTCCGGTTGTCGACGATCTCAACGCAAAATTGGTCGGATGGCCTAAAGAAAAACACAGTGCTTTTCGCGATGAGTGGCTGCCGCAAATGCACCAGTGGTATGACACTTTCATTCGAGGAAGCGCCCAAGTTCCGCTCGGAAAGGAATTTTAATGAACTATCGAACGATAATGCTGGCTGCTGTCGTGATGATGAGCACGGAACAGACCTATGGAGAGGATGATCTTTCCCAGGCTGATATCCAGCGAGGCGCTTCGATTCTGCAGTTGTTTGAAGGACTTGGGCGCGGATCGTTTTCCATTAGCGGCCGGGTTCTGGACGAGCAGGGCCAAGAGTTGAACGAAGTTGGAGTTGAAGTGGAAAAGACGCGGCATTACAAGATGGGAACTCGCAGTGAATCGTTCAAGGAAGGGGTGACTGCCAATGGGACGTTTACCGTTTCGGTCAGCGGTTTCAATACGATCACTCTCCGATTCAACAAGCAGGGTTACTACGGGAAAGAAGTCAGTTTTTCCCAGAATCTCACCGGAGAAGAGGCCGACCGGGTGATCAAGGGGCTGCCTGCCACCTCGCCCAGCGTCACCAAGACTGGTATCGTGGTGGTGCTCGAGAAGAAGGGAAACGTCGTCTATCTTGGGCAACCGGAAGGAGAACTCCGGCTCAATTTTCTTGGTAAAGGACTGTACTATGATTTCAACGAGGCGTTGCGCTATGGCAGCGGCTTTGAGTACTCCACCAACTTAAACGATCTGTCCTCACTGCCAACCAATTCGCTGTATATGACGATTCCCCGATTACCGGGCGGGAGTTTTGATCTGGTTCAAGTTCCGGTGCGTTCGGGAGCGTTGGTGCTCACCTATCCCCGCGAAGTTCGGATCAGCCTCACAGACACGAATGGTGGCTTTGTGATCTTTACACCACCGGTCAATCGAAACATCTATCACCAGATGAAAACCGCCCCTGAAACCGGGTACCAACAACCGCTAATCTTGGGAACCAACTTTTTTGCTGCAATTGATAACGTCCATGTTTGGGAGGGCCAAGATCTTGGTCAGTATTTCTACTTTAGGACTATGGGAAAATTCGGCAAAGGATATGTCAACCGGGTTAATGTGCAGGACGGCGGGTCAAACATTTATTTACAAGTAGAGTTTCGCATCCAGAAAGATGGATCGCGCAATGTGGAAACAGATGAAGGTTATCCAAGAAACTTTACTCCTGAGGCGACGGAGCCGCTTACCGACTCCGATGACGACGGCCTCTCGGACTCAGACGAATCGAATTTGCATGGGGCGGATCCGGGGAATGCGGATACGGATGGGGATGGGATTGCGGATGGGCAGGAGGTCACCGTCACGCTGACGGATCCACTGGACTACTACAACGG
>CAZJCX010000261.1:0-2745 GCA_964544425.1 uncultured Verrucomicrobiota bacterium
ACGTCGTCCCACCGCGCCATCGCGTTGCAGAAAGTGGATGCTTTCTTCAGCGAACAGGTCGTGGCGGCCCAACTGGAATCACTCGGCATGACCCGGACCGAAATCAACACGCGGATCGCCGCGCTCACCGACACGCAACTCGCGGCGTTGGCGAGCGAAGTTGAGCTGCTCCAAGCGGGCGGCACGATCCAAGGCGGCAACCCGAATCCGTCGGGCGTGCTCGGCTGCATTATGCGTCCCGTCGGACGCTTCTTCTACAACCTCTACCAACTCATCTTTTGTTGGGGTTCCTTCAACATTGACTGAGGATGTGACTCACGCCGACGGCCTGCCCTGAATGATCGGGGCAGGCCGCTTTGTTCTCGCCATGCTCCTCCCTGCGCAGATCATCCAGAAAAAACGCGATGGTCACGCGCTGACCGAGGAAGAAATCCGGTTCTTCGTCACCGGCTTTACGAACGGCGACTTGCCGGATTACCAGATGGCCGCACTCGCGATGGCAATCTGTTTTCAGGGAATGGATTTTGACGAGACGATGTGGCTGACGCGCGCCATGGTCGAGTCCGGAAAAGTTGTCCAATGGCCGACCGGCCCGTTCTACGCCGACAAGCACAGCACCGGCGGCATCGGCGACAAAGTCTCCCTCATCCTGGCGCCACTGATCGCCGCGTGCGACGTGGCGGTGCCGATGGTTTCCGGCCGGGGATTGGGGCCGACCGGCGGCACACTCGACAAATTGGAGAGCATCCCCGGCTTCCGCACCAATTTATCCCTCTCGGAACTGGTCCGCGTGACGGGCGAGGTCGGCTGCTGCATCACCGGCGCGACCCCTGAAATTGCTCCCGCCGACAAGAAGCTCTACGCGTTGCGGGATGTGACCGCGACTGTGTCCTGTCTCCCGCTCATCGTCGCCAGCATCATGTCGAAGAAGCTCGCGGAAAACGTCGACGGCCTCGTGCTCGACGTAAAATGGGGCAGCGGCGCGTTCATGAAAACCCGGGAGAGTTCCGCCGAACTCGCGCGGGCGATGGTCGAAGTCGGCAAGCGCTACGGAAAAAAAATCTGCGCGTTACAAACCGACATGAACCAGCCGCTCGGCCAGGCCATCGGCAACGCGCTCGAAGTCCAGGAATGTGTGGAATGCCTCAGCGATCCAGTCGCCGCGCTGGCTGAGCGCGGTCACAGCGACCTGCTGGAGGTGACCCTCGCGCTGGGCGCGGAGATGTTGCGGTTGGCGGGCGTGGCGAAAAATGTTGCGGCGGCGCGGGAAATTTTGCAGAAGAAACTTGCCCGTGGTGAAGCGCGCGCGAAGTGGGACGCGATGGTGCGGGCCCAAGGGGGAAATCCGGCGGCGGCGTTGCCGGTCGCCCGCCACCAGCGCGTGATCCCCGCCCGGCAGACGGGTTGTGTGCAAGCGATCGCTTGCGATCAGATCGGGTACGCCGCCATTGCGCTGGGCGGCGGTCGGCGCGTGGCGGGCGAGGTGATTGATTGTGCGGTCGGCTTCACCCAGCCGCGCAAGGTGGGCGACTCCGTGCAGATGGGGGAGCCATTGCTGATCATGCATTACAACGATGACGCGCGCGCGGTGGCGGCGGAACGGCTCGTGCAAACGGCCTACCGCATTGGCGCGGAGCCGCTGGGGTCGCGGCCCCCGCTGCTGGTGACCAGATTCGAGTGACTATGGCGATCAACCTCAAAGAGACAAAAGAATTTCTCGAAGCCAAACTCAACGGGTTCAAGCCGGACATCGCGATCGTCGTCGGTTCCGGCCTCGGCGGGATCTCCGACGCGGTCGCCAAGCCGGTCGTCATCCCGTACAAAGACGTTCCGAACTTTCCAAGACCGACCGTCACCGGCCACGTCGGGCAGATGGTGTGCGGACAGTTGGGCGGCAAGAACCTGATCGTGCTCAACGGGCGGTTCCACTACTACGAAGGGCGATCGGTGGAAGAGATTGTCTTCCCGATTCATGTGGTGGACGCGCTGGGCGTGAAACTGCTCATCGTCACCAACGCCGCCGGCGGGATCAACCCGTCTTACAAGCCGGGCGATCTGATGCTCATCGAAGACCACATCAACTTCATGGGCATCAACCCGCTCCTCGGCGGCCTCAACGGCAACGGGATCAAGTTCCTCGACATGACGCAGACCTACTCGACACGGTTGCGCGAAAAACTCGACGCCGCCGCGGAGAAGTTGCAGATGCCGATCTGGCGCGGCGTGTATCTCGCCACCACCGGGCCGTCCTACGAAACGCCGGCCGAAATCAAAGCGTTCGCCTGGCTTGGCGCGGATGCCGTCGGCATGAGCACCGTACCGGAGGTCATCATCGCCCGTTATCACAACCTCGAGGTCGCCGGCATCTCCTGCATCACCAATCTCGCCGCCGGCATCTCCAGCAAACGCCTGTCGCACGACGAAGTTCTCACGGTCGGCGCCGCGACGCAGGCCAAACTGGCCAAGCTCCTCACGGAATTCATCAGCACCCTGTGATGACCCGGCAACTCATCGCCGCCGCCCGCCGCGCCCAGAAACAAGCGCACGCGCCGTACTCACGCTTTCCCGTCGGCGCGGCCTTGCTCACGGCGACCGGCAAAATCTTTACCGGCTGCAACATCGAGAACGCCAGCTACGGCCTCGCGATCTGCGCCGAGCGGGTGGCGGTGGCCAAAGCCGTCAGCGAAGGCTGCCGGAAATTTCGCACCCTCGCCATCGTCGCCCCGCACCGGCACCTCACCCCTT
>CAZJCX010000261.1:2755-3959 GCA_964544425.1 uncultured Verrucomicrobiota bacterium
GCGCCTGCCGCCAATTCCTGGCGGAATTCGGCGACCTCGAAATCATCTGCGCCGACTCGCGGCGGGTGGCCGACCGGCGCGTGTTTTCGCTCGCGGAACTGCTGCCGGGCGCGTTTCACCTGTAAGCGCGTCACCGAATTGTCACAGAGGCGTTGCCTCGCTGACGTGAAGGTGCCATAACATTCGCGGCATGAGTGAGACCGTATTGATTGTGGATGATGAGCCGGATGTGGTGGATTTGTTGGTGTATCAACTCCAGCGCGCCGGCTTCAAAACGATCACGGCGCGCGATGGCCATGTCGGGTTGGACAAGGCGCGCGATGCCTTGCCGGCGTTGGTCGTGCTCGATTTGATGTTGCCGGGTTTGGACGGCACGGAAGTCTGCAAACGCCTGCGCGCGGACCCCAAGACCGCCGGCATCCCGGTCATCATGCTCACCGCCAAAGCCGAGGAAGTGGACCGGATCGTCGGGCTTTCGGTCGGCGCGGACGATTACGTGACCAAACCGTTCAGTCCGCGCGAGCTGACCTTGCGGATCAAATCGGTGTTGCGCCGGGCGCGGGGCGATTCGGGCGCCGCGGAGGTGTTGAAGATTGGCGAGCTGGTTGTGGACACCGCGAAACACGCTGTCACGGTCAAAGGCAAGCTGGTGGATTTGACGGCGACCGAGTTCAAGTTGTTGACGACGATGATGGAGCGGCGCGGCCGGGTGCAGACGCGCGACCGGCTGTTGACGGATGTCTGGGGGTACGAGGGCGACGTGGATACGCGGACGATTGACACGCACGTGCGGCGGTTGCGGGAGAAGCTCGGCGCGGCTGCGGACTACGTGGAGACGATCCGCGGCGTGGGTTACCGGTTCGCGGACACTGTGTGACGCGCGGTCTGCCGCATTGAATCCCGCACCGGCCTCCGGTATCGTTGCGCTTCGTGAATCTCAGCCTGCAATGGAGATGGTTTCTCGGTATCGCGGGGCTGCTGGTCGTCTTGCTCCTCGGGATCAACCTCAGCCTCAAACTCACGCTGCCACCGCATTTGATCCGGTTGCTGCGTGCCGACCTCGTCCGCCACGCGGAATTGGCCGCGCAATCGGTCGCCCCCCAGCTGGCCGACACGTCCGCCGTGAAGTTGCTCGTGCAGGAATTGGCGGCGCGCACGCGGCTGCGGTTCACCGTGATTGGTCCGGATGGCCGGGTCGTGGCGG
>CAZJCX010000261.1:3969-4211 GCA_964544425.1 uncultured Verrucomicrobiota bacterium
CCAGCGCGCCCAGTCCACCGGGGTGGCTCTCGACCGGCCGGAAATTCGGGCGGCGCGCGCCGGGGGGATTGGCCACGCCCAGCGCCGGGAATCGGCCGCTGCGACCGAGTTGCTGTTGGTGGCCGTGCCGGCCGGCGCGGGGCACACGCACGTGGTGCGCGTGGCGTTGCCATTGGACGAGGTGGATCAGACGGCGCGCCACGTGCGCCGCGCGGTGGGGTGGGCCAGTGTGAGTATTGCCG
>CAZJCX010000262.1:0-4176 GCA_964544425.1 uncultured Verrucomicrobiota bacterium
TGCGCCGCCCCATACTTCCCGGCGAGAAACAACTCATCCGCGATCTGCCGGGGCGTTTTCTCCGCCGCCCCCGCCACCGCGCCGATCAGCCCACCGACCAACACCAAGATTCTCGCCTGCTTCTCTATCACAGGCGCATTCTACCCCCCCCCCCCCCCCCCCCCCCACCCACCCCACTTGTCCCCCACCCCCAGGTCCCCCCCCCCCTCCCTATCCCCGGGCCATCCCCCCCCCCCCCCCCCGTTACAGCAAGCAACAATTGTGTGACGGTGAGGAGGGTAAAAGGCTTTCTCGCGCGTGTTTGTTCAAGTGAAACGGTTTGTTCCAGCGATCGAAATTTTTTTCCAGTCGTTTGCGATGACAGAGTTGTGGTGCCTTGTGTTGAGCGGTGGACTGGGCTATCGTGCCCGCGTTATGGCGGCGGAGTCGCAATCGGGCGCACCTCTTCGGCCGGAACCGGTATTCAATACCTTCTGTCGCCAGCCGCTCCGACCCTTCTATTCCCTGCGCGAAACGCAAATCGGTTTTGCGATCCTGTGTCTGCTGGCCGGGGTGGTGGGGTGGGTGATGTGGCGCGGAATGCATCCCGACCCGGATTTGTTCGCGGTGGAGGATGCGTTGCTGACGGCGAAGGGCGCGAGCGTGCCGGTGTACGAACGGCCCATTCAGCCGTGGATCGAGCCGGGGACCGCGGTGAACGTGGCGGCGCCGGCCGGGTTGGGTCCGTTCCCGCCGGCGGTGACGGCGGATGGCTGGCAGGTCGTCGGCGCGCCGCAGATGTTTGACGCGGCGACGTTGTACGAGAAGATCAATGGCCGGGAGGGCTACTACAAATCGTTTGGTTTCCAGAAGCTGCATTGTCTGGCGCTGCGAAACGGGGAGTTCACGATTGATATCGAGTTGTTCGATCAAGGCAATGTCGCCAACGCGCTCGGCGCGTTGGCCGGGGAGATTTCCAGTCCGAGCGCGGAGGTGCAGGCGACGCCGACCGGCTTGTGGTATCTGACGCGCAACGGCGGATTTTTGGCGCAGGGGAAATTTTATGCGCGGTTGATTGGGTCGGACGAAGATCCAGTGATTCGCGGAAAGATCGCCGGGTTGCGGGAAGCGTTGAGCGCGGCGTTGCCGGGCGAGTCATTGCCGTGGGCGTATGAGTTGTTGGTCGGCACCTTTGGCGTCAGCCCGGCGGTGGTGCAGTACCAGAAAGAGAATGCGTTTTCGTTCGGCTTCGCCACGGAGTTTTACTCGGCGATCATGCCGGGCGGGGAGACGGAGATTTTTGTGTCGCGGCGCGCCAACGCCGCGGACGCCGCGTCGCTGGCCGGCAAGCTGCAGGAGGGATTTCTTGGTTTCGGCAAGCTGACGAATACCGGCTTGGTTCATAACGAGATGATCAATGCGTACGACGGCGTGCGGGCGGCGGGCGAGTACGTGATCGGCGTGCGGCTGGCGCCCACGCCGGCCGAGGGGCTGGCGTGGTTGGAGAAACTGGCGCAGGCAGTCGCGCCACCACCGGCGAATGCTTATGAGTGACGACCACCAATTCCGCGCGCAACGCCGCAAGGAAAACGCCGCCATGCCGCGCGGGCGCGCGGGCGATGAATGGCCGTCTCGGCGCGACTTTATCAAACGGGTCGGCGCGCTGGCGTTGGCGGCCGGGGGGACGGGGGTGCTGTGGCGGGCGCTCCACGATCCGGACGGCGAACGGGGCAAACCGCAGCAGCCGGTGTTTCGGTTGAAGAACTATCGGGTCGAACCGCCGCCGGGGGCGAAGGTGTTGGGAATCGCGCGCGGGGACAATCTGGATGCGATGTTGAAGATGGCCATCGGCGCGATCGGCGGGATGGAGCATTACATTCGGCCCGGCGACGTGGTGTTGATCAAGCCGAATGTGGCGTTTGATCGCTCGCCGAAACTGGGGGCGACGACGAACCCCGAGTTGTTGGGCGCGTTGATCCGGTTGGCGCGGGCGGCGGGCGCGGCCGAAGTGCGGGTGGCGGACAATCCGATTGAGTCCCCGGAGAATTGTTTTGCGAAGACCGGTATCGCGGCGGCGGCGCAACAGGCCGGGGCCAAGCTGTTTTTGCCGTCGCCGGCAAGCTTCGAGATGCTGGAGGTGCCGGGGGCGAAACTCATCGAGCGCTGGCCGTTTTTTTACAAACCGTTTCGGGGCGTGACGAAGGTGATTGGGACCGCGCCGATCAAAGATCACAACCTGTGTCACGCGAGCATGTCCACGAAGAATTGGTATGGATTGCTCGGCGGACGGCGGAATCAGTTTCATCAGGACATCCACAACATCGTCGCGGATTTGGCGCTGATGATGACGCCGACGTTTGTGGTGTTGGACGGAATTCGGATCTTGATGAAGAACGGGCCGACCGGCGGTGATTTGTCGGATGTGGTGAATGGCCACACGGTGATTGCAGCGACGGATCAGCTCGCCGCGGATGCGTTTGGATTTTCGGAGATGCTCGGGCGCAAAGGGGAGTTGCCCCAATATCTATATACGGCGCGCGACCGGGGGTTGGGCACACCAGATTGGCGGAATGTGTCGCGACAAGAGGAGCAGGTGGGATGAGTTGTGGCGGCGATTGCGGGTGCGGCAAGGACAAGCCGGGCAGCGCGGACGCCGCGGCAGCCACCTTGAACCGGCTCAAGCCGACCGCGTACTTCGCCAAAGAACCGCCGGCGGGCGCGGCGGGGAAGAAAGCGCCGGGCTGGTTGCGGTCGCTGCGGATCACGCGGTTTCGGGTGGTGTCGCAGGCGTTTTTCTTCGCCCTGTTTTTCTTTTTCATCTACGTGACGTGGTTCAGCCGGTTGGAGGGGTATCCGGTGTCGTTGTTTTTGGAGGTGGATCCGCTGGTGGCGATCGCGACGGCGATTTCGACACACACGGTTTACCGGAATCTGTGGTGGAGCTTGCTGTTGATCGTGCCGACGCTGGTCTTGGGCCGGTGGTTCTGCAACTGGATGTGTCCGTACGGGACAGTGCACCAGTTCATCGGTTGGTTGTTCAACACGCGGCGCAATCTCGACAAGGTGGCCATCAATCGGTACCGACCCATTTTCCAACTCAAATACATCATCCTGATCACGTTCTTGATCATGGCGGCGTTTGGGTCGCTGCAGATCGGGTTGCTGGATCCGATTTGCATCATGTACCGGACGTTCACGACCGGCATCGCGCCCGCGAGCGATTTGGCGGTGTCGCAGGCAGGCGGCGCGCCGTGGCTGATGTTCAAGCCGGGCACGGATGCGTACCGGGTGTTTTACGCGACGTGGTTTGTGGGGTTGGTATTTCTCGGCTTGGTGGGGATGAATCTGGTCATTCCGCGGTTCTTTTGCCGGGTGTTGTGTCCGCTCGGCGCGCTGCTGGGGGTGCTGTCGCGGTTCGCGCTGTGGCGAATCGACCGGGACGTGACGCGGTGCACGGACTGCAATCTCTGCATGGCGCACTGCGAAGGCGCGTCTGATCCGCAGGCGGCGTTGCGCAAGAGCGAGTGTTTCGTTTGTTTCAACTGCATTGATGATTGCCCCGAAGATGCGTTGTCATTCCGCTTCTTGCCGGTCAGGCAGGCGAAGCCGGCGCGCGCGCCGCTGAGCAAGATTCTGGCGACCGAATTGCCGTGGCCGGCCCTGACACGGCGGCGGTTGTTGCTGACCGGCGTGCTGGGGGTGCTGGCGTATCCGTTCTTGCGATTGTCGGCGGCGGTGAATCCGACGGCGTTCGACAAAAAGGCCATTCGCCCCCCCGGCTCGGTGGCGGAGGAGGAATTCCTCGAACGCTGCATCAAGTGTGATCAGTGTTTGAACGTGTGTCCGACGAACGTGTTGCAGCCGGCGACGTTGATGCAGGCGGGGCTGGAGGGGTTGTGGACGCCGGTGATGGATATGCGGATCGGGTTTTGCCAGCTCAACTGCACGCTCTGCAGCGAGGTCTGCCCGACTGGCGCGATTCAGAAGATTTCCACCGAGAAAAAACTCGGCGTGGGCAAATTTGCCGCCGACGGCCCGATCTCGGTGGGGACGGCGTTCTTCAACCACGGCCGGTGCCTGCCGTGGGCGATGGAAACGCCATGCGTGGTCTGCGAGGAAGTCTGTCCCGTCTCGCCGAAGGCCATCGGCACGTACGATGAACAGATCAAGCGATGGGACGGGACGATGGTGCTGTTG
>CAZJCX010000263.1:0-2996 GCA_964544425.1 uncultured Verrucomicrobiota bacterium
GATGTCGCCAGTGGTTCCTTGCGCCGCCTTCGTCCGCTCTTTGATGAGCGCTTTGAACCGCTTCACGAGTTCTTGCTGATCCGCCGCCGTGAGTTTCGAGTCCTCGACATCGCTGTGATATTTCTCGTGCTTGAACCCGTGAATCACGACTTCAAACGGCTCGTGATCCTCGTCCTTGCCCTTCTGCACGCCCATCACCACGTCGCCATACATCTGCACAAACCGGCGATAACAATCCCACGCGAATCGCTCGTTCTTCGTCGCCGCCACGAGCGCGAGCACCGTCTCGTCATTCAAGCCGAGGTTCAGGATCGTGTCCATCATGCCCGGCATCGAATCGCGCGCGCCCGACCGGACCGAGACCAGCAACGGCATCGCGGTCTTATCGCCGAACTTCGTCCCCATGATCTTTTCAATCGCAGCCACCCCCGTCCTGACCTGCGCATCGAGCACCTTCGGATAGGTCTTCTTGTTCTGATAATAATAGGTGCAGACTTCCGTCGTGATTGTGAAACCCGGGGGCACCGGCAAACCAATGCGCGACATCTCGGCGAGATTGGCGCCTTTGCCGCCGAGCAACGGCTTCATCGAGCCGTTGCCGTCGGCCTTGCCGCCGCCGAACAAATAAACAAACTTCGCTGACTTCTTCACCGTTTTTGCAGATTTCTTGGCCATGATATTTGAGCTTTCTTTGTGAGTTGGCGCTGCGCGGCACAACACCGGCAGGGAACCAACCTCCTACTACGGGGGAAACTTCGGCGCGGAGAATACCAAACCACCCCCCTCTGTCAATGCACTCTCTGGCGGTCAAACATTCCATTTGCCACAACGCAGCCCGTTCGCTACTTTCCGCGCCCATGCAACTTCGCCAACGCCAAATCCATCTCGATTTCCATACCGGACCCGCCATCGCCGATGTGGGAGCCGACTTCGACGCCCGCGCCTTTGCCCGCACCATGAAACGGGCGCACGTCAACAGCGTCACCGTCTTCGCCAAGTGCCACCACGGCCATCTCTACTACAACACGAAACGCCCCGAACGACATCCCGGTCTCCCCCCGAACCTCGACTTGCTGCGCCGGCAAGTGGACGCACTCCACGCTGAGGGCATCCGCGCGCCGATCTACATCAGCGTCCAATGCGATGAGTACGCCGCCGCGCAGCATCCCGACTGGGTCTGTCAAAATCCCGACAAGACCCACGTCAAGTGGGGTGCCGATGTGTTTCAACCCGGCTGGTTCATTCTCGACATGAGCAGTCCGTATCAGGAATTCCTCGCGGCGCAGACGCAGGAAATCCTCCGCGCTTTCCGCCCCGTGGACGGCATCTTTTTCGACATGTGCTGGGATCAACCAACCGTCAGCAAATGGGCGCTGGCAGGCATGGAGCGCGCCGGCTTGAATCCGCAACTCGAAGCCGACCGGCTCAGGTACTCGCACCAAGTCGCATTGGCCTACATGCAGCGATTTTACCGGCTGGTGAAACGCACCAGCCCGGGGGCGACGGTCTTCTTCAACGGCCGGCAACACTCCAACATGCACGAAGAACATTTCTGGCAAACGCAAGTCGAGATCGAAGCGTGGCCGACCGGCGGGTGGGGCTATCTCTATTTCCCGAAGAACGTCCGCCAAGCCCGCAACTACGGCAAACCCACGATGGGCATGACCGCCCGCTTCCACAAAAGCTGGGCCGATTTTGGCGGCTACAAGCCGCGCGCCGCGCTCCATTATGAAGTCAGCCAAATGCTCGCCCACGGCGCGGTGTGTTCCATCGGTGACCAACTCCACCCCCGGGGCGTGCTCGACAAGGCGGCGTATGAATTGATCGGCCACGTCTATGACCACGCGGAAAAATGCGAGCCGTGGACAAAAGGCGCGCAGGCGGTCACCCAAATCGGTCTCCTCCGCGAAGGCACCGCCTATCACGACGCGCCCGGCAGCGCGATGGACGGCGCGACGAGGATGCTGATGCAGTTGAAGCACCAATTCGACATCATCAATGCCCGCAGCGACCTCCGCCGCTACGACCTACTCATCCTCGCGGACGAGGTCAAAGTGGACGCCCCGCTCGCCGCCCGGTTGCGCGCGTACGTCAAACGCGGCGGCACACTGCTCATCACCGGCCAGCCGCCCGCCGAACTCGCGAAGGAAGCCGGCGTGAAAAGTTTCGGAGAATCTCCGTTCACCGCGACCTACATCCGCCTCGGCGCAACGAATCATGTCATGTACGAACGCGGCTGGTGCGTGAAACCCACCACCGGCGCCACCGTCCTCGCAAAAGTCGTCGAACCGTATTTCGAACGGTCTTGGAAACGCTTCTGTTCGCACAACCAGACGCCCTACCGGCCGGGCGCGAGTCCGTACGCGGCGGCGATTCAGCGGGGAAACATCATCTCCATCCCCTACCCGATCTTCAAAGCCTACGGCACCCACGGCAATCTCCCGTACCGTGACTTGGTCAAGCTCTGCCTCGACCGGCTCCTCCCGGAACCGCTGTTAAAGGTCACCGGCCCCAGCACGCTCGAAGCGACTGTGATGCGCCAGAACAAACGCACCATCGTTCATCTCCTCAGCTACTGCGCGGAACGACGGACGCAAGGACTCGACATCATCGAAGACATCATCCCGTTGCGTGACGTGCCGGTCAGCTTGCGACTGGAGAAATCTCCCCGCCGCGCATATCTCGCTCCGCAGAAAACGCCGGTGCCGTTTGCCTACCGGGCGGGATGCGCGGAATTGACCGTGCCCGCAATCGCCGGGCACCAGATGATCGTGTTCGAGTAACCGCCGCCGTTACAGATACCGGACCACCAGCTTGAAGAAGCGAATGGTGTCGCGCAGCGGACGGATGTGGCTCGCGCGACCGGCCAGATAAATCGTCCGCACCGGCACGCTGACGATGCGATGCCCGGCCCGTCCGGCTTGAATGAGCATCTCGGTCTCCGTTTCGAACCGGGCCGTCGAAAATTTCAGATCGGGGACAACCTCGCGCCGCAC
>CAZJCX010000263.1:3068-4171 GCA_964544425.1 uncultured Verrucomicrobiota bacterium
TGTGAATTGATTCGTCCACAACCGATGCCGCGGCATGTCACCCACGTTCTGCATCCGCGTGCCCACGACGATCCCCGCCCCGGTCGTCTCCGCCGCCGCTCTGAACCGGGGAATCTCCGCAGGATCGTGTTGGCCATCGGCATCCAGGAACACCGCCGCGGCGGCGTCGGATTCGCGGAGGTGGTTCAATCCGGTCAAAATCGCCGCGCCCTTGCCCCGGTTCTGCTCATGGATGATCACCCGCGCGCCCGCCCCGCGCGCCGTGCCCGCGGTGTCATCGCGCGAGCCGTCGTCAATCACAATGACTTCGTCCACAAAGGACCGCGTCTGTTCCACCACCGGTCCGATCCGCGCCGCTTCGTTAAAAGCCGGGATGAGCGCGAGCAGCTTCATGCTTCGGTCGCCTCCCCAAATGCCGCGACGTGCGCCAACACCCGGTCTTGCTCGACGTTCCACAAATCGTGGAACAAATACCACTGCTCGCTGTATTGGCTGATCACCCCTTCCAAGTCCGCGGCGATGTGTTGCATCACCTTCGCCTCCGAATCCTGATCGGGTTCGAGAGGATCACAGACCACATACCGGAACGTGTCGTCCGGCTGTCGCACCAGAAACACGCAGACCAACGGCGCACCGGTCGCCAAGGCGAGCTTCGCCGGGCCGTTGGGCAACCGGGCGCCCTGCCCAAAGAACTCGACCGTGTCGCGCGAGGCAGAGTAGTCCCGGTCGCCCACCACGGCGACGAGTTCGTTGCGCCGCAACGCCGCGATGCACCCGCGCGCCGCGCGGCCGAACGGGATCGGCCGGATTTCCCGCGCTTTGCGGTAACTTTGGTACAGCTCGTTCAATTTCGGATCCGGTTGCCAAAGTGCGACGGCATTCAGCGGGTAACCGCTCTGGGCGACGGCCGCCGCGCCGAGTTCCCAGTTGCCGAGATGGGCGGTGACGACGATCAGACCTTTCCCGCGTTCCAGACACGCGTCGAACGTCTCGCGGACGTTGGCGAAATCAATCAGCCGGTGGGCGCGCTCTTTCGCGAGATGCAGAAAGTGAAAAAAATCGACAAGGTACTTGGCGAAGTTGAGGAAGTTTTCGCGCGCCAA